>CAYWRQ010000109.1:0-8932 GCA_964460915.1 uncultured Oscillospiraceae bacterium
CTCCTCATACAGATCCTTCGGGACGGAGTTGTTGATGTCCAGCAGGGTAACAGCGTCGCCGGTTACACATAGGCCGATGTACTCAGACAGGGCGCCGTAGATATCGACCTCGCAGGAAACCGGGATTCCTCTCGCGACCAGCCTGGAGTTGACATAGCAAGGCTCAAAGCCGAACTGGGACGGGAATGCGGGCCAGCACTTGTCAGCAAAGGCAACATACTTTCTGGCGCCCTTATGCGCTTCTGCCCAGTCGAGCAGAGTCAGCTCAAACTGCGCCATCCGCTCCAGCAGGTCGTCGTAGTACTTGCCCTCGCCCATTTCGCTCTTCATGTCCTCCATGACAGCGGGGATTCTTTCATCGCCGGCGTGCTCTTTATAAGAAACGAGCAGGTCCAGTTCCGAGTTCTCCTCGATCTCGACGCCAAGCTCATAGAGTCCCTTGATCGGGGCATTGCAGGCAAAGAAGTCCTGAGGTCTCGGGCCGAAGGTGATGATCTTCAGATTCGAAAGGCCGAGGATCGTTCTGGCAACCGGGATAAAGTCGGCGATCATATCCGCGACTTCTTCCGCCGTGCCGACGGGGTATTCGGGAATGTAGGCGGGGATTTTGCGCATACCGAGGTTATACGAACAGTTGAGCATCCCGCAGTAGGCGTCGCCGCGGCCGTTGATCAGGTCCTTGCCGGTCTCCTCGGCGGCGGCCGCAAACATCACCGGGCCGTCAAAATACTTCGCGATCAGGGTTTCGGGCGTCTCAGGGCCAAAGTTGCCGAGGAATACGCACAGGGCGTTGCATCCGGCGTTTTTGACCTCCTCGACCGCTGCCAGCATATCCTTTTCGTTTTCAACCGTCGTCTTTGCCTCATAAATATCCAGTCCCTTCGCGGCGCAAGACGCGGCAATCGCGGCTCTGCGGCGCTCGGAGAGCGAGATGATAAAGCAGTCGCGGCTGACCGCGATCAGGCCAAGTTTTACAACAGGAATATTCTGCATCATAATCTTCCTTTCTATGTAGGGCCGCCTGCCTATCCTGTAGGCGCGGCCCGCATACGGGCGCACTCAGAGCGCCCATCTTACTTTGTATCTTAATCATACCATGCCGGTCAAAAAAAATCCAGTCTCAAACTGTTTAAAGAAGATAGAAAGTTAGATTGTGTGTTCGTGCACATTGCCTAAACTGTCCAATGCGCCGGATCTCCACACCTTCCCGTAGGCGGGCCTTTCTCCGATTCTATAAACAGCAAAAAAGGCCGGCGGCTTCTCACCGTCAGCCTTTTATTTACATCCGGCTGTTTCAGCCTTGCTCTGCCTGCTTTGCCGGCAGCCGTTTCTCCCACTTCCCGCGGTAAAAAACGAGTATCGAGAAGGCGCAGCCCAGCGCCCATCCGACCGGCGCCGCAAACCAAATTCCCGTCGCGCCTAAGACCCTGGAGAGCAGCACCGAAACCAGGATCTTGGCAAACAGCTCGATGACAGAGGAGATAATCGTCGGTCGGATTTCCCCGATCCCCCGCAGAGCCGAGTTGTACAGCCAGATCATCCCCAGCGCCGGATAGAAAAATGCCTCAATCCGAATCATCCCGGACGCAATCGACAGGATCTCCGTCTCTCCCCCGTCCAAAAACAGCATCGCGACGTACTGTCCAAACAGCAGCATCAGGACCCCTGCCAGCACCGACAGCCCGAGGACCAAAAAGGCCGCCTGTCTGGCGCCGGTATAAATCCGCCTTTTGTCCCCCGCTCCAAAATTCTGGCCGGTATAAACCGAGAAGGAAAAAGCAAACTGGTTAAACAGCAGCACCGCCACATTCTCGACCTTGCTCCCGACCGTATAGGCCGCGACTACCGTCGAGCCAAAGGAGTTGATCACCCCGGTGATGACGAACATCCCCACCGACAACAGGCAGCTGGTCGCCCCCATCGGCACGCCGTAGCGCAGATACTCCCCGATCAGTTCCCTGTCAACAGCCATGTCCCCCTTCGTAAAGCGGAGCACGTCATACTTTCTGCGCATATATACAAAGCAGAGCGCCGCCGAGACAAACTGGGACAGGATGGTAGCCCATGCGACCCCCGCCACATCCATATGGAACGCCAAAACAAACAGCAGATCCAATGCGATGTTGAGGAAGGAACAGAAAATCAGAAAATAAAGCGGCGTTTTAGAGTCCCCGATCGCCTTTAAAATCGACGCGACCGCGTTATAGGCAATCTGGGCGATGATCAGTCCGCAGGTAATCTGGATGTAAAGGACGGCCCCGTCGATAATATCCTCCGGCGTGCCGAGCAGCAGCATCAGCGGCCGCGCCCCGAAAAACGCAACTCCCCCGATGACAACCCCGAAAAACACCGACAGGTACAGCGCGTTCGCAACGGCCTTGCGGATGCGGGGCGTGTTGCCGGAGCCTAAGAGCTGCGAGACAACGATCGACATCGCATTTGTAATGCCGGTCGACATATACAGAAAACAGGCTGTTGTCGAGGTCGTCGCGCCGATCGACGCCAGCGCCCCGGCGCCCACGAACCGCCCCAGCACAATCGTATCCACCATATTGTACATCAGCTGGAAGATCCCGCCGATCATCATCGGAATTGCGAACAAAACCAAGAGCTTGGTTGGATTTCCCCTGGTCATATCGCCATTATTTGCCATAAAGTATCCTCTCCTTCGTTTTCTTATACCCATTATAGCAGCTTTTGGTCCCTTTCTCTATGACATATGTCACATAAACGTAACTTTTCTCCCCATTTTTTCATACGGCCGCACCGGCCCGCCCCCGCCAAAACCTGCCGAAATATGCCCACAAGCTGACAGATAAACGCATTTTCCCGTTCTCCCTCCCCATTCTTTTTCCTTTTCACCATCTTGACTCCGACCAGTTTTGCATATTTTCCATGCTATTATGATCAAAAAGATGTGAAAAGGATGAGGTTTATGCTAAAAGTGCGGTTGCGCGACCGGCTGCTGACAGCCTGGAAGAAGCTATGGAACAATACGCGGGAGGGACGGGAATTACGGGCGGTGCTGGTTTCCTTTCCGCTGGGAATCATCGCCGCGGTGCTGGAACTGCCCGGCGGGATGAAGCCGTTTGGGATGGCGGTGCCGATGGCTCTGCCGGGGAGCTGCGCCCTGGCGTCCCTGGCCGGGGCGGTGATCGGCTACAGTGTACACGGGGTTTTCGCGGACAACCTAAGCTGCCTGGCCGTGCTCGCCTGTACGCTGGGGGTCAAGCTTTTGACCGACGGGATTCCGCGGCTGCGGAGCAACCCGCTGTTTTTGGCGGCGGTGTCCCTGATCCTGACCGGGACTGTCGCCGGGATCCGCTGTTACCTGACGGGACAGGCGGCGGGAGAATGGATCATCCGGTTCGCGGAGGCCGCCGTTACGGGCGCGATTACATATTTTGCCTTTTTTGCTTCCCGTTTCCTTTTGTCCAAGCGGAAGCTTACCGAGGCGGGGACAATCCAGCGGACAAGCCTGCTGCTCCTTTCGCTCGCGGCGCTGATGGGGCTGTCCACCTTCCGGATCGGCCTATTTGTCCCGGGGCGGGTGCTGGCCTGCCTGGCGATCCTGCTGGCCGGAGAGCGGCGGAACCCGCAGAGCGCCGCCGAAACGGGCATCTGCTGCACGGCGGCGCTGGCGGTGGCGGATCCCTCTTTTTTGCTCATCGGCGCTATTTATACCGCCTGCGGCTATTGGGCGGGACACTTCGCAAGGCTCGGAAAAATGCGGCAGCTGATTCTGTTCGCCCTGACGGGCTTTGCCGCGACCGTCATTACCGGGCTGGACGCCGTCTCGATGAGAGGGTTCTTCGACCTGCTGCTGGGCGGGGCTTTTTTTCTGATCCTGCCGCAGAAATTACGCCTGCTGGTTCCGGGAGTCCAGCGCGGCAGGCCCGTTTCCTTTGCCGACGCAGGGCGGACGGCGGCGCGGCTGCGATTCAGCGCCGATACGCTGATCGACCTGGAAAAGACCGTCGAAGCGGTGTCGCAAAAGCTGTACAATACCGGTGTCTGCTCGATCGACAGCGTCTACTCCGGCGCATCCGACCAGGTCTGCCGCAAATGCGGATTAAAGCTTTTCTGCTGGGACACCGCCTGCGGCCAGACAAACGACGCCTTTAACAAGCTGACCCCCCTTCTGAAGGCCTCCGGCTATGTGCAGCCCGACGACCTTCCGCCCTATTTCCTCGATCGCTGCCCCAAGACATCCGAGCTGACCGCCGCCATCAACAACCTCTACGGCCAGTTTATTTCCCGGGAAGCGGCCCGGCGCAAGGTCGCCGAAGCCAAGCAGGTGGCTGCCGAACAGTTTGAGGGCCTGTCCAGTATGCTGGCGGAGTTTTCCGGGGAACTGCGGGAGATTGCCTCCATCGACACCGCCGCCTCCGACCGGGTCACGGCCATGCTGCGGGAGATGGGAGAGGAGCCGGAGGAGGTCTACTGTATCCTCGACCGCTACGACCGGATGCGGGTGGAAATCTACAGTGAAAAGCCGCTCCGCCCGGAGGTAAAGTTCCTGACCGAGGAGCTGGGGAGCCTTTTGCAGCGGCCCTTGGACGGCCCCAGCGTCGTTTCCGCCGAAGACGTCACCCGGACAACCTTCTATGAGCAGGCCCGCCTGCGGGTCCTCTACGGCAGCCATCAGATCTGCGCCCGGGAAGCGCGGATCAGCGGTGACTGCTGCGACACCTTCTCCGACGGGAAGGGGTTTTACCATCTGATCCTCAGCGACGGCATGGGGGCTGGCGGCCGGGCCGCGGTCGATTCGATCATGACCGTCAGCTTTGTGCTGCGGCTGATTAAGGCGGGGTTCGGCTTTGACGCGGCCCTCAAGCTGATCAACTCCTCCCTGCTGATCCGCACCGGGGAGGAAACCCTCGCGACCCTCGACATCGGCTGCATCGACCTGTATACCGGCAAGATGGAATTCCTAAAGGCCGGGGCGGCGCCCTCCTTCCTCTGCCGGGACGGGAAGGTCGCCGAAATCACCGGCAGCTCCCTCCCCGCCGGCATCCTCCAGGGCATCCGCTACGACCGCCGGACAGTGCGTCTGCGGGAAGGGGACCTGATCGTCATGGTCAGCGACGGCACCATGACGGTCGCACCCGAATGGATCAAGGAGGAGCTGGCCCTCGCAGCAGCCGATCCGCCGGAAAAAATCGCCCAGCGGCTGGCAGGCCTTGCCAAGCGCAATGAGCATGGCCCCGGTGACGATATCACCGTCATGGCGGCGAAGCTGGTCGCGTCCTGACCGTTTTTATCCGCCTTTCTGCCGCAGAATTTCATAATCTTATGTACTTTCTGCTTCTAAATTGGTCAATTTTTTCCATATTTTGAAAGAAAATTTGGGAAATTGACAAATTTTACGCTTATTTCGACATTATAATTGACAATCCTTCAAAAATCCTCTATGATAAATAAGGTAACGCTTTTTACAGTATTTTTACCTTGTCTTTACCTCCCCATAAAAATCCGCGCAGACTCTGCGCTGTGTATAGTAGGCAACACGCTTTACCGTGAGTATCCGCTCACCGAACAAACATGGAGGAATTGGGATTGGACATATTCGGAATCTTTAAGCTGCTGGGCGGCGTCGGGATGTTCCTATACGGCATGAGCATCATGTCGGACGGGCTGAAGGCGGTTGCCGGCGACAATATGCGTATCATCCTCGAAAAAACCACCAAAAACCGTGTCCTCGGCACGCTGATCGGCGTTTTGGTGACCGCGCTGATTCAAAGCAGCTCGGCCACGACGGTCATGGTCATCGGGTTTGTGAGCGCCGGCATGATGAGCCTTCTGCAGGCGATTGGCGTCATCATGGGCGCGAACATCGGTACGACCATCACCGCCCAGATCGTCGCGCTCGACCTGGGCAGCATCGCCCCGATTATCCTTTTTCTGGGCGTTGTCATGGTCACCTTTATGAGCAAGCCGCTGGTACGCAATATCGGCAAAATCATCCTCGGCTTCGGCCTCTTGTTCATCGGGATCAGCACCATGTCGGCGGCGATTTCCCCCTTGAAAGAAAACGAAGCCTTTACCGGGATTCTGCTCAAGCTGGACAACCCGTGGGTGGCGGTATTCTTTGGGATTCTCTTTACGGCGGTTGTCCAAAGCTCCTCCTCCTCGATCGGTATCGTCCAGGCCTTTGCCGCCCAGGGGCTGGTCTCCTTCCATATGGCCGCCTATTTCGCGATTGGGGCAGCAATCGGTGCCTGCTTCCCGGCCTTCCTGGCCGCTCTCTCGTCCAACCGGGACGGGAAACGGGTCGCACTGATGAATTTGCTGTTCAACTGCTTCCGCTGTGTCCCGCTGATGATCCTGCTCATCCTTTTCCCGCAGATCTTCGGCCTGATCGAGAGCCTGTCCCCCGGCGACGTCTCCCGGCAGATTGCAAACGCCCATACCCTTTTCGCAATCGTCGCGGTCGTTATCCAGCTTCCTTTGGCACAGCTGCTGGTAAAGCTCAGCCGGAAGATCCTCCCGCTCCATGAGGACGAGTTGCAAAAGAACGAGCGGAAGCTGGTCTACCTGACCCAGCTGGACCATATCCCCGCCGCCGTGGCGCTGTCCCAGGCAAGACGCGAAATCGTTCGCATGGGGCGGATCGCCAGCAAAAACCTGCAGCGATCTATCGAAGCGTTTTTTGAGTACGACGAGAAAAAATGCAGCGCCGTCTTCCAGGAGGAGGAGGTTATCAACTGGCTGGCCAGGGAGATCACTGGCGGGCTTGTCACCCTCCGCGCGATGGATTTGACCGTTCGGGAGCAAAACCTCCTGGGCCAGATGCTGCTGGTCGTCGCGGATATCGAACGGATCGGCGACCATGCGGAAAATATCGCCGAGTATGCCGGGCAGATTCATAACCAAAAGGTTACCCTCTCCCCTGCCGCCATCGAGGATCTACAAAAGCTGGCCGCGGCATCGATCCAGTCCATCGAGCGCTCGATTATGGTCTATGAAGAAAACGCCTTTGACCAGCTCAAGGTTGTGCAGGATTTCGAAGACCAGATCGACGAGATGAAGGACGAAGCGATGGACGCGCACGTCAAGCGCTTTACCGACCAGATCTGCGAGCCTTTGGGCGGGGTGATCTTTACCGATATGGTCATCGACCTGGAGCGCTGTGCCGACCATGCCATCAATATCGCCTACGCGATTACCGGACAGGGAAACCCGTAAACGTCATCCCCATCTGCCGCGCACCGGTGGATGGGGATTTGTGCGCTTATAGGCAGAATGTTCATCATTCAGCCCTTGAAAAAGGGCGTCTATTCGTGTATAATGTTTTGTTGTACATAGATTCCGGTTTTTGAGAGGAGTGTCCGTGATGAAAGGACTTGTACTGGAAGGCGGCGGGATGCGCGGCCTGTTTACAGCCGGCGTTTTAGATGCTTTCCTGGATGAAAAGATTATGCCCGACAGGACCTACGGCGTATCGGCCGGAGCCTGCAATATGATCTCCTATTTTACCGGCCAGCGGGGCCGCAGCCGGGCCATCAACGTAAATTTTGTCAACGATAAACGATATATGAGCTGGGAAAATCTGCTCCACACCGGGAGCCTGTTCGGGGAAGAAATGATGTACCACACCATTCCGGAGGAACTGCTCCCCTTTGACTACGAAAAATATCAGAGCGCGGAGCCGGACGCCTGGGCGGTCTGTACCAGCGTATTATCCGGCCGCCCGGTGTATATCCGAGTACCCTATGACCTGCGGGCGGAATACCGGCCGATTCTCGCGTCGATGTCCCTGCCGCTGGTTTCCAAACCGGTTCCCTATAACGGGGATTTGCTGCTGGACGGCGGCATTGCCGACCCGATTCCCGCCAAAAAGGCAGTCGAGGACGGCTGTGACAAACTGATTATCGTACTCACCCGGCAGCTGGGCTATGTCAAGCAGCCGGAATCTACCCTGAAGCTTTCCAAAGCGGTTTACCACAAATACCCCAGCCTCATCCGTGCCCTGGAAAAGCGGCACAAGGTCTACAATGAGGAGCTTGCCTATGTCCGGCAGCTGGAGGAGGAGGAGAAGGCCGTTGTTCTCCGCCCGCCCCACCCTGTCGACATCTCCCGCACCGAAAAGGATACGAAAAAGCTCAATGCCCTGTATCAGGAGGGCTATACCGAAGCGATTGACCGGATGGAGCAAATCCATGCTCTTTTCGATTGATCCGTATCCGGGCAGACGGCAAAACCATTATACCAAATCCACCCAGAAAGAAGAATTGTTACCATGAGCAAAGTGATTATCCCGCAGGGGTATAAACCTGTCCTGAACCTGTACGACACCCAGAAAGCCATCGGGCTGATTAAGCGGCTGTTTGAGGATATGCTGTGCGGAGCGTTAAACCTGCGCCGTGTATCCGCTCCGCTTTTCCTGGAAGCGTCGACCGGCCTAAACGACGACTTAAACGGCGTCGAGCGCCCGGTTTCCTTTGAGATCAAAGACACCGGGACCGAAGCGCAGGTCGTCCACTCGCTGGCCAAATGGAAGCGGCAGGCGCTCCATGACTACGGCTTTGAGCCGGGAAGTGGACTGTATACTGATATGAACGCCATCCGTCGGGATGAGGAACTGGATAACCTTCACTCGATCTACGTCGACCAGTGGGACTGGGAAAAGGTGATCACCAAAGGCTCCCGGACGCCGGAATACCTCTACCGGACGGTTCGCAGCATTGTCCACGCCATCTGCGAAACCGAGCGGACGCTGCGGGCGATGTTCCCCCAGCTGGGACTCCGGCCGATGCTGAAGGAGGACATCACCTTCATCACCACCCAGGCCCTTGAGGACCGCTATCCCGACCTCTCCCCCAAGGAACGGGAAAACGCGATCACCAAAGAGCACGGTACCGTTTTCCTGATGCAGATCGGCGGGAAATTAAAGAGCGGCAAGCCCCATGACGGCCGCGCCCCCGACTAT
>CAYWRQ010000110.1:0-8889 GCA_964460915.1 uncultured Oscillospiraceae bacterium
GGTCGGGATTCCCTTTTGTTATCAAACAGGCATTTGTGCGGTGTTGCCTTAAAAACGAAAAGGCTTACCAGCGCCGTAAACAGCGGGTAAAGGAAGTGAAGGGTCGTCGCCGTACCGATGCCGACGTAGTCATACGCCGCGTACAGCATAAAGGTCGTGCTGGCACGGAAACCGATCCCAATCCCGCAAAGGAGCAGAAACTCCTTTCGCGTAAGGGAAAAAGGGATTTTCCGCACCGCCATGATGATCAGCAGCACCGGCACCGCCATTAGGTTGCGGTAAAAGGTCAGGGTCAGGGCGTTGCTGCCCATTTCGTACGTCTTGCTGGCGAGCACCGGTGTCAGACCAAACAGCGCCGCCGAAGTACAGGTCATCAAAATGCCTTTCCCGGCGCCGCTGCCAAGTTTTTTTATATTGGATTGCATCGGATTATACTCTTTGCTCCTCTTATTTTTTTCCTTTTCCGGACTTCCCAAACGCCGCGCTGTTCTTTTTCGCAAACTGGGAGCGGCGGGACGGGCGGGTATACCTGTGCGGCGCAGCCTCTTTTTTATCCTCTTTGGATACGGCTTTTGGAACGGCCTTGTGTGCAGGCTGCTCCTCGGCCGGCTTAGCCTTTTGCAGCAGCGCGATATTTTCTACATGATGGGTCCACGGGAACATATCGACCGGCTGCATCTTGATCACCCGGTACCCTTTCCCTTTGGTCAGGATTTCCAGGTCGTGGGCCTGCGTCTCCGGGTTACAGGAGATATAGACGATCCTTTCCGGCGCACAGCGAAACACCGCCTGCAAAAACGCGCGGTCTGCCCCGGCTCTCGGCGGGTCCATAAACAGGACATCTATTTTCTCGCCCATCTCCGCCAGTTCGGTCATATACTCCCCGGCATCAGCGCAGACAAACTCCGCGTTTTGGATCCCGTTACGAACCGCATTTTTCTTTGCATCCGCGACTGCATCCGGGTTGACTTCAACGCCGAGCACCTGCCCCGCTTTTCCGGCGGCAGCCAGGCCGATGGTGCCGATACCGCAGTAGGCATCCAGCACCCGTTCTTTTCCAGTCAAGCCGGCATATTCCAGTGCAGTATGATAAAGAACCTCAGTCTGGACAGGGTTTACCTGATAGAAGGATTTCGGGGAGATGCGGAAGGTCAGCCCACAGAGGGTGTCCTCAATATACCCGTTCCCATAGAGCACCTCTTCCCGTTTGCCCAGCAGGAGATTGGTTTCGCTGTCATTGACGGTGAACACGACCGTTGTAATTTCCGGATGGGCGCGGAGAAGGGCAGCCGTGAAGTTCCTTTTAGACGGGAAGATTGGCGTACCGGCAACCAGCACCACCATAATCTGCCCGGTAGCAAAGCCTTTCCGGATCAGCAGGTGCCGCAAAAATCCGCCGTTTTCCGGCGTCCAGGCGGTCATCTTAAAGGCGGCAAGCAGCTTGCGGACCGTCACGGCGATTTCCGACGCGCTGCGGTCCTCGATCATGCACCGATCGACCGCCGCTATCCGCTGCTCCCGGGACTGCCAGACCCCGGATATAATCCGATGGCTGCGGGTCATGCCGAACGCGACCTGGACCTTGTTGCGGTAATGGGTGGGATCGTCCATACCGATAACCGGCTGGATAGACCCGTATTTTCCCAGCAGCTTTTTGACCTGCGCCTGTTTCCAGCGCAGCCCGTCTATATACGGAAGGTTCTGCATCTGGCAGCCGGAGCATTTCTTTGCGATCGGACAGCGGGACGGGTTTCCGGCGGACGTCTCCTGCCGAGGGGCTTGTCTGTGCTGCTCCTGAACCTCCCGGATATCTGCTTCGGCGGCGATACGATATTCGTCTTCATCCTCCTCATCGTCGAGGTCGTCTTCATCCAGCCAAAGCTTTTCCATCTGCTCCCGCCGCTGTTTTTTCGACAGCTTGGGCCTGGCCACAAAAGGGGCATAAAACTTTTCCTCGGAAAGCGGGTTTTGTTTCATATCAATAAATCCTTTCTATATATATGGGGAGGGGATTTCCCTCTGTCTTCTGTACTGTTATCAGTATACCATATTTTTCCCGTTCCCGCAGCCCGTTTATCAAATTACGGCCCTAAAACTTACCCCGAAATTGCGAGCATAAACGCCGGTATTGTAATCAGGCAGCAAATGGTTGTCAGAAAAATAATTTTCGATCCGTATTCCGTATTGGTCTGATATTTTTCTGAAAGGATGGTCACAGAAGAAGGGGCGGGAAGCAGCGACATCAGAATCAGGATATTCGGTATCCGGCCGCTGATAGAAGCCGGCATCCATTGAAGGGCAGCTATCGTCAAAAGCGGGATACCAATCAGCCGCATAAACATCAAAAGATACGAAAAGATACGCGTTCCTGCCTTTCAGCATCTGCCGAATATCCAGCTTTGCCATCGAAAGCCCTACGACAATCATCGACAAACCGGCCGTAATATTCCCCACATACTCCAACGTATCCAAAATCATCCCCGGCAGCCGGACCTGTGAAAAATAACAGATCAGCCCCAGGACAACCGCAATGTTAATATTATTGACGACCATCTTGCGCAGGTTGATCTTCTCTTTTATCTCGTATCCCATGAGCATAAATCGGACACCGACAGAAAAGATCAGGAAATTGGTCACCACATTTGCAATCGACATCAAAAACATACCACTTTTTCCATAAAGTGTCAACGCCAGCGGGAATCCCATAAAGCCGTTGTTGGAAAACATACAGACAAAAACCCATATTCCCTTTTCCTGTTCCGGCACCTTCAACAGCCTGGCCGTAACAATCCCGACTAGCATACACACCAGATGAAAGACAACCGCAAGGATAAAAATCACAATCCCGTCCCGCACCAGCGTGGCGTCATACTCCATCTGCATGGATAAAATAACGTCACGGGCAGTGCTACTTTGATTAAGAAATCGCATAGCTGAGGGGCAATATCAGGGGACAGGATCTTTTTCTTGCCGATGATAAATCCCAAAAAAATCAGAATAAACAGCGTTACAACGCTTTTCAGAACAATGACCATACCGTTTTCACTCTTTCCGACTTGAAGATTATTCCCCTACAGTATACCATATTCCCCGCACAAGTCTACCCGAATCCTAACCCGGAACTGCCTGCTTTTAGCTTTATAAACCCGCCGCCTGATGCCGGGATGCACACCCTTCCGGTAAAAGCGCCAAAATCCGGTACGCTGACACGGAAATTTTCTGTAAGGCCCGGCCATCTTTCGGCAGACAACCTCTTGCAAAATCGCCGAAAATGTTGGACAATAAAACCAGCAGCAATACAAGAAATCCCATTGTTTATCCTATTTGTATAATCGTATCTATAATATACAGAAAGGCGGGAAAGAGCTGCGGAAGATAAAACTCTATGCAGAGCCTGGATCGCAGCTCGATCAATCATGAATATCGCATTATTGGATTCGGAAACCGGCCTGCCGGAAGCGTTTTTACAGCGGATGGAGCATATGCTGGGAGAGCAGTTCCCCGCTTTTTTGCAGAGCTTTTCCCTGGGAGAGCGGTACTATGGCCTGCGGGTAAATCCGCTCAGGCTGTCCGTTTCGGAGTTTATCCTGCGCCACGGGAGTTTATTTCATCTGACGCCGGTACCCTGGGCCTCTACGGGATTCTATTATAAGGAAGACGACCGGCCCGGCAAAAGCGTCCTCCATGAAGCCGGGCTTTACTACATCCAGGAGCCAAGCGCCATGTCGGCGGCGGAGGCGCTGGATATCCGGGAGGAGAACGCAGACGGAATAAAGGTACTCGACCTCTGCGCGGCGCCGGGCGGCAAAACGACCCAGATCGCCGAAAAAATGGCCGGAAAGGGCCTGCTCGTCGCTAATGAAATCATTCCCTCCCGCGCCAAAATCCTGTCCCAGAACATCGAGCGGCTGGGTATCCCCAACGCCCTGGTGCTCAATGAAACGCCTGCCAGGCTGGCGGAACAGTATCCCTGCACCTTTGACCGGATTTTGGTGGACGCGCCCTGTTCCGGGGAAGGGATGTACCGAAAAAACGATGTTGCCGTCACCGAATGGAGCGAAGAAAACATCATCCGCTGCGCCGGGCGGCAGGACGAAATTTTAGACGCGGCGGCAAAGATGCTGGCCCCGGGCGGAAGGCTTGTTTACTCAACCTGCACCTTTGCACCGGCGGAGGATGAGGGCAGCGTCTGCCGGTTTTTAGCGGCCCATCCGGATTTTTCGCTGGCGGATACCGGCTTGTCCGCCTATTTTTCCGCAGGGAATCCCGCGTTTGTCGATGCTCCTGTCCAGGGCATCGAAAAAACGATCCGGGTCTGGCCCCACGAGGTGCGGGGCGAGGGACACTTTGCCGCGGCATTTATCAAATCGCCTGACGCCCCCGGCAGTTCCGTTTCCCATGCAGCCCTCCCCACCGGCACCCGCGCTGTCCTGAACAAACAGCAGCAGGAACTTTTCGATGCTTTCTGTAAAGAAACCCTGTCGGAAAACGGAAAGAAAGTTTTACAACAAGGGTGTTTCACGCTGTTCGGCGACGAGCTGTACCGTCTCCCGGCGGAAATGCTCCCCTTTGACCGGCTCAAGGTCGTCCGCTGCGGGATCCATGTGGGGAGCTTCCGGAAGGGCCGGTTTGAGCCTGCCCATGCCCTAGCGTTGGCTCTGCCCTGCCTGATGGGACTGTCGGCAGACGATTTTACCGTTGCAGCAGAAATTTCTCACGGCGACGCCGAACGGTATATCCGCGGCGAAACGCTGCCCGCATCGGGAGGGAAAAAGGGATGGATGCCGGTGATCCTTTGTGAAAACGGCGGATGCTACCCGCTCGGGTGGTGCAAGTCGGACGGAAGGACGCTGAAAAATCACTATCCAAAAGGGCTGCGGCGGGTATGAAAAGCCCGCTCATTGCAAAACTGTACGCCATACACGTACAATTTTTATGTGCAAATTCGGCTCTCTGCGGAAGGTTCTTTCTGTAGAGAACTGAATTATTGTATTCACAAATTCTATTTTCCCAATAAGGGACGAACAAGGGAAAGCTTTTTCCCGAAGCCCGCAGCTACGGCCTTAAATGCCCCAATCCTCTATATCTATTTATGGAGGATGAAATTCGAAATGAAAAAGAGAATTCTCGCTCTGGCTCTCGCCGGAACTACTGCTTTTTCTGTGTTCGGTGCGGCTTTGAGCGCTAATGCGGCTGAAACCTGGCCTTCTGCTCAGAACGCTACTTGGGCCGGCACGAATGACGCATACAAACATTATACCCCTGTTGCTGGTTCGCTGGTTAGCTCTTACAAAGGGCCTGCTGTTGGTACCACAACGTATTGTGATCCCAATAATCAGTATCATAAGTTTACGATTGACTCTACTCTTACAGAATCCGATAAGGACAATGATGTGTATATTTCCAAAGCAGACTATGTTCAGGATCACTATGACGTTCAGGAGAACTATACCGCTTACAAGCACTATGTAAAAGCCGATGGTTCTAATGTTGTCGATTTGTTGGTAACCGAAGGTACTGGTGCTAACAATGGTGACACTAATGCATCTCGTTTGGCAGGTGCAAATATCGGTACTACTGTTGTTAACGGTATTGTTACGGGATATACTTATGGCGGCCAAACATTTGTTACCGATTCTTACGGCACAGCACTTGATAAAGTTCTTAAAGCTGCTGGCGCTGATTTGACCAAAACAGCTACATATTATTGGGCTTATGGTGACGATCCTCATGGATCTGGTTCTACTGCAAGTACAGGTCTTGGTCTTACCGACAAACAATGGGAAGCCCTTAAGAAAGTTACCGACTACACTCCTGCAATTATTTCTAATACTACTGGCGGTGCAGTTGCAGATGGCACTGTAACGGTTAATGCTAAATATGGTGCTACTACCACTAAAGCTTGGAAAATGGATGGCTCTACCTCTGCCGATACCACAATCTATCCCTGGACTACTACTACAAAATACGTGCAGTACGGGAACGGATATTATACCGATGTAGATCAGGCAGAATCTACTCCCACCGTTTATCTGATTGACTTTATTCCTGCTAATTCTACTTCTGCTTCTTCGTCTGATATCGCGTACTACTATAACAATGCTAAGGCCGAGAATAACTATATGTCCACTGTTGCAGGTGTGATTGCAGCTGGAAGCACCACCGAAGATACCGACAAAACTGGATATTATGTTGGTACCTGGACTGCTGAAACCGGTTATGGCACAAGCTATGGCGTTCGCGGCGAAGTTATCTCCGATTACGAAGACTTCCTGAGCGAACTGATTCTGCTCCAGAGATATGGTGATTACACCGTTTCCGAAGCAAACTTCAAGGCTGAATATAATGACCGTTTTGTTTCCGGTTATTACTACAATCCTTATACTGGCCTGGCTACCAGCTATGAGTGGAAGACCGACCTGTACAACATCAGCGAACTGCTGGACGATATCTATGATTCCAGCGTTGGCAACCACTACAAGGATATGAACACCTCTGAGCTTCTGTACCTCATGCAGCAGTATGACAAGTACATTGGCAACTACGTAAACAAGGCAGAAGTTGAGAAAGACGCTTGGGGCGATCTGCTCGTTTCTATCCTTGAAAACGTAACTGAGGACGACTTCAAGAAGTCTGCTGATTACAAGACCTTCGCTCGCAAAGCAGAAGACGCTATCGATGCTTATGATGATGCTGAAACTTCCAGCATGATCAAGTCTGCTGAGCAGGCTATGTATAACCTGGTTGTTGCTGAACAGGCTAAGACCTCCGGCGCAGCTGACGAAAAGAAGGCTCTGAACAGCGATCTGTACAGCCTGTACTTCAACGTTAAGAACCTGCCTGTTAACTATACGACGAGCTATGCTGTTGCTTCTAACGCTGCTCTGACCAACTACTCTTACATTGCAGCTGTTACGACTGTTGCTGATTCTACTTGGGCAAGCGATTATAGCATCGACACACTTGCTACTACTACTACCGGTCACTACAGCCTGTATCCTCAGGCCGACTATGCTGAAACCGGCAATGGCGTAGTTGCTTACGTTGGCAACACCGCTGCTGCATACACCGGCAATGCTACCGACGAGTATGAATGGTTCCTGAACGTCTATGAACTGGCTGGCAAAGTTAACGATAACAGCAAGGTTGTTGCTGGTGTTGTTACCGCTGTCAATGACGCTCTGAACGAAGCTGTTGAAGCTCTGGAAGTTACCAGACCCGCTACTGCTACCGCTGAATCCGCTCTGGACGAGATGATTGAGCACTACGAAGATGTCCTCGACTTCTATGTAACCGGCAACGGCGTAAACGAAGAAGACTTCAGCGCTACCTACTATGCTCCTTACACTGCTGCTCTCGAATATGCAGAAGTTGCTGAGGGTGCTGCTCAGGTTGCGAACGCTCGTCATATGGTAGAGGTTGCTGCTGAGGCCCTGACTTACAACGGCGCTCAGGTTACCGTTACCAAGAACGATATCAAGACTGTTACTGCTGCTATCACCGACGGCCAGGCTGCTCTGAAAGCAATCAAGGACAGCAAGGATTACAACGCTGCTCAGGTTACCGCTCTGAACAAGGCGATTGACCAGGCTCAGGATGTTGTTGATATCTACAACGCTAAGTATTCTTCCAGCTACAACAAAGTTAACCACATTCCTACCTCTGTCGTAGGCGACAAAGACGGTATCGTTAAGTCCGATATCACCGGCGCTATCGATGCAATCAACGCAGCGATCGATTACTCCGAGATCATCATGGGCTGGAGCAAGAACGACGCTGGCAAGTGGCTGTATGGCACCGATGAAGGCTATCTGAACAATGGCTGGAACAAGATCGGTTCTGTTTGGTACTACTTCAATGAAGACGGCACCGCAAAGCAGTCTGAATGGATGCAGGAGAACGGCCAGTGGTACTGGTTCAACTCTAACGCTGGCGCAGCTATCGGCTGGGCGAAGGTTGACGGCGAATGGTATTACTTCGGCGGCAACAACGCCATGAAGACCGGCTGGCAGAAGGTAGACGGCAACTGGTATTACCTTGCTTCTTCCGGCAAGATGGTTACCGGCTGGGCACAGGTTGACGGCAAGTGGTATTATATGTCCAAGGAGTCCAACTCTCTTGGCCAGATGCTCGCGAACACCACGACCCCCGATGGCTACAAAGTCGGCGCTGACGGCGCTATGCTGTAATTGATAATCGCAAGGTTATCTCTGAATAGCTAGGAAAATCCCCTCCCGGGAGACTGGGAGGGGATTTTTGCGTATCAAAAAAGCGGCTCCGTCCGGGACGAAACCGCTTATCCTTACTCTATCGGCAGCTGAAAAGCCCGGGAAGGCCGCCCTTCGGCCGTTGAATACTGTAACCAGTCCACATAATCCGGGTTGCCGTACTCATCCAAAAACTGCGGAGCCGCCCCCTTGGTCAACGGCTGGATATAGGCCAAAATTTCCTTTTGCACGGCGGGGTCTTCCAGATCAAACCACTTCTCCGGCACCAGCTTTTCATAGTTGGCGCACTTTTCGATGTCCTCACAGCCATAGAACGGCTCATATTTGCCGTCCGGCCCAAACTTGCGCAGGATTACAGCCATCCGCCCGGTAACGCCGGAGAGAGCCTGTCTGGCGCCGTAAGCGCCGATACCGAAGCTTTCGGTCAGGTCGGCCTGAGAAGCCAGGTGGGCGGAGCACCGCTGCATCAGGTTCAGCTCAATCGAGCGCACCTTACAGCCGATTTTGTGCTTGACCAGCTGCTCGAGATATTTCCCGACGCCGCTCAGATAAGCGTGTCCAAACACATCGACGGCCCCGCTTTTGCTGGACGAGCCGATGTATTCTCCGTTTTGATCCCGGATTCCCTCGCTGACGGCGACGATGACGCTGTGCGTCCGCC
>CAYWRQ010000111.1:0-8594 GCA_964460915.1 uncultured Oscillospiraceae bacterium
CAACGTCGCGATGAGAGAGCTGTTTTTGCAGATCGTCTACGGCCGCAGCCAGACCGCTTTCTCCGAAGACGGCCTGCCCATCGGCGCCGGACTCGATGACCTTGGCAAGGGCCTGCGTTCTCAGGTCGGTACGATGTACTCTACCAAGGCAAAAGGCCCCCGTTACCTCGAAATGGCAGAAGGCTATGTTCTGAAATGCGCGCTGGATGAAAACAGCGAGATCTGCGGCTATCAGTTTGTAAAGCTGGGCAAGATGCTCGAAGACATCCGTCACGGCGCAGACCCCACAACCGCCTATAACAACAACATCGGTACATACGGCCGCTTTGAGGGCGCTGCCGCGTATATCGATCCCCGTGAAGATTAATGAAGGAGGCAGAAGAACATGGCTGTTTTTGAAGGTCAGGAAAGAAGAATGCCGAAAATTGAGGCTTGCCTCAAGGAGTATGGCTTTGAGTCCCTGGACGCTGTTAGAGATTACTGCCTCGAAAAAGGCATCGACGTTGATAAGATTGTAAAGGGCGTTCAGCCGATCGCTTTTGAGAACGCTTCCTGGGCGTACACCCTGGGCGTTGGCATTGCGCTGAAGAAAAACTGCGTAAAGGCTGCTGATGCGGCGCATTACATCGGCGTCGGCCTGCAGGCTTTCTGCGTACCCGGTTCTGTTGCAGAGCACCGTGCAGTTGGCCAGGGCCACGGCGACCTGGGCTCGATGCTGCTGAGCGAAGAAACCGAGTGCTTCTGCTTCCTGGCAGGACACGAATCCTTTGCGGCTGCTGAGGGCGCTATTGGTATCGCGAGAAATGCGAACAAGGCCAGACAGAAACCCCTCCGCGTTATCCTGAACGGCCTGGGCAAGGACGCTGCTCAGATCATTTCCAGAATCAACGGCTTTACCTATGTTCAGACCGAGTTTGACCAGTTCGCAAACGAGCTGAAGATCGTCAGAGAGATCGCCTACTCCGACGGCGAGAGAGCAAAAGTCCGCTGCTACGGCGCGAACGACGTCAACGAAGGCGTTGCGATCATGCAGGCTGAGAAGGTCGGCGTTTCCATCACCGGTAACTCCACCAACCCTGTCCGCTTCCAGCACCTGGTTGCCGGCACCTACAAGAAGTGGGCTGTCGAGCACGGCGTGAAGTACTTCTCCGTTGCTTCCGGCGGCGGCACCGGCCGTACCCTGCATCCCGATAACGTTGCAGCCGGCCCCGCTTCCTATGGCCTGACCGATACCCTCGGCCGTGTCCATGGCGACGCGCAGTTCGCTGGTTCTTCTTCCGTCCCCGCTCACGTAGAGATGATGGGCTTGATCGGCATGGGCAACAACCCCATGGTTGGCGCTACCGTCGCTTGCGCAGTTGCGGTTGAGGAAGCTCTGAAGTAATTTCTGCGATTATAAAGCCCCCGCGGATGCCCGTATAGGCGTTCGCGGGGGTTTGCTGTTTTGGGGAAAAATCGCTCAAAAAGATGGATAATACACAAAAAATACACAAGTAATACACAACGGTAATACACAAATTTTTTGATCAAAAAAAATAAGGTGGGAGCAGAGCGCGCACCGTCTTATTTTATCTTTTCGATTTCTGCTTGGAGTTCTTCCATGGTTCTGTGGGTATAGACCTTTTCCGTTATATCCTGGATAGCGTGGCCGACAATCAGTTTCAAGATATATTCATTCATATCCGCTTCTTTCGCCAGAGTGATGAATGTATGCCGGGTGTCGTGTGGCTTGTGCTCCATGTTTAGGTGTTTGCAAACCTTTTGGAACCGGGAACGGTACTTGTCATAGGTCATAAATGTACCCTGCTGGCCGTTTTTGTCGTTAAAAAGATATTCATGCTTGGGGTCATAAAGTCTTTGTACGAGAGGGAAGATACGAGAATGAATCGGCACAATTCTGTTCTTTCCGGCATCGGTTTTTAGACCGCCTTTAAATGTCCTGTTTGCAAGGTCGATATCTGCAGTTCTTAGAATTGCCAATTCCTGCGGCCGCCAGCCGGAATATATACCGATTAGAATCATATCCGCAAATGGGATATCCAGGTTCTGCAAAAGTGTTTCTATTTCGGCTGCTGAGAAAGGAATACGCTGTATTTCCGTTTTAGGTGCTTTGACCGCATTGCACAGAGCTGCGTAGTCCTTGTCGACAATTTCATGCTTCATAATTTCATAAAAAACACCTGTCCTTTCAAATTTTACTCCCAAAAGGGTAGACTTAACAAGAGTCAGGTGGTATAATAACCTTGTCTGGAGATTGTTATAGGCCACCTGGCCGACTATCTTCATCCCGCTTTGGTGCTCCAACACCGAGGCGGGATTTTTTATATGCTTGCGTTTTCGTCGCCGAGCATATTCAGATGCCGGCGGTAACGGCGGGGAATGTCTATTCCAACTAGCAGACCTAACTGCTGCAGTGCGTGTGACAGCGCAGAAAAACCATCCCGGTAAAACACGGAAATCCTGCGGACTTTATCACTGATATTTCGGTAAGTTGATGGGCAGACAAAAGTCCAATCTGCCCCGTCTTCATCTACGACAGCGCGGAAATATTTGTCGATATCTCTGCTGTTTCCCTGGATCAGACCCGCTCTTCCGGCTCTGTCCAGCAAAATATTGTGCTCCACAGTTTCATCCAGCGGGGCAACAATAGCCTTTTCTTCGTCAAACGACACAAGCAATAAAAGCGGATCGTGTGCTTGTTGAGCTGCTGTGACGTCATCCATAGACGGAAAATAGATTATATCCATATTGCTCCTTTCATACTTTGGCGTTGGCGTACGGAGGTTATTTTGTTTGCAAAAATTCGTCCAGCCATCCCGGGCGATAGTCCCCGGTAAAATTGATGCGGCTGTTTTTATATTCCGCTACTTTAACGAAGCCGTTTTCATTATCATAAAAAATAACTTCATCACAGTATGGAAATACCCGCCTGAGAGCGTCCCAGCGTCCAGCATAGCGCCGTTTTACATCTTCCGGAGGAATATCATGTCCGCCTTTTCTAACGCGGTTCTCAATGCGCAGCAAGCTCTCTTGTGCAGAGGAAAGGCCAATATAGTAGAGGACAACGTAATATCCTTGCCTGCGGGCCTGTTGCAGCGTCTTTTCAATCCGTTTGCCCGCAAGGGTCGTTTCCTGCGTAAAGGACATGTTACGGGATAGGCAGCCTTCAATTTCTGCGATTGCCTGCCGTCCAGCCTTAATAGTATCCATGTGGTTCTTTTTGGCGATTAAGTCGGCGTCTACAATGTGGCCTAGGTTCACGCCTTGGCCTTCCAGAACACCGCGTAAACTAGATTTGCCGGTTCCGTTTACACCGCCTATAAGCGTATATTGATTCATATTATCACCTGCTCTTTATGGCCCCGCTTACTGGTTACACCTGGTAGGCGGGATTTTTCATTCTGGCCTGAATTTGTAGATAGAGAAAGCAGATTTACTCTTCGTAATCATTTTCGACGATTTTTATAATCTCCATGATCCGTTGTTTTCCTTTTTTGCTCAATCGCTCATAGGTCAATGCAAAATTAACGTTACTGGTTATCTCTGCTTGGTCAAGGAGTTCGTGTATTCTTTTTGATGTTCCGCCGTTTTGGATATCACTGTAGTATATCGGGGCATTAATGATATCATTTGGAGATACATTAAAGCCTTTTGCGATGTCCTCTATGTTATCGAGTGCTCCATCTGCATCGGTCGTGAACCAAGCTTCAACTTCTTCAACTGGATGATCAATTTTTGCAGCAAAGGAAGCTGCACTCAAATGAGAATATATCAAAAAATTTGAAAGTGTTTGTATAAAAACCATCTTAGGATATGGCAGAATCGGATCATCGCCATCTGCTGCCTGTAAAGCTTGATGGTTCAGATGCCGATTGTATCCAGACCCCATTTCTGCAGAATGCTTACGTTCCATGTCAATCTCATCGTAACCCATAAGCCAGGCCTCGTTGACGTTAAGTGCGTGGGCGATGATCCAAAGCCGTTTTTGTTTTGGGAGAAAAGCTCCGCTAATATACTGGCTCATAGCACTTTTCGGTATACCAGTAAGAAGACATAACTCTGATTGTTTCATATTTCGTGCTTGTAGAGCTTCTTTAAGACGATCGCCGAATGTTGCAATATGTTCACTCATATAATCACCTCTACTGATATAATAACGCATAAGTTTAGAAAAATCAATCCTTATTTTTGAACTCAAGAAAAAAGTTTAGAAATATCGAATATGAGGTATTGACATCAAAATAAGTATATGGTAATATAGGCTCAGAAAAACTAAACAGGAGGTGATTGAATGAATTGTTCTAAGTTGAGAGGAAGGACAAGAAAACTTGGGTATACGCAGCATGAGGTAGCAGTAGCTGCTGCAATGAGTGATTCAACCTATTCTCTGAAGCTTAACGGCAGATCTGAATTTACGCTTAAAGAAATAATGTCAATTGTCAGTTTTTTACGGATCGGCGAAGCAGATGTAACTGCTTATTTTTTTACAGAAGAAGTTCAGAAAACTAAACAAGAAAGGATCGAAAACACATGAATGAAATCATCACAATCAACCAGCAGCCCATCACTGCAAAAGAGTACCACGGTCAGCGCGTTGTAACCCTCAAAGACATTGACCTTGTACATAATCGGCCGGAGGGGGCGGCGCGGAAACGGTTTAACGACAACAAGGAGCGCTTCATTGAGGGAACGGACTTCTATAAAGTCAAATGCTCCGAGGTTCGTCCGTTTTTCGGACAGACCCTACCAAACGGATTTAACCCCAGCGCAGATATCACCCTCATCACCGAATCCGGCTACCTGATGCTGGTCAAGTCCTTCACAGACGATCTTGCGTGGGACGTACAGCGGGCGCTGGTCAACAACTACTTCCGAGTAGCAATCAAGCCGAAGAAATTCGACCCGACCAAGGTAATTCGTGCTAACGCCATGATGCTGAACGCTAAGAGCAGAATTGCCAAGCAGATGATGGACTTGTGGACGGCAGCAGGTGTTGAGCCACGGTATCAGGCGCTTGCCTTGAATGGCTACTACGACGGGTTAGAGGTTCTGCGGATTGCATTAAAATCTACGGCGATAGCAATGCTGGGTCAGACAACGATCGCTGCGCATTTGGAAATTTTGTCCAGCAGCGGTAAGCCGCACGCACAAGCTGTCGGTGCTATTATTGGCAAGCTGACCTTGTCTGAAAATGAACGCACTGAAACACCGTACAGCCGTAATGGGCATGACGGCGTAGCAATTCAGTATACTGAATCCGTTGAACACAAGGTACATGACTGGCTTGTAGACAATGGGTTGCCTACTTCCATCAGCGCGGATGGCAAGAACTACACGGTAAAATATCAAGGCAATTTGGCTTGAGAAGAGGTAAAGGAAATGCGGATGAGAAGAAAGCAAAAAACAGTTTGGGCTTACCTGGACGGAAAGAAACTGGTTGATGATCTGAGGGTAAAACTGATTGCTGAAAATCCGGGTCACGTAGTTACCTTTAAGGTTGTTTAAGAGGAGGTGAGGGAATTGAAAGACTTAAAGATCCTCACAAAAGAAAACACCGCTCAAATCATTGTGGACGGCAATGAAATCAACGATGTTTTAGAGTATACATTGTCTGAGAATGCGGAAGGAGCATTTTTGACCTTGAAAATCTTTATTTCAGGATCGATTGAAGTACAGATGGGATTGAAGCAGTGATAAGTCCGTTGGCTATTGCAGATATTGTGCTTAACGAGAAACTGCCTATCTTTTTCGCGGCCGTTTTCGTTTTTTCCCAATTCGTAGGTTCATGAATCGAATTCAAAAATTCATGCCCAGCAAATGTTAAGTCATTTACACTCTTTAGCTCTGGGTGCAATTTACGCATTGGATTGACAAAGGTGGCATTGATATAACCTGCTTCATCTAATTTCAAGCAGGAGTATTCAATATCATCTCTTGAAAAATCGGATATGGTCTCACAGAGCTTATCTAAGGTGAGATACTCATCATACCCAGCATTTTCGATGGCCAACAGAACTTGTCTTATACAATCTATGTTTAACTTCACTGATTTCACCTTCCTTCTATGCAATCATTTTACCATACAGAGGGAGGAAGTACAAGAAAGGAACGTGAAAAATGACAACTATTGATGATATCCGTAATTCCAAAAATCCTTTTTTGACCGCAACAGAAATTGCTCCGGTTATAGGATGGAGTGCTCATTTTATTCGCTTAGCAGATCGAAAAGACGCTTCTTCTTTACCCTTTCCCGTCTTAGTCCACGCTAAGCGGGTGCAGATCCCGAAAAAAGCATTTATTGAATGGTACGAGAAGGAGGTTGATTTTAAATGACCGCAATCATCAAGCGCCCCGGGCAGCCGGCTTTTCGCCGGACGATCGACAACGATCTGGAAACCCTGCAGGATCTGGTCGGCGGGTACATAGAAACGGTAACCTTACCGGGTAGGATTGTGATGATCGTAAACAGGGAAGGCAAGCTGCTTGGCCTGGCGCCTAACTTCCGCACCGACCATGATTTGATTCGCGGAACGGCAGTATTTGTGTCAGCTGCGGGCGAGGATTTTGGCAACCTGAACATGGCGCAGAAAAACTACATTTGGAGGGCAATGTCTTATGCTGTTTAAGCCGAAAACAGACAAGCCGTCTCCAATCATCGACCTGGAGCCGGACATCTGTACCAACTGTGGCAAGGCAATCACCGCAACGCAAAAATATTCCGCAGCAGAGCTGGTGGAAAAGTCTGTAAATAATTTTAATGCAAAACTGTCGAATACGTCTGTGTGTCCGCAGTGTGGATATAAATTCCGCGCTGTAGGCCGGGAAATCCAAGAAGACAGCACCGCAAAGATCGAGGAAATCAAGCGGATTGTTGTAGATTATACGCGCCCTATGAGGTTGTCCATGTTTACTACGACGAAATGGGGCAGCTGCAAACCTGCATTATCCCGGCCGAAGAAGTGATACCGGTGTATGACAGCCGCTTCCAGCGTGAGCTGGTAGAATTGATCCGCTATTACACGATTACCGTTGTCAAGGGCGGCACCCGCTATCAGCGCCGCAAGGTCGAGTGGTGGACGAAAAAGGACGTGACCTATTACGTCGAACGGGATACGGATATTTTCATCCTGGATCCGGATCATCCGGTCAATCCCGCGCCGCATTGGTGGGATGTCCAGTTTCTGAACAACGCGGAAAAGGGAAAAGAACCCCATTCCTGGGGCCGTGTGCCCTTTATCATTCTGCAGAACAACCGGGAAATGACCACCGATTTACAGCCGATCAAGGGCTTGATTGACGGATATGATATGATTTCCAGCGGCGGGGTAAACTCACTGCTCGACCTGGTAGACCTTTACTGGGTGATTCAGGGGTACGGCGGTGAAACGGCGTCGGCTGGAATCTACAGCAGATTGATACCCGTCGGATTGACATGGTGCTGAAAACGCGCTGGGCATCGGATGAAAGCCTGTATTCCGACCGCATCTGGAAGCATAAAAGCGAGATGCTTTATGAACTGAATACCCAGCTGACGCAGGCCATGATAACCGGCAAGCCGCTGGATCAGGCGGCAAAAGCCATTGCAGCACGGTTCGGCGTCTATAAGAGCCGAGCGGCAACGCTTGTCTATACGGAAGCTGCGGCTGTTGCTTCACAGGCTGAAAAAGACTGCTATCGGGATTTAGGCGTCGAGGAATATGAGATTCTGGCGACGCTGGACAGCAAGACTTCGGAAGTCTGCCGGTTGATGGACGGCCATCATTTTCCGGTTTCCGCAATGCAGCCAGGCGTTACGGCTCCGCCTTTTCACCCGAACTGCCGGACAGATACCTGTCCATATTTTGACGACATGGAAGAGTTCGGCGGAGCTCCGATGCGGGCGGCGAGGAATGAAAACGATCAGGGTTATGAGCTGATTCCGGCTGACATGACCTATAAAGAGTGGGAAAAACGGTTTGTGCACGATAAAACGGTTGAAAATTCTGCGGAAAGTAGTATAATGAAAGCAGGATATACGATATCGGATAGAAAGATCAGCGAGTATCTTTTGAAAGCGGGTGCTAAGCACGCGCAGGAGTTTTTCGACGTTGGCTATACCGTTGATGATGCAGAAAAGCTAAAAGCCGAGATTATGGAAAAATTCGACGAATCTCAAGCGACGGAATTCAAAGAAGTTGCTCAAGATATCGTTCATTTTAATATTTACATGGAACTCGGTATCACCAAAAAGAGAACTTTTCGGACCGTTTGGAGAAAAGATTCTCCGGATAGTGCCCCTCGATTTATTTCAGCGTACAGAAAGGATGTGACATAATGTTTAGCGAATTTCAAAAAGTCAGAATAAAAGCAACAGGCCTTACTGGCGAAATCGTCGATGTATCAGAGACCAACGGCAAAAAGCATTATGTCGTTGAAAGCGATGAAAAATACGCACCCGGCGGTTACGGCGATATTTGGCCGCTATTCGACTGCTCCGAAGATGAGATTGAACCGGTAGGATAAGAAGGGCTTTGAGGTGGTAAATTTCGTTGCGACCACACGCCGATGGTATGACAGGGGCAACCCGAGAGATGCGAGAGAGGCGACGCTCGCCA
>CAYWRQ010000112.1:0-8521 GCA_964460915.1 uncultured Oscillospiraceae bacterium
CTTTATATATTTTGTCCGTCTTACCGCACATGATTTCCGCTCTGTTGCAACGCTTTCCACCTGTCCCTGAAACGCAATCGCGACAGCCCAGAAAACCCACAGCCATTCCGTTTTTATATTGGAGCTGGAACTGACCGAGCCGACCAGAAAACCAACCATGCAGCATAAAAAGCCAAATGCGATGGCACGAATTTGGGGATCGGCGCTCTGCTTTAATGTCCGGTAAAAATCCCGGAACAGCTTGACATAGAAAATTCCATAACCGATAAAAACAATTATACCATAAGAGGTAAGCAGTTCCATCCACCAGTTATGCATGTTCGTAATGCCGCCTGTAGGATAGATGGCGGCGTTCTGCATCCAATATTCCAGATTGCCGGCACCCGTTCCTAACCCGAAGGTCTGATATAAAAAGTAAAATCCGTTTTTTATAAGGTTAACACGAACGCTTTCTGAATTCATATACTGCCCGCTGAAATCAAACGTAAGGGTAGTGCTCAACTCCAGTCCCACCTTTTCCCAAAGGCCGGGAATTACCAACGATAGCCCGGCGACAGCGCAGACAACTCCCAGCAGCACGCCGACACGGTTGCGATACGAAACAAGGACAAAAAACGCCGCCGCCATCAGCAGACCGATAATATTCGCGCGCGATTCCGTCTGAAATACAAAAAATGCGCAATTTGCCATAAGAGCAACAGAGAAAATCCCATCGGCAAGCCCTTTACGACAGCAAAAGCATACATAACCAATGAATACGCCGAATAGCATCAGCATAGCGAAGTCGTTCGGATTTCCGCACATGGCAATAGGAATGCGATGCGCAGCCGAGGAATAATAAGCTTGATTGAACGCATTGATAAAATGGTATCTTCGGAAGATCATTTCATACCAGCCGATAAACATCTGAACGGCGATCATCAGCCGCATTAACCGAAATGCGGTGACGATATGCTCCTTTTCCGTAAGGAAAATGCCGAACAGCAGGGCGCACAGGACGCCGCAGCCGAGAAAATATATGTTTCGCAGCCAGCTACTGAAAACGGGGTTCATCAAAACGCTGACGACTGCATAAAGCAGCCACAGCAGCATGAACCGTACGGAATAGGAATTCCTTTTGCCTGCCGCCAAAAGGTACACCGGCTCCGTGCTTCGCAGCGCATAAACACAGACCAACACCGGCAGCAGCAGAATCGCGGCGCGAAACAGGGAAAGCTGAAACGCTCCCAGATCGTAGGTAAATATTTGAGCGGCTAAAAACGATGTCAAAACGGCAAAATAGATCACCGCGCGTATAAACTTATTCAAAAGGGGCCCCCTAGCAATTACACAAGTTTGTTATAAATATCGGTCAGCTGCCGGGCAATAGCCTCTGCGGAAAACCGGGAGGTGGCATCCTCGGCAATCGCCGCCCGGTCATACCGGGCACAATCCTCCCACATCTGGTCCATCGCCCGTATCAGTTCGTCCCTGTCTCCTACAGGAACCAGAAGCCCGTTTTCTTCTGTAACAAAATCCTCCGGGCCGCCGCAGCGGGTCGCAATCACCGGAAGCCCGGCCGCCATGGCTTCAATGTAAACGACGCCGAATGTCTCACACCAAGAGGGAAGAATAAAGAGATCGCTGTTCCGATAATCCGCCGCCATTTGATCTCGTGAACAAAAACCTTTCATAAAAACGCAATCGGTTATTCCCTTTTGGGTAATGGCCTGCTCGAGAGCCAACCGCATGGGCCCTTGCCCAATGATCGTTAAGGACGTCTCCGGATGTTTTTGATGAAAGAGCGCAAAGCAATCCACCAGAATATCTATTCCCTTGCGGGGAATCAAATTCCCCGCTGTCACTATCCGGAACAGGTCATCCGTCTTGGTCTGCGGAACGTAAGCAAATTGCCGCGTATCCACAATGTTCCCCACAATCTTCGCCCGGAAGCCGGTTTTTGTCCGTATGCTTTCGGCAAGCCCGCTGCCAACAGCGATCAGGCAGTCCGCACAGCCATACGCTTTCTTTGCCGTAGCAATCAGGGAGGGGGAAACCTCCTTCTGGTTCATTACAGAAGCGTGTTCCGTCACAACAAAGGGTATTTTCCTCCGGCCCGCCCAATCAGACGCAATATACGCGATATCGGTAAAATGCGCGTGGAGTATATCCGGATGCCCCTGTTCCTGCTCGATTCGTTTCGAAAGCCGCCGAAGCGCCCGTATTCCCAGCCGATTGCGCAGGGACGCGGGTATCCGCCCCACAGGCACGTTGATCGCATAAATCTCCACCCCGTCCCGTTGGAAATGCTCCATTCCCCATTTTCTCTTCCGGCGAAAGGAACGGAGATCCACAACAGCCATGACCACCTTATGTCCTGCCTCTGCAAGTGCTTTGGCCTGATCGTATTCAAAAATACCGTTCATTTTGTACACATCGGTCGGATAGCCGCGGGACACTACGCAAATATACATTGTGATATCACCTGTTTCACGAGCAGCTTATGGGCAAGCAGCCGGGTTATTCGTGTTCTGCACAGCCGGCTATCCGGCTGTATAACTCCAAATACTGCTGCGCAATCGTATCCCAATTGAATTTATCGCACAGCGATACGCAGTTGGAGGATATCTCCTCATACCGCCCTATACAATCCAGTATCCGATCAGCGATCTCCTGCGGATTGCCGCAGTCCACGCTATAGCCCACGGCGCCTTCCTCAAACTGGTGGTCAAAGCCCTGTCCGCGGGTATAGACCACCGGTAGTCCCTGTGTCATCGCTTCGGCATAAACCAATCCAAAGGTTTCTGTAACAGAGGGCATGACGAAAACGTCGTTTTCTTTATAAAGCTGTACAAGCTCCTCTTTGTTTAACGCAGGAATATACTGGGCAAAAGGCTGTTCCTCTAATTGTTTATGGACAGCCTGATCCAGAATATTGCCGACAGCCGTATAGGTGATAGCATACCCCTGTTCCCTCAATATTTGGCAGGCCTTGATTGTCGCCGTCAAATTCTTATTTTTATCAATGGTACCGGCAAAAACGACCCGAATCGTTTTTCCATCCGGCGGACGCTTGTCCATGCATTTATGATCAAGCCAATAGGCGTTGATACCGTTGGGAATAACGCAGGATTTTTTACGAAGATCGTCCCTATAAGACGGGGGAATATAGGTAGAGAGAAGCTGCTCAAGATATGCTTCCGACAAAAATACAACGGTTTCCGCTTCCCGAAGAATGCGAATTCCCAGGGAACGTAAATGCGGCATTTTACGAAAAAAAATATTGATATCGGTATTTCTTACGGCAACAATATAGGGAAGCCCTATCTTTTTCTTGAGACGATACGCGATATAGCCGTTGGAAAACAAGGAATGCGCATGGGCGAGCGAATATTCATTCGGATCAAGATGCGTATATAGATCGCATAGAATCTTATGATGCTTCCAATGGAAAAAATAGCGGTCTATATTACGGAAACATACCGACTCCACTACATTTTGCTCCGGTGGATGTATTTCCTTCTCTTGTCTGGTTGGTACATAAAAGGTGGTATCAGCGCCCTGGCGTTGTAAGGCGAGATTTAATTCCGTATATAATTTAGAAAGACCGTAATAAGAACAAATTTGTAGGATTTTCATGCAGACCTTCCCTCTTATCTTTAGTGATAAATTCAGATACGATTTCCAAACAATACTTTATTCGATCAATAACAGCCATTTTAAAAAATAGAATATCGTATTCCTTCCCATAAACGTTTTAAATTTTCTTTCGTGTTAGAAACCGGCGACGCTCTCCAGTGACGAGGATGTGTCAAAAAATACACAACTTTTTCATTGTTAAGAATAGCGTCCATCGCGGGGTAGGGATTATATAAACGAGGATAGCTACTATCCGCAATGCGGGCAGTTATATTGTTCATATACTTCGGATCATATGTCTCAAACATGATGCCGGTTTGTTCTCGAATTTCCGACGTTATCAGTTTGGAATTAGTTATAGCCAAACGACGATTAAGGAAATCTCCATGCGAAGCAACACTTTTCATTGGAAGGCCGGTCTTCTCCTGAATGGAAAAATAATTCTCAAGAAAAAGCGCCTGTATGTCCGCCAACTTGGAATAAATCACCTGTGAATCGTGGACCTTCTTCCTTTTAGCATAAATGGCAATTTCCTCAAAATGATAAGAAGCCTCTGAACCGAATTGATCGATTTCCATCATAAACGGATAATCCATAGTCGAAAGACGAAAGTAATACGATGCCGCAATCGCACCACCATACTTCCTTTCTATCGAAAACATTTCTTTGGCCGTGTTCACATCGGTGTCAATGTCATGCCTAAGAATCAAATACTTTTTCTTTGGATTGAGTTTCTCCCGGGAAAGAATATTTCCAAAACCGATTACACTATGGACTTCATAGCCGCGGGATAAGGCCGCTTGCAGAATACCGTCGTATTCTGTCAGTCTACTTGGCATCAAATAGTCTTCATAAAGACGATTAAAAAGCTTCATTATCCACACACTCTCATACTCTTTCGTACACTTTTCGCCTTATGACAATAATTTTACGAGTTTTCGTGCCAAAGCCTTAACTTCAAAATCTTCTGCAGCCCGCCGGGCATTCCGACACAAACGATCATATTCTTCCGCAGAAAGTGCGGCAATCTGCTCGATTTTTTCTGCATAGCTTTCCGGAGTACTCAGATTTTCAGAAACACCACATTCGTACTTTCTAATAATGCTATAGTTGATATCGACATTTGACAGCACAGGCTTTCCGCTGGCAAAATACTCAAACATCTTATTTTGACTGCTCCCGTATTTCCAAACACTGGCCTGCTGATAGTTTAAGACGTTCAAATTGCTTTTTGAGAGTATATAGGGGATATATTCTTTCCCTACTTTTCCCTTGAAAAGAACATTGGTAATTTTCTGTTCCCGACAATAGCGTTCCAGCGCTTCCCGATCCTCTCCGTCGCCATAAATCAGAAACACAATATCGGGCTGCACCAGAGACGCGCATTTTACCAGCTGATCCACATCGTTCGCCTTGCGGACAGAACCGGCATATATCACCTTAAAGGTGTTCGGATTTTCCAGATCGGAATCTTGTATCGTATGCTTTTGGCTATTCTCATCGAATAAACTCAAGTCAACGCCATTGTTGATATGGGAAATCTTCGATAAATCAACCGGCCCACCATGGCCTGTGTCCCATCCTTGCTCCTGTATATACGATTTACCGCCCTCCATGGTAAATATGAGCTTGTCCGCCTTTTTATATATCCATTTTTCCAAGCGATATAACGCCCAAATGGCGGGATTATGAGGCGAGATGGACGTAAACGCCACGATAGACTCCGGCCATAAATCGCGTATTTCCGCGATAGCCGGACAGTGGTATCTCTTCGCCAGCTTAATCGCCGCGACGCAGGCGAGCGGGTGGACGGACGAGCCGATAATCACATCCGGTTTTGAGAAATGCTTGGTCACCTTAAAAAGCCGGCGGTAATACTGCAGCATATTGATAATGCGCTTTTTGCCATTTCCCTGATAGCTGTCCGTACGGACGAAAACAAAGGGAACGCCGTCCTCCTCCATCTCCAGATAAGGGCGGTCGTCCTCAATCAGGTTACGGTCGGTATTATGGACCGTGCTCGCCGCGAATACCGTGACGGAATAACCGGCGGCGATCAGCTCTTTCGCAAAATAATAATGCCGCAGCCCGGTGGTAACCGACGGGGGACCGGCGTAGTGGTTAAATATCCAGATGTTTTTCATTTTTTCCAGCCTCCGGTCCTTTGGAAATCAGGACTCAATTCATCCGCCGTGCGGGCACGCCGATATAGGTTCCCGGCGAGGAAATATCCTTGACCACCACCGCTCCGGCTCCCACAACGCAGTCGCTTCCGATGCGGATTCCATTCCGTACGGTTGCGCCGATGCCAATATGGGCGGCGTTTCCGACGTGGACAGCGCCTCCCAGCTTGGAGCCGGGCGAGAGATGCACATAATCGCCAATCACATTATCGTGCTCCACAATCGCGCCGGAATTGACAATGCAATGGCGGCCGATTGCCGCATCCACATTGACGACCGCCTGGGCGAGGACAACCGTTCCTGCTTCTAAGGACGCGCTGGGGGCAACCGACGCTGACGGATGAACCGCCGTGTACCAGCGCAGGGAGCGTATGCAAGGCAGGGAATCAAGCCACCGGCGTACCTGGTTATCGCCGATCCCCATCACAAAACGCGCCTGCCCGGCAAACACGGGCGCATCCTCTATAAAACCGAGCACCGAACAGCCAGCAATCTGCGATCCCTTGGCTTTGCCGTCGTCCAGAAAGCCGAGAAGCAGATCACCGGATTGCCGGATACAATCGGCAAGGACGCGGGCGTGTCCCCCGGCTCCCAGAATGATTACCTGTTCAGGCATGGGCGGTTTCTCCTTCCGCGTCCGATACATCGACGGTTCCCCGAAACGGTTCCATGGTGACGGCGGTAGCGGAGGAAATATCGGCGTGCCGGAAAACCTTTCCTACGGTTTTCAGCACGACCGCCGCATCCATCCGAAAGCTATATTCATCCACATACCGAACGTCCCACTCAAACTTTTCTTCCCAGCGGATGGCGTTGCGACCGTTCACCTGCGCCAGCCCCGTCAGTCCCGGACAAACCTCGTGACGGCGGCGCTGCTCTTCGTTATACAACGGCAGATATTCCACAAGCAGAGGGCGGGGCCCTACAATGCTCATATCTCCTTTTAAAATATTGAACAATTCCGGCAGCTCGTCCAGGCTGGTGGAGCGAAGAGCGCGCCCATAGCGGGTAAGCCGCCGCTCGTCCGGAAGCAGCTCGCCGTTTTCATCCTTTTCACAGGTCATGGTACGGAACTTTATCAACCGAAATATCCGCTCGTTCTTTCCCGGCCGGAGCTGCGCGAAAAAGGGATTGCCCTTCATTTTTATTGCCCCCACGATCGTCAGCACTAAAAGAAGCGGGGACAGAACAAGCAGGGCAAACAGCGAGAGAACAATATCCAGAAATCGTTTGAAAAACCGTTTGTACATGGTGGTATACGCTCCTAATCTCCATATCGAAACAGGCAGGCGGCAACAAAATCCCCGGGTAAGCGCCTCACCCAGGGTGATCCCCGACGCAACTATTTCCTCCAAAACGCGGCCTTGTTCATCTTCCGGATCTATTCATTACACCGCCGGACACCGCCGGCGGAGGTCGGAGCAGGGCCCGGCCGATCGGCGCAGTGTAAATTCCCGGAAGACGAAAGAATCGCCGCACAGGCTTTCTGACTATGTCCGAACAAGGACAGGCAGGGCAGGCGCGGCTCCGTTCCGGGGACAAGCGCGGAAAAAATTGTCGTTATTTCCTATATTTCCGCCCACCAGCATTATCATTGCATGATGTAAACATTATGATACAAAAAGCCAAAAAAAGCAACCCCTGGCCAGCAGAGGAAAACACAATCGGTTACTTGGACAAAATCGTTCCGGTTTTCCTCTCAAAACCTTTTTGTTTCGATAGGAAAGACTGACTAAAAAACGAAAAATGACGAAACGGCGGCAATCCCATTTGCGGCCGTTTCGTCGTTTTCTTATTTTTAAGAGCTTTTGGAGGAAAAGCTTTCTTCCTGCAGCAAATACCGAGCGGCACGCCGAAGGTGTAGAACGAACCGGCCATATTCCTTTTCCTCAAGCTGGCGGAACACACCGCAGACCTTGCTCCAGGCCATACGAATGGTGCGAAGCCGGCAATCCCTCCTGAACGCTGTTCGCGGCAAGCGACCGGGAGCGCCATATTCAGGATATATGAATGTCGATACCGTTGACCTCCACGCCGCCTTCAGCCCGGATGAGAATATAGTTGGTTCCGTCGATGTTCCGGGTTTCCACCAAATCCTTCCGCTCCGGGTTCACACGGATGGTAACATCCGGCGTTTTTACCTCGAATTGCTTCTGGTTCACCACATTACGGGGGCTTAGGGAGCTGTCCGCCCCGAACCGGGCGTCATACTGTTGCGAAAACGCCTCCAAACGCTCCCCAGAAACGCCGCAGGATTCCAGCACCCCTTGAACCACCCGCTTGGAGATCACCAGCGGCTCCGACTCCTTGCTGGCCTTGTGCTCCTCCACCATGCTGCAAAGCTCCTCGTGGATGGTCTGCACCACCTCCAGGCTACATTCCTTCTCCAACGCCTCCTGCATTACCGCGTGAAAGGTCTCCTTCTGTACCTCCGCCGGCTCCGGTATTTCGGTATGGAACACCGCGTCCACAAACTCCTTGTGGCTTTCCTCCAGGCTTTTGGTATAGTAAAGGGCGTTGTACAAATTGGCGCTGCGGTCGTCAAAGGCGGGAAACAGGAAACCCAGCTCGGGCGGCGCCACGAGCCAGTCAATTTTCATGCTGTGAAACGCGTTTTCAGGAACATCGTAGCACAGCGCCGGCTTGGGCAGCTTCACCGGGCAGACGGCGCACAGCACATAGGAAAACACCTCGGTCGAGGCGTCCTCCAGCCGCTCCCC
>CAYWRQ010000113.1:0-8408 GCA_964460915.1 uncultured Oscillospiraceae bacterium
AATTGTGAACACAAAAGCGGAATGGGCTATTGACATCAAGCATGAAAATGTTTATACTAATAAAGGCATTTTAGTGTAATTTCCCCAAATTATTTAATAAGTGGAGAGAGGGACGGTTTATGAAGAAAAAAGGCGGCATTTCGCCGGTCGATTTTTTCTGTATCGGATTTGGCGCGATTGTCGGAGTCGGCTGGGCGGTGTCCATCAATAACTGGATGAAGAGCAGCGGAGGCCCGCTTCCGGCAGCCGCAGGCTATATTTTGGCCCTGGTGCTGATGGTGCCGGTAGCGCTTTGTTACTGTGAACTGTGTTCGATGCTGCCGGTTTCCGGCGGCGGTATGTCCTATGCCTTCCGTGCGTTCGGCGACCGGTTTGCGTTTATCTCGGGCTGGGCCGCCTTTGGCGCGTTTGTCACCATCATTCCCTGGGAATCGATCTATGTGGTGGATGTGCTGAGTATTGTTTTCCCTGTTCTCAAAACCGGGTCGCCGCTGTATACCCTGGCCGGCTCAGATATTTATATTGGCCACATTATTGTGGGTACAGCGATCTCCATACTTCTGTTTGTGATTAACCGCCGGGGCATTCAGACCTCTGCCGTGCTGCAAAGGGTCCTCTGCTTTGTCCTGGTAGGCTCGGGCATTTTGGCTATGATTTTTGCCTCCGTCAAAATTGATCCGGCTAACTACCAGCCCATCTATGAGAATCAGGGCTCCGGCTTCCACGCGTCCTTTTTTGGCGGTGCGCTTTCTATCTTGGCCTCCGCGCCGTTCTTCCTGGCGGGCTTTGAAACAATTCCGCAGGGAATTGAGGAGGCCGGCGGACAGGCCAAGAGCATCGGCAAGACGGTGGTTCTCACGGTTATTATCGCCTGCGTTTTCTATGCCTTGCTGCTTGTCACACTGGGCGGCGCAGTACCCTGGAAGGAGTTTTTGTCCTATCCGGCACCCGCAGTGGCCAATCTCTTTAAGTCGATCTATCCGGGCAGCCTCGGGAACCTGCTTTATACGCTGATTCTGGTGGGAGCGGTCTGCGGCCTGTTGACCACCTGGAACGGCTTCTTCATGGCATCTTCCCAGCTTCTGATGGCCATGGCCCGCGTCAGTATTGTACCCTTCTCCCTCTCCAAGCAGCATCCCAAGTACAAGACCCCCACCAAGGCCTTGGTTGTGGCGCTGGTTGCCTCCCTGATCGGCCCCTTCTTGGGAATGGGTCTGATCGACCCGCTGACTTCCTTCTCTGCGGCGGGCTACGTCCTGAGCTGGATGCTGTCGGCGTTCTGCCTGATTAAACTCCGGAAAAAGGAACCTGACCTGAACCGTCCTTATCGCATTCCCGGCGGCGAGAAAACCGCGTGGTTTGCGGGCCTCTGCATGGCGGTGCTGCTGTTGCTGCTGCTGATTCCGGGGCAGCCGATCTTTATGGGTTCCAAGGCGGTGCTGTTGTTCCTTAGCTGGATGGTAATCGGCCTGGGGCTTTACATCATAGACTACAAGCAACGCAAGCGGTACTCTCAGATGAAGCGGGCCACAATTCTGTTTGCCAGTATGGCCGGTAAGGACGTGAATGTGCCGGAGTTTGCCGACAAATTTGAAAATGACTATCGGATTATCTCCTTTGTGGTGCCGAAGGACGCGCTCTACAAGGGGCAGACCCTGATGGAACTGGGATGGGGCCAGCGGCAGAATATTTTTGTCATTAAGATTGAGCGCGGAACGGAGATTTTACTGCTGCCCGGCGGAAAAGTGGAGGTCTGCGCCGGAGACCGGGTATTTGCGGTCGGTCTGGAACGCGCCATCCGGCGATTCCGGGATTACCAGGACATCGGTCCGAAATACACGGTGAACACGCTGAAAAACTTTATGGGCCTGGGAGATATGGAGAAGCAGTCTCCGCTGATCTGCGTCGAGATTAAGGTGGAGGGCGGCGAACCCTACTGCGAAAAGGCCATCCGCGATTGCAAGATTCAGGAAACGGCCCACTGCATAGTCGTCGGCATCCAGCGCTGGGACGGCGGAACGATGGAAATGCCGGAGGCGGGAACGATCATTCATAAAGGCGACATCATGTGGGTCATGGGCTCCGAACATGACATCGAAACCATGAAAGCATATAGCGCCTCCCAAAAACGGGAGGACGCGACAGAAGCGTAACAGGCTGCTGTTTCAACCAAAGCGAAGCCCCTTGCCGTGGGCTTCGCTTTTTTTGAGGTAAAATCCGGTTTCCTCTTGATAATACTGTGTTTATCGGCATTTCGGAAGTGAAAAAACATTGCGGAAGATAAAATGGATTTATGTGAATTTCTGTAACTTATGCTTGCCACTTCGGTAGCGATTTGGTATAATAACAATGGATTACCGGTTCGGTAAAGGAGAAAATTTCTTAAAAGGAGTATCGGAATTATGAGTAACAGATGGCTTATGTGTGTTCGAACGCTGACCGTCGTTTTAGTTCTGTGTCTGCTGTTCACGCTTGTCGGCTGCAGCACAGCGACTAACGAAACGAATGAAAGTGAGGAGCAGGAGTCGGCGGCAGACGCTTCGGATGCAGACAATGTCAGCGAGCCGGACGGCGAGGACGCGGACAATGTCAGCGAGGAAGAAACCACGAATGAAAGTGAGCAGGAATCGGAGGAAGACATTGAGCCGGAGGAAGAAGATGATCCGATGCTGCAGGCGGACATCGGAATGACGCTGCAGCAGGAAAGTGAACCGGAGGACCAGGACGAAACGTTTGTGAGCGCGGATACGATCTCGGGAACATATCAGGGCGAAATTGAAGTTCAGGACTATGGCACCATCTCGATCGAGCTGTATGCCGATATCGCGCCTGTTACGGTCGCCAATTTCATCAACCTGGCCAATTCCGGCTTTTACGATGGGCTGACCTTCCACAGAATCATCGAAGGCTTTGTGCTTCAGGGCGGCGCTCCGGCGGTTTACGGTACCGTAGATCCCATCTATGGCGAGTTTGAATCCAACGGCTGGGAGAATACTCTGTCTCATACGCGGGGTGTTCTGTCCATGGCGCGCATGTCGGGACAGCCGGACAGCGCAACCTCGCAGTTCTTTATTATGCACGGGGACGCAACATACCTGGATGGTGATTATGCCGCGTTCGGACAGGTGACGGACGGCATGGATGTCGTGGACGCGATTGTTGCGGATGCGGAACCCACAGATAACAACGGGACAATCCCGAGTGATCAGCAGCCGGTGATTGTCAGCATCCGGATTGATTTGCCCGAACTGGAAGATGAAAACGGATGATGGCTTCGCCAAATGGCGGAGTCTCCCCTATGATACGTGAGGTCCGAAGTAGGGCCTAACAGAGCACGAACGTATGTGGCCAGGGAGGACGGCTTATCCGTCTCCCCTGGCCATACTGCATATCGTTCGGCGGTTTATGTGAAGCGCTCTGCGCACTTAGTCCGAATGCCGGGGAGACCGTTCCATAGCCTTTGTAAACCTCTGATGTGGTGTAGAAAAAAGCACCATATTGGAGGTTTTATAAAACGCAGTCCCATGGACAAGGGCGGAGCCGGCTATTTTCCCATATTAATAAAGAGATTTTATCAATTATAGCAAATTTAATATAATAATTTAGCACTCATCTATTGCAAGTGCTAAAAACAGTGATATAATCAGAACTATGAAAAAACAGATCGCCAATTGCGACCGAAAACCGAAAGGAGTTTTATCTATGTCCATATTATCAGAATATGCGCTTGCAAGAAGTATGTTTGATGAACTCGCTGATTCCGCTTTTGGTAATCACATCAGCTCCGGGCTGATGCGGACGGATGTCCGGGAAACGGAAAACCGCTATGAGGTTGCCGTTGATCTTGGCGGTATCAAAAAGGAAAATGTATCCGTTGAGCTGAAGAACGGCTACCTTGTGATCAGCGCTGTTGCAGAGGAAGAGCCTGCCCTGGAAGGCGAAAAATTCACCTATCTTCGCCGGGAGCGCTTCATCGGTACCATGCAGAGGAGTTTCTACGTCGGCGATCAGGTGCGGCAGGAGGATATCCGGGCAAAGTACGAAAACGGGACCTTGTATCTGATCATTCAGAAGGCGACCGCCGTACCTCAAATCGAATCCCAAAACCGCATTGCAATCGAAAGCTAACGCAAACATATTTTAGAATCTGAATAGGAGGCAATCACACATGAGAATAAATCCTTTGGCGGACCATATTGTTGTTCAATACGCAAAGCCGGAAGAAAAAACAGAGGGAGGAATTATCCTCACCGCATCCACGCAAGAAAAACCTCAGATTGCGACTGTGAAAGCGGTAGGTCCCGGAAAAAAGAACGAGCCTATGCCGGTTAAAGCCGGCGATCAGGTTTTGCTTGGGAAGTATTGCGGAACCGAGATTAAAGTCAATGAGGAAGAATACACGATTGTCAGCGCAACCGATATTCTGGCAATCGTAGAATAACTGTCGCAAAGTAAGGAGATGGCACAATGTCTAAATTGATTATTCAAGGAGAAGACGCCCGTAAGGCTTTGGAGCGCGGTGTCGATACGCTGGCCGATACCGTGAGGATAACCCTTGGTCCCAAAGGACGCAATGTAGTTCTGGATAAAAAATATGGCGCACCGCTGATCACCAATGACGGCGTAACCATTGCAAAAGAAATTGAACTGGATGATCCCTATGAAAATATGGGCGCTCAGTTATTAAAGGAAGTTTCTACCAAGACAAACGACACTGCCGGTGACGGCACGACCACGGCAACCCTTCTGGCTCAGTCCATGATTCATGCGGGCTTGAAGAACCTGGCTGCCGGAGCAAATCCTATGGTGATGAAAAAGGGTATGGCGAAAGCTGCAGAGGCCGCTGTTGCCGAAATTAAAAGGCAGTCTAAGGCCGTCAGTGGCTCCCACGAGATTGCCCGCGTCGGTGCAGTTTCTTCCGGAGACGATACCATCGGCAGCCTGATTGCCGATGCCATGGAGAAGGTTACCGCAGACGGCGTTATCACCATTGAGGAGTCCAAGACTTCCGAGACATACAGCGAGGTCGTTGAAGGAATGCAGTTCGACAACGGCTATATTTCTCCCTATATGGTCACCAACACCGAAAAGATGGAAGCCGTTGTAGATGACGCGTATCTGTTGATCACAGACAAAAAGATTTCCGTAATTGCGGACATTCTCCCCCTGCTGGAGATGATTATGAAGTCCGGTAAAAAGCTGGTCATCATCGCCGATGATGTGGAGGGCGACGCGCTGAGTACTTTGATTGTCAACCGCTTGCGCGGTACCTTGAATGTGACCTGCGTAAAGGCGCCCGGCTTCGGTGATCGGCGCAAAGAAATGCTGCAGGATATTGCTGTGCTGACTGGCGGCACGGTGATTTCCGAGGAACTCGGTCTGGAGCTGAAGAATACGGATCTCAGTATGCTGGGACGCGCCCGTCAGGTGAAGGTCACCAAGGAGTCTACGACAATCGTGGATGGCGCCGGCGCTGTGCAGGATATCAAGGATCGCATCAGTCAGATCCGGGCCCAGATTGCCAACACGACCAGCGACTATGACAGAGAAAAGCTGCAGGAACGCCTGGCAAAGCTTTCCGGCGGCGTCGCTGTAATCCGCGTCGGTGCGGCAACGGAAACCGAAATGAAAGAAAAGAAGATGCGCATTGAAGATGCCCTGAACGCCACTCGCGCTGCCGTTGAGGAAGGCATTGTGGCCGGAGGCGGCACGATTTATGTGAATGTGATCCCCGCAGTGGAAGCTCTGCTGAAAACCGCAGAGGGCGATGAGAAGACCGGCATCCAAATTGTTGCCAAGGCCTTGGAGGCGCCTATCCGCCAGATTGCGGTCAATGCCGGCGCGGATGATTCTGTGGTTTTGGAAAAGGTCAGAACCTCCCAGACGCCTGGATACGGCTATGATGCCTATAAGGAAGAATACTGCGACATGGCCGCCTGCGGAATCATTGATCCCGCAAAGGTTACTCGGTGCGCACTGGAGAACGCCGTTTCTATTTCCGCAATGGCGTTAACAACCGAAGCGCTGGTAACTGACAAGCCGGAGCCTCCCGCTCCTGCACCCGCTAACCCCGATATGGATGGAGCATATTAATCCGCAGTCTTCCTTCTTCCCCTTTCAGCCAATTGAATATCACTTTCATTCCGTAGCGCATTCTCTCTTGCCGCCATTCCGGAAGCAGCTGAATTCGTTCTCTGTGCGGAATGATCTGATCCAAACTTTGTCCCTTACATGACGTCAAAAAAACAAGGGCAGACTGAGAATTGCATTTTGAAGCATTTTTCAGCTTGCCCTTGCCCTTTCTTTACCCGCATCATGACCTTGTCGGAACAAAGTCGGCGAAAAGCACCGATTTGCCGTGAAAGCGAGAATTGTTCATAATTTGAATGTATATTGTCTCCATGCGAGTGTGTGAGATTTTGCGCGTGATGCTGTGTGCTTATCCTATTCTAACAGGAATAAATAAAAACCCAGGAGGAACATAATGAAGAATATATTTCGATTTATGTCGAATGCGAAAGGAGCAGTAGTCATAATTGTCCTGCTGCTGATTGTACAAGCTTACTGCGATTTGGCGCTGCCGACGTATACCAGTGATCTGCTGAACGTCGGGCTTCAGCAAAACGGCATTGAGGATGCGGTGCCTGACACGATCCGGAGCGACAGCCTCGACACCCTGACGCTGTTTCTTTCGGACAGAGATGCCTCCGTGCTGGAAGCAGCGTATTCCAATGCCGATGAAGATGGAATTCGGTCGTTGCTTGACACGCAAAAAGAGAATCGGGAGATTTTGAATGATATCCTCGTCCTTCCGGAAAGCGTCGTTTACCAGATAGAGAACAGCGGCGAAGGTGCGGTCGCGCTGGAGCAGGCGCGGTCTGCCGTTGTGAACGGGCTTCTGTCCAAAGATGATTTACAGCAACAGATGCGGGAAACGCTCTCCCAAATGGAAGGGATTACAGATGATTTTCTCTCCCAGATTGCCGTAAGCTTTGTTTCGGCGGAATACGAGGCGCAGGGGGTAAATCTTGCCGGCATTCGGAACGCCTATCTGCTTAAAGTCGGCGCAAAAATGCTGGCTATGGCGCTGGTGATGGCTGTCGTATCCATTCTGACCGGGCTGATTGCAGCAAGGGTGTCTGCCGGCATTGGACGCGATTTACGGGAGCGCCTGTATTCCAAGGTAATGAGCTTTACCAGTGCAGAGATCGAGCAGTTCTCCACGGCATCGCTCATCACCCGATGCACCAATGATATTCAGCAGGTACAAATGCTGATTGTAATGCTGCTGCGCATGGTAGCCTATGCGCCAATTCTGGCTGTCGCCGGTGTGATCAAGGTAATTCAGACCGGGTCATCCATGAGCTGGATCATTGTGGTCGCCGTCATCGCCCTGGCGATATGCATTGCCATTCTGTTTACGGTTGCATATCCAAAATTCAAAGTGATGCAGAAGCTGGTGGATAAATTAAACCTTGTATCCCGTGAAATTCTGACAGGAGTGATGCCGATTCGGGCCTTCGGACGGCAGGAATATGAGCAGGAACGCTTCGCCAAGGCCAATACCGATTTATATAAGACTCAGCTTTTCACCAACCGCACCATGACCTTTATGAGTCCGGTAATGACGCTGATCATGAATGGTGTTTCCGTACTGATCGTCTGGGTCGGCGGACATGGTGTGGAAGCCGGAAATGTGCAGGTCGGAGATCTGACGGCCTTCATCACCTATTCGATGGTCATTATCATGAGCTTTTTGATGCTCTCCATGATTTCGATTGTGCTGCCCCGTGCCGGAATTGCCGCCGACCGAATTGAGGAAGTATTGGACACAGACATATCGCTGACGGATCTCGCCAGCCCGAGAGATAAGGAACTGGGGGATTTGAAAGGCGTTCTTACCTTCTCTGACGTTTCCTTTGCCTATCCCGGCGCAGAGCTGCCGATGTTGGAGCATATCTCCTTTACGGCAGAACCCGGAAAAACCACGGCCATAATCGGTTCGACCGGCAGCGGAAAATCCACATTGCTTCATTTAATTCCCCGCTTTTATGACGTAACCGGGGGCAGCATCACGCTGGACGGCGTGGATATTCGCGAGATCAGCCAGAAAAAGCTGCGGGACAGCATCGGCTATGTTCCGCAAAAAGGCACGCTGTTTTCGGGTACGATTGAGAGCAATTTGAAATATGCCGGGGAGCAGGTTTCCGATGATGATATGCAAAATGCCGCCGAGATTGCCCAGGCAATCGAGTTTATCGAATCAAAGCCAGACGGGTATCAATCTATGATCGCCCAGAACGGGTCCAATGTATCCGGCGGGCAGCGGCAGAGACTTTCCTTTGCCCGCGCTATCGCGAAACACCCGAAAATTTTCCTGTTTGATGACTCGTTTTCTGCGCTCGATT
>CAYWRQ010000114.1:0-5046 GCA_964460915.1 uncultured Oscillospiraceae bacterium
TCCTGTACAGCAGTTGCCGTTCATTTTTTGATTACTGTTTTACGGACACCCGGCTTACCTTGAAAATCAGCTTTTTTGCGGAATCGCCTGTGTGTCAAAATTTTAAAAAATTGTGAGAATCCTGCAAAATTTCATCATAAAAGGGCTTTCAGAGAAATTTTTCTGAAAAAATCCGGGAAAATAGCTTGAATATCCCCGTTTCATGTAGTACAATAAGATTGCACAAACGTCTGCTTTGGATAAGAATTTTGTATTTTTCTTACTCGCCCGGTATTGCTGTGGTCCTATTCTGCGACATTTCTGAATCAGACGGGATTTTATATTATGTGAACAGGGGGAATACGCCCATGGCGTTAACGTTTAACAACTCTTACCTAAAGGGCTTTATGGCTGACCATGAGATCAGCGCGCTGGCTCCGTTTGTCAAAACCTCCCACGATATGCTTCATGCCGGTACCGGTATGGGCAGCGATTTCCTGGGATGGGTAAACCTTCCGACCGATTACGATAAAGAGGAATTCGACCGCATTAAAAAGGCGGCGAAAAAGATTCAGGAGCAGGCGGATGTCCTGGTTGTGCTCGGTATCGGCGGTTCTTACCTTGGGGCGCGGGCCGTTATTGAGGTCCTCAAGTCCCAGATGTATAACAATCTGGCGAAGAAGACCCCGCAGATTTATTTTGCGGGCAACAGTGTAAGCCCCTCCTACCTGCAGGAAATCATCTCCCTGTGCGAGGGTAAGGACGTTGCAGTCAACGTTATCTCGAAATCCGGCACGACCACCGAAACCGCGCTCGCTTTCCGTGTCTTTAAGAAGCTGCTTGAGGACAAATACGGCGAAGCTGCGAAAGACCGCATTTATGCGACGACCGACCGTGCAAAGGGCAAGCTGAAAGAGCTTTCCGACGAGATGGGGTATGAGACGTTCGTTGTTCCGGACGACGTCGGCGGACGGTATTCTGTCCTGACCGCAGTTGGCCTGCTGCCGATTGCCGTAGCGGGAATTGATATTGATGCCCTGATGGAGGGCGCAAGAGCCGCGCAGAATGCGCTGATGGATCCTTCTATCGAAACCAATGACGCGTACCGGTATGCGGCTACCCGTTTTGCGATGAAGCAGAAGGGCAAAGCCATGGAACTGCTGGTTTCCTTTGACCCCTGCTTTGCGACGATGGCGGAATGGTATAAACAGCTGTACGGCGAGAGCCAGGGCAAGGACGGCAAGGGCCTGTTCCCCGCGTCGGTCACCTTCTCTACCGATTTGCACTCGCTGGGACAGATTATCCAGGACGGCTCCAAGATCCTGTTTGAGACGTTCGTCGATATCAAGAAGCCGAAACAGGATTTCTTTATTGAAAAGGATCCTGCCGATATGGACGGACTGAACTTCCTGGCAGACCAGGAGATGAGCGTTGTGAACGCGACCGTTATGCAGGCTACTCTGCTGGCCCACTCCGAGGGCGGCGTTCCCTGTGCGGTTCTCGAAATGCCGACCATCAACGAGTTTGAGATCGGCTACATGATTTATTTCTTCGAAAAGGCCTGCGCGGTGGAAGGCTATATGATGGGGATCAACCCGTTTGACCAGCCCGGCGTTGAGAGCTACAAGAAGAATATGTTCGCGCTGCTGGGCAAGCCCGGCTACGAGGCAAGAGGCGCTGAGCTGAAAGCCAAGATGGGCAAATAAGCAAAAGAAGGTTTATGCGGGGAGATTTCTCCGCCTAAATAAAAGAAACAGGTTTTCTGTTTTGAAAACAACGGAGGTATTTTTATGATTAAACTTATCGTCGGAAAAAAAGGATCCGGTAAAACAAAACTCTTGGTAGATATGGTGACCAAAGCTGCGAATTCTTCCAGCGGTAATGTTGTCTGCATTGAAAAAGAGCCGAAGCTGACTTTTGATATTCCTTCCTCTGTCAGACTGATGGAAACCTGCAAAGACAGCATCGAAGGTTACGATGAATTTTACGGCTTTGTAACAGGCGTTCTGTCCGGCAATTTTGATATCACCGATCTGTTTATCGACTCTACGCTGAAGATCGGCGGCAAAGATATGGACAAATTGGCTGCTTTCCTGGAAAAGCTGTCCAATTCGATCGGCAGCAGGGACGTTACCGTTGTCCTGACCATTTCCGCGGACAAAGAGGAACTGCCCGCATCTCTGGTTCCTTACATCATGTAACGATTTTACCCATAAAAGAAAGCAGCTCCCATTGCCAAGAGACAGTGGGAGCTGCTATTTGTTATCGGGTTAACGGGTGGCAGCCGGAAAAGCGGCCGCTGTAGAAGCGACTGCGGCCGGGGCCGGGGTTTGCGGCTCAAAGTGGCCGCTCCAGTAATCGCCGTAGGGAATCTGCTGGAGCGCGTCGGCCTGCAGCTTTTCCCGCCGGTAGGCGGAGAGCACGGCGTCCTCCAGCTGCTTGCGGGCGGCGACCGAGATGGGATGGGCAATGTCGCGGAAAACGCCGCCGGCCTCCCGGCGGGAGGGCATTGCCACGAACAGGCGCTGTGGGCCTTCAATAACCTTGATGTCGTGGATTGCCAGTTCGTCTCCGATGGTGACGGAGACAACCGCCCGAAGCCGGCCCTCCTGCATGAGTTTTCGAACTTTGATATCGGTGATCTGCATAAGAAATCCGTCCTTTCCGAGAATACTTTTCTGTTTTGTCAAGTTTTTTGACACTGACAGTCTGGGACGTTGGCAGGAGATTATGCAGGAAACTGGAAATTTTTTCGTTCTGTAAAGATATGATGAAAAAAAAATGCGCTTGTCTTGCACTTTTGGCAAAAATATGGTACTATAGTTTTAATATATCGGAAGTCATTTTTGTCCGGAACGGCTTCTCAGAAAGGTTTGATTCAGAATGGATACCTATTGCGAGTATATCGTAAAAAAGAAAAACGGCGGAAAGGAAATGGCGCTGCGGGCGCTCATTGTAGTCGGCGCGGTGGCATTGTTTATTGTATTTATGCTGCTGGGCGGTATTCTGCGGAGCTTCTCGATGATTACCACACTGCTTGCGTTCGGCGCACTGTATGGCGGATATCTGCTGATTACCAATATGAACATTGAGTACGAGTATATCGTGACCAACGGTGAAATGGACGTCGATAAAATCATCGCAAGGCGCAGAAGAAAGCGAATGCTGACGGTCAATGCCCGCACCTTTGAAAAATTCGGCACCTTTAAAGAAGAGGAGCACGTAAACGAAAATTACGCGAACCGCGTCTATGCGTGCAGTTCTCCGACCGATCCCGGCTGCTATTATGCAGTTCTGACGCATCAGACGATGGGCAGGGTCCTTTTGGTATTCTCGCCCAATGATCATGTGCTGGAGACGCTGAAAACCTACATTCCGAAACAGGCTGGTGGCAATGCTATATACGGGAATAGACCTATTGGAGATTGAGCGCATAGCGGAAAGTATCAAAAACCCTCGTTTTACAGCGAGGGTTTTTTCTGCAATAGAGCGGGAATATTTTGCTGGGCAGAAAACCCCGGTGCCGTCGATGGCAGCATCTTTTGCGGCCAAGGAGGCTTTTTCCAAAGCGCTGGGGACGGGCGTACGCGGCTTTAAGCTAAACGAGGTGTCGGTGGCGCATGACGCGCTCGGTGCGCCTTATTTTGTCTTTTCCGGCAGCGCCAAAAAAATCGTGGAAGAGCGGGGGTTGACCTTTTCCCTCTCCCTGACCCATACGGATACGATTGCGGCGGCATTTGTCGTGGCAGAGGGAAAGTAGGGCGACGGCGCTTTATGGAAAGGATAGGCTCAAAGAATGGAATATATTTGCCGTAAGCTGGATGTTCAGGACCTGGATCTGGTGATGGGGATGAATCAGGATTTTCGGGCGGGATTTGCTTGCCGGGAAAGTGCCCTAGAGTTTCTGGCCAATCCGGATCACTGGCTTTATGCGGCTATCCTGCAGAACCGGATTATTGGGTTTGCATATGGCTATGAGCTGCGGCGGTTGGACAGCCAGGGAAATATGCTCTATATCCATGAGGTCGGCGTGATGGAGCAGTATCAGCGACGGGGTGTTGGCTATCGGATGATGAGCGAATTGAAGGATGCCTGCCGGGAAAAGGGAATTTGCAAGTACTTTCTTTCTGCCTATCAGAATAATATAGGAGCCAATGCGCTGTATCAGAAACTAGGCGGAACCGTTTCCGGTGAATCGCTGGGAAATGATACCAATTATTATTTTGATACAAAATCATGAGGAGAATAAGGATGGACGGGAAATTGCGCAATATGACTTCCATTTATATCTTGGATGGAGACAAAATGCTGCTTTTGTACCGTATCGGCTCCCGGGTAGTGGCACCATCCTGGTGCGGAATTGGAGGCCATTTCGAAAAAGACGAGCTGAATGATGCAGGGGCTTGTTTGCTGAGGGAATTGTATGAGGAAATTGGCCTTCGGGCCGAAGATTTGAGTGATCTTCGGATGCGGTATGTTACGCTGCGGATGAAAAATGGGGAAATTCGTCAGAATTACTATTTCTTTGCAAATTTAAAAGAGGGTGTGACCGTACAGGAAGGATGTAACGAAGGAATTCTGAAATGGGTCCCGCTGAATGAAATCCAGGGCCTTCCGATGCCGTTTACGGCGGAGTATGTTCTGCGGCATTATTTGGAGACAGGGCATTATACAGAAGCTGTTTATGGCGGGATTGCTTGTTCAGATGGCGTCCGGTTTGTGGAGCTTAGCGAGTTCTGAAATGGCGATTTTCAAAGGAGTGTTCGAGGGTATCCATGATACAATGTAGGGCGCCCCTACATGAGATCATAAGGTAGTTTAAATCCCGTCACGCATACGGCAAGCGGGCGTTTTCCTGCGGAAAATAAACGGCAAAAGCAATCATCGTGCGTTATAAATAGAACAAATCCCGCGTGGAAAAGAGCATCGAAGACTGCGAACTTGTTGAGCAGTCTCATTTGATACCCCGCGTGAGACACGGCCGCGGCGGACGGAAAAGTTTTTGCCCAGCCTTTTTCAAAAAGCTGGACGCGGCGAACGGAAAAGTTTTTGCCCAGCTTTTTTTCA
>CAYWRQ010000114.1:5146-8332 GCA_964460915.1 uncultured Oscillospiraceae bacterium
TTTTTCAAAAAGCTGGACGCGGCGAACGGAAAAGTTTTTGCCCAGCTTTTTTTCAAAAAGCTGGAGAAAGAAGGAACGAAAATGGCTGATTTAAAAGGAAAAACAATTCTCGTCGGGGTGACGGGCGGAATTGCGGCATATAAGATGCCGAATCTTGTGAGTATTCTGGTGCAGAAAGGGGCGGACGTCCATGTCCTGCTGACGGAAAACGCGAAAAATATTATCCCGCCGGTGCCGTTTGAGGCGCTGACCGGCAACCGGTGCCTGTCAAGCCCCTTTGAGCGCAGCGACCCGCCGGTGATCCATCACATCGCCCTGGCGAAAAAGGCGGATATGGTGCTGATTGCGCCGGCCTCGGCGGACGTTATTGGCAAGTGCGCCAACGGGATAGCGGACGATATGCTGACTTCGACGATCCTTGCCTGCCATTGCCCGATCTACTTTGCCCCGGCCATGAATGACCGGATGTACGCAAACTCCATCGTACAGGAGAATATGGAAAAGCTGCGCCGCCACGGCTGGCACCAGATCGACCCGCTGGTCGGGCATCTGGCCTGCGGCGGGGCCGGAATGGGGAAGATGCCGAATCCAGAGGAGCTGTACCTGTATCTTGAGCGGGAACTGGCCCATGAAAAGGATATGGCGGGGATTAAGCTGCTGGTCACCGCCGGGGCGACCCAGGAGGCCATCGACCCGGTACGCTATATTACCAACCATTCTTCCGGTAAGATGGGCTACGCCATCGCCAAAGCGGCGATGCTGCGGGGGGCGGAAGTGACGCTGGTCAGCGGCGCGACGGCCCTGACCCCCTCGCCCTTTGTGAACGTCGTAGACGTTGTTTCCGCGGCGGATATGTACCGGGAGGTCACCGCCCGGGCTGCCGGACAAGATATCATCATCAAGGCGGCCGCTGTCGCAGACTATACGCCGGAGACCTTTGTCAATGAAAAGATCAAAAAGGCGGATGAAAACCTATCCATCCCGCTGAAGCGGACGCAGGATATCCTGGCCTATCTCGGGGAGCACCGCGTACCGGGACAGCTGCTCTGCGGGTTTTCGATGGAAACGGAGAATATGCTGGAAAATTCCCGTAAAAAGCTGGAAAAGAAGCGGGTGGATATGATTGCCGCAAATAACGTGAAGGTGAAAGGCGCGGGATTCCAGGGGGATACCAATGTCCTGACCCTTATTACGGCGGACAGCGAGGAGGAACTGCCGCTGATGAGCAAGGAAGAAGCGGCAGACCGGCTGCTGGATAAGCTGATGCAGATGAGGAAAAAATAAGAAAACCAAACAGATAGGAGCAATAACGATGGAAATCAACATGAAGCTATTGTCGGCAATTTTGGACGCATACCCCTACCGGATCGTGTTTTGTGACCGGGAGCATATCGTGCGGTATATGAATAAGGACGCGCGGAAGCGTTACGGAAAGGTCTTGCAGATCGGTGACAGCATCTTTAACTGCCACAATATGGACAGCTGCGAGAAGATCAAAGCCTTCCTTGCCCGCGCCGATGCCGGGGAGGATGAAATGCTGGAGGCGGTCAGCCCTTCCAAACGGGAACGGGAGTTTTTCACGCCCGTGCGCGATGAGGACGGCAAGGTGATCGGCTATTTTGAACGGCACGAGGACTATTGGGAGATGGATGTCTGACAGACAAAATTTTCCTTGACTGTTGAAAGGAACACCGGATGGAAAAAGGAAATTGGTTCCCTGCCTGCATCGGGCAGGAGGGGAAAGGAATGCTGACCGGCAGCAGCTTAAAACTCATCGCCATAATCTGTATGCTGATCGATCATATTGCCTGGGCGTTTGTCCCGACGGCATCGCTGCTGGCGGCGGTTATGCACACCTTTGGGCGGATTACAGCGCCGGTCATGTGTTTTATGCTGACAGAAGGATACCGGCATACACACGATTGTAAGCGGTATGCGCTGCGGCTGCTTGTATTTGCGGTTCTCTCCTATCTGCCGTTTATCTACTTTGAAACGGGCGGCCTTCCGACAGCGGGGGACGCCCTGACCTTGAACATGATCTATACCCTTTTTCTGACCCTTCTGGGGCTGTGGGCCGACGAGCATTTTACCGGTGCAAAAAAGACGGCTGCGCTGGTGATGCTCGGGTTTCTGACGCTGTTTGGGGACTGGCCGGTGATGGCGCTGATCTTTGCGCTGAACTTCTCCCGCAACCGGGATAACCGCAGGCGGCTCTTTTATGTTTTCACGGTCACCTCGGCTGTCTTTACGGTCATGATGGGATATACCTATTGGTCGATGGGATTCAGGCTGGGGAGAGCGCTCCTTTGCAGCCTGCCCCAGATGGGGACTCTTCTTTCCTTGCCGCTGCTGGATCGGTATAACGGGCAGAAAGGGCGGAATACCGGCGGGAAATGGCTGTTTTACTGGTTCTATCCGGTTCATTTGGTAATACTGGGATTTTTGCAGACGGTACTGAAATAACAAAGGCCGTGCGGGCGGGATAGCTCCGGCGGTTGGGAAAAGGAAGGAAAAGATATGCAGGAACGGGAAAAGATTGTACGGCTCTGGTTTACAATGTGGCTGGAGGCGAAGGATCTCGGCATCCGCGATATTTTTGCGGAGGACGCGGTTTATACCGAAAGCTGGGGGCCGCAGTACAAAGGCGCCGATGCGATTGAGCATTGGTTTGCCGAATGGAACAGCCGCGCCAAAGTCGTGACCTGGGATATCAAGCAGTTTTTCCATAAGGATGACCAGACCATAGCCGAGTGGTACTTTGCCAGTGCGGAAAAGGGGAAGGAACCGGAAGGCTTTGACGGCATGACGCTGATCCGCTGGAACCGGGACGGAAAAATCCAGGAGCTGAAAGAGTTTGGCTGTAATGTCCATAACTATGATCCGTATGCCGAAGGTCCGGAACCCAAATTCCGGGATGAAAACGCGATGTGGTTTTAATGCAGTGCGTTTCAGTTTATGAGGATGGAGCATGAAAGACCGTATTTTTATTACAGAAAAGCTTTCCTACTGGAAGGCGACAGAAAATCCCCTGTCTGCGGACGTAGGCGTGGTACAAGGGGAAAGCGGCTTCTGGATTTACGATGTCGGAAACAGCAAGGAGGCGGCGGAAAATATAATGGCGCTGCCCGGCAAAAAGAATATTGTGCTGTCCCACTTTCATCCAGATCATGCCGGAAACCTGGGCAG
>CAYWRQ010000115.1:0-8283 GCA_964460915.1 uncultured Oscillospiraceae bacterium
CCCACCCGGACGTCTTCAATATCCTTTTGCAGGTGCTGGACGACGGCCGCATCACCGATTCCCAGGGCAGGACCGTCGACTTTAAGAACACGATCATCATCCTGACCTCTAACCTTGGTTCCGATATCCTGCTGGCGGGGATCGACGAAGCAACCGGCGAGATCACCGACAATGCAAAGGAACAAGTCGAGACGCTGCTGAAGCGCTCCTTCCGGCCGGAGTTCCTCAACCGTCTGGACGAAATCGTCTTTTATAAGCCGCTCACCCGGGATAATATCGCAGGCATCATCGATCTGCAGATTGCTGATCTGCACAGGCGTCTGGAGGATAAGCAACTGGATGTCGTCCTGACCGGCGCTGCCAAGCAATATGTCATCGACAACGGCTACGACCCGATTTACGGCGCAAGACCGTTGAAACGGTTCTTACAGCGCAAGGTCGAAACCCTCATCGGCCGGATGATCATCGCTGACCAGGTGCACGAAGGCTCGACGCTGATTGTCGACGCCGATCATGGCCAGCTGGCTGTGACGGAACAGCTTGGGGAATAATTGTTTGTCCATGTAAGGAATCAGAAAACCCGCTCCCAGATTCACTTGAACCGGGAGCGGGTTTTCACATGATGAAGCAAAACGGGATAATGCCTTTTAGCTTTCCCCATACCGCTTGCTGCATCCCTTTTGCAGAGAAAGAATATCAACTCGTGTACGGTAAGCGTCGCAGTCCAGCAAATTTGGATTGACGGTCAGTTTTTTCCCATTCAGTTCAGCCAGCCATACCCGGTTGACCGTGTATGCTGTAAAAACGAGGTATTCTTTGCCGGGTTCCATGTTTTCAGGGGCGTACAGCTTTGGGACAGTTACCGAAAAGTCGGAACCGATCTCAACCGGCTTGCCCCGATAGGTGTAATCCCTGTAACGGTAAAAGTGTAGTTTATCCACGCGTCTTTTCCTTCTACCTCAGAAATCTGGCTGAGCGTACCGCTTACGGCGCCGTTCCCATAGAGGTACAGCCTTTCAACGGAATTGACGCGCCAGTAATCCGGCTTTATATCCGAACCGTTTTCGGACAAAGTATCGATTTCTTTTTTGACTTCCGAAAGGGTCGGGTAATCCTTTTGGTCGGGAAGCGTATAATCCAGCAGCTGTTCTTCGTTTAATGTTACGGAAGAAGACGGAAGCGGCATATAGATATTTTCCGACGCGTCATAGGCCAGAAAAAACAGATACCGCCCGCCAGCTGTCCAAGCTTTTTCTTGACCGGACGTAACCGGAATCGTCTGTCCTTCCAATCTTTGCGGCCCAAGCAGGACCTGCTTAACAAGGTAAGCATTTTCTAAGGATGCAGCGGCTAAGTCATTTTGCTGCCGGGATGAGGTTTGCTTGTCGGTATATTGGCCGACAAGTAGGATATCGCAGTTGACAAGGATTTGTTCCATCGATTGCCAGTCCGTCGCAGCGTTTCCCATTTGATGCATACCTGCAACATAATTGTCATAGCACCCGCTGTCAATCCTTGCTTCGATTTCATTTCGGCCGCAGCCCGAAAAAAGCAATATAATGCAAAGAATCCATAAAGCAAATAAACGATCATTTCTGACTTTTCGCATGGTGATCACCTCGCCCATTCTGTTTGACTATAATAGATGCGCGTTTTTAATGATTTATAGTATATCATGTTTTCCGTTATGGTCAACATCCTTTCTTTTATCAGCTTTTTAGCAAAACACTGGCTTGACAAATCCCCCAAAAGTGGTATACTAAAATATGATAAATTCTTTGATCAGATAAGAGAATCTTTCTATTTTCGCAGCCCCTTCTAAGCGTTTGCATACCATCAAAAGGGAGGTAAAATGGCTATGGTTAAATTCCGTTCATGGAGGGCGACGGCAGTATTTGTTCTGTTTCTGAGCTTCTTTTTGCTTCATTTACCCTCCTGTGGAATGAATCGAAAGGAAACCGATTCGGGGTTTATAGATCTTGCCGGGTTTGGCGGCACCACCTCTTCCGCCGGAATAGCGGCATCTATGGATGGCACCGTCTATTTCCGTACTTTGGGCGCCGAATATTGGCATCCGTCTTATCTTTGCCGCTGGGATGGGGAGACGGTGGAGACGCTGCGGGAGGATTTTAACGGGTTTTCCCTGACGCCGCTGGAGGGGAAGCTATATTACGCAGTCCCTTTTACCAATGAAATCCGCTGTCTCACCCCCGACGGGACGGATGAGCTTTTCGCGGAATACGGCGTAGTTGGCGAACACAATGTGGATTGGCTGACCCTCTGGAGCGATGGGGCGCGGCTTTACTGTCTGGATTCCGGGTCGGTCGGTGTCTTTGCTTCCGATGGAACGCTGGAAAAAGAGGTGGCTATGCCGGATAACGCCTTTTTCTCAGACGCGAATCTCCTGTCGATTGCCGGCGCTTCGGACAGCCAGTTGATTTATTATAACCGGCATGACGGCGTTTTCACTCCATGGATTTTCGATATTTCTTCTGGTCAGTCTTCTCCGCTTACTTCCGATACAAGCGCTAGCTACAAGATCTGCGGTGAGCGGAATGGCGGGCTCCTGGCGTGGAAGGGATCGGACAGTTCGCTGGTGCTGCTTGACGGTGACGGCGGCGAAGCCAAAATGGCCGCTGGAAGCAGCGGAATAAGCCTGCTGGCGGGAAATGATACCGTCCTCTTTGAGAAGCGCGCCGACAGCCTGTATCTTGTGACGGAAGACGGGGAAAGGCGGATCGCCTATACCAGCCCGCAGTACCCGGTCCTGCTGAACGATACCCTTGTTTTCAACACATGGAATGAGGCAGGGTTTGAGAAAACCGATACCGTTTTGCAGTCCTTCTGTGAATCGTCGCCGGAAGACAACCGCTTTATCTATGCGGTCGATGGGGACGGAAATCTGTACCTGCTGCATAGCTTCTGTGCCAGAAATCAAACCTCTTGACAAATTTCTCAAAAGTGGTATACTGAAACACGTAAACGCCCTGACCAGGTCAGAAATGGCTTTGCCATTTCAGTAGCCTTTTCTAAGCATCAGAGAAGCGGGATCACCGGCTGAAAGTCCCGCCTGCCGATGGAGAATGCGCGAAAATTCGCCTGCGAGCGGCATCCCTGAACGGCTAGTAGGGGATGACGGCGCCGCCGTTATACGGAGAAAAGTGCGGTATTCTTTGGAGTACCGAAGCTGGGTGGTACCACGGAAGCATTTAAATGCCTTCGTCCCTGTAACCGGGGATGGAGGCTTTTTGTTGCCTTTTCCCCAAAATCAAACGCGTCCGGTGAACAATAGGCCCGGGCAGGAAAGGATTGAGTAGGTAAAATGTCAATGCAAGAACAGCTTCAGCAGATCAAGGAAAAAGGTCTGGAAGAACTGAAGAATTTCGCCGATGCCAAGGAACTGGACAGCATCCGCGTCCGTTATCTCGGCAAAAAGGGCGAGCTGACCGCGATTCTCAAACAGATGGGCAAGCTCTCCGCAGAGGAACGCCCCGTCGTCGGCCAGATCGCCAATGAGGTGCGCCAGACACTGGAGGCCGCTGTCCAGAAAAGCATCGAGCAGCTGAAGGAGAAAGAGTTAAACGCAAGGCTTGCCGCCGAGTCGGTCGACGTCACAATGCCCGGCAAGAGCGAGCCTTTGGGCGGTCTGCACCCCTTGTCGATCGTCCAGAACGAACTGATCGACATCTTCCAGTCGATGGGCTTTGATATCGTCGATGGCCCCGAAGTCGAGACCGATTACTACTGCTTTGAAGCGCTGAATGTCCCGAAGGACCATCCGGCCCGCGATATGCAGGATACCTTCTATCTTGGGGAAAACCTGCTGCTCCGCACCCAGACCTCTGCGGCCCAGGCCCGTGTCATGGAGACGCGCAAGCCCCCGATCCGCATCGTCTGCCCCGGGCGGGTTTTCCGTGCGGACGAGGTCGATGCGACCCATTCTCCCGTCTTCCATCAGATGGAGGGCCTGGTTGTCGATAAAGGAATCACGATGTGCGACTTGAAAGGCTGCCTGGAGCAGTTTGCCCACGAAATCTACGGCCCGGAAACCAAGGTCCGTTTCCGCCCGTCCTTCTTCCCGTTCACCGAACCCTCCGTTGAGGTCGACGTATCCTGCTCCGAGTGCGGCGGCAAGGGCTGCCGGGTCTGCAAGGGCACCGGCTGGATTGAAATCCTCGGCGCCGGTATGGTGCATCCCAATGTCCTGCGCGGCTGCGGCATCGACTCCGATGTATATTCCGGCTTCGCTTTTGGCATCGGTCTGGACCGCCTGACCACAACCCGGTATAAGATCAGCGATATCCGCCTGCTGTTCGAAAACGACGAACGCTTCCTAGAACAGTTCCAAGGGAAGTAAATCTAATGAATAATGAATAATTAAGGTTGGTTTTCTGCGAAAACCTTTGATTGAATTAGATTTCAAGGGAAGTTTTGCTGATTTGTCTGGGTTTGTTACCCTACATGATGGCACCAGGTAAGATTCTTCGGCTGCGCCTCAGAATGACAGACAGAACGAAATGCACGGTTTGTGCGCGAATACGGGATGGGAAACATCTGTAGGGGCGGGGTTGCCCCGCCCGCCAACCCGCATTGTGCTCACCTGCCGGATGCGTTATCCTGAACGGAGAAGGATCCTTGCACTGACTTTGATGAAAGATTTTCGTTTTGGACATATAGCTGCACATAACGGAAGCGCAAAGATTCTTCGCAAACGCTCAGAATGACAGACGGGAAGCAGGCGGATACCCGGAAAAATTTGCAAAAGCTGTCGGTTTAGCCATGTAAACCCGGCAGAACCGTTTTCCCGCCCGGCTGCCCGGCGCGACCACTCAGGTAATGTTTTTAACGACCGAGCGGACCCAGCAGCAGGATGCGATTCGATGTCCTACGGACATCCCGCGAACTTAAAGTTTTTGCCCAGCTTTTTTCAAAAAGCTGGAGAAAGGACCGTAATTTATGAAAGTATCATTAAACTGGCTGAAGCGGTACGTAGATATTGACGTACCGGCGGAAGTTTTGTGCGATAAAATGACGATGAGCGGGTTCGAGGTCGAGGAGATGATCGACCTTTCCGCCACGATGAATAACGTAGTCGTTGGCAAGGTGCTGCAGATGGAGCACCATCCCGACGCGGATAAGCTCTGGGTCTGCCAGGTCGATGTCGGGGAGGAGGCCCCCGTCCAGATCATCACCGGCGCGCAGAACGTGTTTGAAGGCGCGCTGATCCCGGCGGCCCTCCACGACTCCCACCTGCCGAATGGCGCCCACATCAAAAAGGGCAAGCTGCGCGGCCTGCCCTCCAACGGCATGATGTGCTCCGGGGAGGAGCTTTGCCTGAAGGAAGGGGACTACCCCGGCGCCGAGGTTTACGGCATCCTGATTTTGCAGGAGGAGTACGCGCCCGGTACCGATATGCGCGAGGTTTTGGGGCTAAACGACGTGATCATTGACTTCTCGATCCTGTCCAACCGCCCGGACTGCAACTCGGTCATCGGCATCGCCCGTGAGGTTGCAGTTGTCCTGGGCAAGGAGTTCCACGGCCCGTCGACCGAATACACCGCGAAGGGCGGCAATGTAAACGACCATATCTCAATCCGCGTCGAGGACTATGACCTCTGCCCGCGCTATATCGGGAGAGTGGTCAAAAACCTGCGGATCGGCCCGTCTCCCGCGTGGATGAAGGAGTGCCTGAAGAGCGCCGGCGTGCGCAGCATCAACAACATCGTCGACATCACGAACTTTGTCATGCTGGAAACCGGCCAGCCGATGCACGCCTATGACCTCCGCTACGTCACCGGCAATCAGATTATCGTCCGCCATGCCCATGAAGGCGAGATCATGAAGACGCTGGATGATAAGGAGCACATCCTTTCTTCCGAGATGCTGGTCATTGCAGACGCGGAGAACCCTTCCTGCCTGGCCGGCGTCATGGGCTCCCTCCATTCCGAGATCGAGCCGGACACGACCGACCTGCTGTTTGAAGCGGCCAAATTCCGCCGCGACAACATCCGCCGCACCGCCCGCGCGCTGGGTATGCGCACCGAGTCGAGCGCCCGCTTTGAGAAGGGCACCGATATCTGCGGATGCGAATTTGCGATGAACCGCGCGCTCCAGTTGGTACAGGAGCTGGACTGCGGCGATATTGTCGAGGGCGTGATCGACGTCCACAACGGCCTGCCCGAACAGCGGGTCATCCATACAACGATCCCGGATATCCTGGCGCTGCTCGGCGTTGAAATCCCGGACGAGACGGTGGTTTCGATTTTGAACAGCCTGAATCTGACCTGCACGCCGGGCGAGAACAAGGCCCTCTCGGTCGCCGTCCCGTCCTACCGCGACGACGTCGAGACCCGCGCCGACCTGGCTGAGGAGGTCATGCGCATCTATGGCTATGAACATATCGTTTCGACCCCGATCAGCGGCGAGATCATCCGCGGCAAGAAGCTGCCCGAACGGATCGCTGCCGATACGGTCAAGGAGCTGCTGACCGGCCAGGCCATGCGCGAAATCACCACCTACTCCTTTATCAGCGCGAAGGCCTGCGATATGCTCTCCCTCCCGGAGGACGACCCGCGCAGGAACGCCGTAACGCTGCTCAACCCCCTCGGCGAGGAGTACTCGGTCATGCGCACCCAGCTGATTTCCAGCATGGCGGCTGTCCTCGCCACCAACGTCTCCCGGAAAAATCCCGCCGGCCGCTTCTTCGAGGTCAGTAAGCTCTTCGTCCCCAAATCGCTGCCCCTGACCGAGCAGCCGGACGAGGTGCCCGCCCTGTCGATCGGCCTTTACGGCGACGGGGAAGACTTCTTCACCCTCAAGGGCATCATCGAAATGCTGATCACCCGGTGCAGGCTGACGGTCAGCTACCGCCGCTCTGCTGAGCCGTATCTCCATCCCGGCCGCCAGGCTGAGATCGTCTGCGGCAAGGAGGTCATCGGCGTACTGGGCGAAATGCACCCGCTGACGGCCGAGAAGTTCGGCATCGACACCCGCGCGTATATCGCGGAAATCCGCCTCCAGAAGCTGTATACGGCGCTTGAAAACCAGCGTACCTTCTATAAGCCGCTGCCGCGCCATCCCGCGTCGGTCCGTGACCTGTCGGTGCTGGCTGATGTGAAGATGGCCGCCGCCGATATCGAATCGGCGATTCGGAAAGGCGCCGGAAAGGCGCTCGAAAGCGTCAAGCTGTTCGACGTCTACCAGGGCAAACAGGTCCCCGACGGCCAGAAGTCGGTATCCTACTCCCTGACCCTCCGCGCCCCCGACCGGACGATGACGGTTGAGGAGTGCGACAATGTCATGCATAAGGTCCTCAAAGCACTGGAAGAAATCGGCATCTCGATGAGAAGCTGAATGTAAATCAGAATACAAAAAACGCCTCGTTTCGACGGGGCGTTTTTTTATGTCTATAGAAAAATGGGATTATTTTCAGCTGTCAAAAATTATACGTTTTGAAAGCGTATAAATCTATCAATATAATAACATAAATTTATCCATAACACAAGAGCTTTTGTATGAAAATATAAAAATTTTTTTCAAAACACCAATTTCTCTTTATCGAATTTACTTTCGCATAAGGTATAAATATTGACAGTCGACTGATACGGATGCGAAAAGGAACGATAAGCGAAATTGCCTTATCGCTTGACTCGTATGAACCCGTGAAAGGAGATTGTCTGACTGTCCAAACGGACTGAACCCGAGCTTTTGCGGACAAAATCGATGGAAACCTGCGACAATTGGTAAGGAGAGATTGAAACATGGCAAAAACAATAAATAAAAAGAGAAACTGGTATAGAGGTTTGACCGCAACCGCAATTTCTCTGGCTATGGCTGGAGCGGCATTTTCTGTCCCGGCGCTGGCGATTAATTACGATCTGAGTATTGGCGATGTTACTGTTGACGGGAATTTCAGTTGGCAGGAGGGAAATGAAGACTGGAACTCTGACAATCCATATGACCATGCTGCCAATGAAGACTACAGCGTTGAAATTACCCAAAGTAAAGCAAATGATAACTCCGCAACAATCTCCGGTGATGTAAGTGAACTGGATATTACGATTAAAAATAGTGCAAATGACGATAGCGTTGACGTTACTATTACAGATGATGAAGATGGAAATGGCACAGTAATAAGTGAAGATGGGATTACCCTGTCCGGCAACGTTGATCTTACATAGGAAGGTGATGTCTCTACAGAGGGAACTTTCATAAAAATCACAGACGATAATACTGCGGGGCCGTGGCCGTATAATGGTGTAAATTGAAAAATGAATGAGCCAA
>CAYWRQ010000116.1:0-7906 GCA_964460915.1 uncultured Oscillospiraceae bacterium
TTCTATCTCCGGCAGCGCAAAGATTCTTCGCTGACGCTCAGAATGACAGACGGGGCGTGGGTAAATACGCGGAGAGGTTTGCGGTAGGCAGTAGGTTGGTGGTGTAAACCCGGAACAGCGGGGCCAGTTTCCTACAGTGTTTTCAGATAGTCCCGTGGATTTTGTAGGGGCGCACCGGCGTGTGCGCCCGCGTTTATGCACAAACCAACCGTTTCGCGCCAACGGGCAGGGGTTCTATCTCCGGCAGCGCAAAGATTCTTCGCTGACGCTCAGAATGACAGACGGGGAGTGGGTAAATACGCGGGAGGTTTGCAATAATCATCAGGTTTGCGATACAAACCCGGGCGGCCGCAAGGGTCGCCCCTACGGAATTTCCGGCCAGTTCCATCCATATTATTTCCATCGTCCCAGGCCAGCCCCTCACACCTTCCGGATATCCCGGCAGGCAACGAGCGGCACGCCCGTCCCGCATAGATCGGGAATCAGGACATCCCCGATCGCCACCGGCGCCTTGATCCGAAGGGCATTGACCGCCTTCATCGCGTCAAAGAGCAGCCCTTTCGGGATATCGCCTCCCGTGCGCACCGGGCAAAGCGGCAGATGGCCGCCCTCCACCCGGACGGTCGAGGTCAGGACACGGCGGGGAGCCGTCACCTCGGTGACCGCGTAGTTTTTCCCGCGGGGGCAGGTGTTGCCCTCAACGCTGACGATCTCGTCCCCGTCCATCGTCACCCGCAGGCTGCACCCCATCGGGCAGACGATACAAGTCATTTCTCTTACCATTTCCGCTCACCTTCTTTCCAACCTAACCGTGATCGTCTCTCCGGCAAGGTCATTAAGCGCCGGCGCCTTCACCGTCACCGACTCCATCTCACCGGGGAGAACCTTCTGCTTCGCGCCTTTATACAGCTGCTTATCCCCGCAGCTGACGATAATATTCACCTTTTCGACAACCTGCCCGACCCGGAAAAACAGCCGGACGTCCTCCTGCTGCGGAAGGGAAAGGGTCTGCGGCACAACATAGCGGATCACGCCCTCGGGCCGCACCGGCACCTGGCGCCCGGACGGGGAAGTCTGTCCCATCAGCCAGCGCGCGGCGCTCTTTCCCGCCATCTCCGCCTCCTCCGAGACAAAGTCGACCAGGTCATGGACGTGCAGGACATTGCCCGCCGCGAATACGCCCGGCATATCCGTTTCCCGGCCCTCGCTGACGGATGCGCCGCCGGTCACGGGGTCGAGTTTGATGCCGGCCTGTCTTGTCAGCTCGTTTTCGGGGATCAGGCCGCAGGAGAGCAGGATCGTGTCGCACGCGATGTACTGTTCGCTGCCGGGGATCGGATTGCGGTGTTCATCAACTTCAGAAATCGTGACGCCAGTCACCCGCTCTTTGCCGTGCACCTCAGTGATCGTGTGGGAGAGGAGCAGCGGGATGTCAAAGTCCCGCAGGCACTGCTGGATGTTCCGGGAAAGCCCGCCCGAATAGGGCAGCAGCTCGCAGACCGCCTGCACCTTCGCCCCCTCCAGCGTCATCCTTCTGGCCATGATCAGCCCGATATCGCCGCTGCCGAGGATCACAACCTTTTTCCCGGGCATGAAGCCCTTGATGTTGACGAACTTCTGTGCCGCACCGGCCGTGTAGATGCCGGCCGGACGGGTGCCGGGGATGTTCAGGGCGCCGCGGTTGCGCTCCCGGCAGCCCATCGCCAGGACAACCGCCCTGGCCGAAATCTCAATCAGGCCGTTTGCGGAGCTGACCGCCGTAATCTCCTTGCGGCCGTTTTCGCCCTGCTCCAGCGTCAGGACCATCGTCGAAAGCATCGCGGGGATATGCAGCTGCTCCACCTTTTTCACAAACCGCGCCGCGTACTCCGGCCCGGAAAGCTCCTCACCGAAGCGGTGGATGCCGAAGCCGTTGTGGATGCACTGCAAGAGGATGCCGCCCAGCTCCGGCTCCCGCTCCAAAATCAGGATATCCGCCGGGGCAACGCCGTTTTCCGCCGCCGCGGCTGCCGCCGCAAGGCCTGCCGGGCCGCCGCCGATAATCACCAGTTCTTTTTCGATCCGCTCATTCATCCCGCTCACCTTCCTTCGTCTTCCCGCACAGCAGCTTCGAGCCGCCGCCGCACTTGGTCACCGCTTCAACCGGTATCCCCAGCTCCCTCGCGATAATCTCCACCGCCTGCGGGGTGCAGAAACCGCCGCTGCACCGGCCCATGCCGGTACGGGTGCGCCGCTTGACGCCGTCGAGGTCATGGGCGGGCGGGTTCTGATGGAGGGATCGGACAATCTCGCCCTCGGTGACCGTCTCGCAGCGGCAGATAATCTGCCCAAAACGGGGGTCTTCCTCGATCAGCCTCCGCCGCTCCTCGGTGCTCATCTCCCGGAATTTCGGGATCGGGGCGCGGAGCGGGTGAAACTCAGCCTTCGGCGTGAGGACAAGCCCCATCTCCGCCAGCTTCTCCACCGCGTACACCGCGATCGCCGGCGCCGAGGACAGGCCGGGCGATTCGATGCCGGTCAGGTGCAAAACCTGTCCCGAATGGGCGGACGGCTCAATGATAAAGTCGTGCCCGGGGCTGCAGGAGCGCAGGCCGGTAAAGCTGGTGATGACCGCGCGGGTGTTGACCGACGGCACCGACTTTGCCGCCAGCTGCGCGACTTTGCGCAGGCCCTCGGCCGTGGTCGCAACATCCTCCCGGTCCTCCTGGTTTTCGGAGGTCGGGCCGAGGAGGAGGTTCCCGTCGACCGTCGGGGTGACGAGGATCCCCTTGCCCATCTTGGTCGGGCACTGGAAAATCGTATGGGAGACGGTGCCGCCCTGGTCGCGGTCGAGGAGGAGATACTCCCCGCGCCGGGGCTGGATATGATAGTCCTGATCGCCGAAAAGGGCGGCTACCTGATCGCTCATCAGGCCGGCCGCGTTGACCACATACCGCGCCCGAACGCGCTCCCCTTCTGCACTCGTCAGCGTCCACGCCCCGTCCTCGTAGGCAGCGCCGTTCACCGTAAAGCCGGTTTTCAGTTCCACCCCGTTGTCCATCGCGTTGCCCGCCGCGGCAATCGTCAGCTCATAGGGGCAGACAATCCCCCCGGTCGGCGCGTAAAGGGCCGCCGTCACCTTTTCCGACAGCTTCGGCTCCATCGCCCGTGCCTCGTCCCCGGAGAGGAGTTTGACCCCCGGGACGCCGTTTCGGATCCCTCTTTCCAGAAGGGTGCGCAGCGTTTCGCCGTCCTGTTCATCAAATCCCAGCACCAGCGAACCGTTTCGCTTAAACGGAACGGACAGTTCCTTTGCCACTTCTTCCATCATCCGGTTGCCCGCCACATTCAGCTTTGCCATCAAACTCCCCGGCACGCAGTCAAACCCCGCGTGGACAATCGCCGAATTGGCCTTAGACGTCCCCATCGCCACGTCGTCCGCCTTTTCCAGCATGACAGCCGACAGCCGGTACCGGGAAAGCTCCCGCGCAATCAGCGCGCCGGCGACACCGGCGCCGATGACCGCTATATCTACCATTGATACCATCCTTCCTGCGTAAAAAACTATATATGTCCATTTTAGTCGAATTCATCCCCCTTGTCAATCGGCGGATCCCCTCCTGCCTTTTTTTACAAAATATGAACAAACCGCCGCCAAAAATTTTGTTCAGACGGCTTGACTTATAGTTCACTCCAGGTTGTATAATAGGGAAAGCAAAATTCCAACCACAAAAGAGATTTGACGGAGGTAGTATATGAGCACAAAAAAACTGGGCTTCGGCCTGATGCGTCTGCCGTCCCTGGACGAAAACGACCCATCCAAAATTGATTTTGCAGAAATGAATAAAATGGTCGACACCTTCCTCGAAAGAGGGTTTACCTACTTTGACACCGCCTGGATGTACTGCGCGTTCAGCAGCGAGAAAGCAGTCAAAACGGCCCTGGTCAGCCGCCATCCGCGGGATTCCTTTACCCTGGCGACCAAGCTGCACGCCGGTTTTTTGAAGACAAAGGAGGACCGCGACCGGATTTTTAACCAGCAGCTGGAAAATACCGGCGTCACCTACTTTGACTACTATCTGCTGCACGACGTCGGCACCGGCCACTACGAGATTTACAATAACCTCGACTGCTTTCACTGGCTGATGGACAAAAAGGAACAGGGGCTTGTGAAGCACATCGGTTTTTCCTATCATGACAACGCCGAGCTGCTGGACAAGGTCCTGACCGAGCACCCCGAGATGGAGTTTGTCCAGCTGCAGCTGAATTACCTCGACTGGGAAAGCGCCGGCGTCCAGTCCCGGAAATGCTACGAGGTTGCCGTAAAGCACGGCGTCCCGGTATTCGTCATGGAGCCGGTCAAGGGCGGGACGCTGGCCAAGGTTCCGGAAAACGTCGAGCAGCTGTTTAAGGGGTATCATCCCGATATGTCGGTCCCGTCCTGGGCCATCCGTTTCGCGGCGAGCCTCGAAAATGTCCAGATCGTCCTCTCCGGCATGAGCAATATGGAGCAGCTTTTGGACAACACCGGCTATATGGCCGATTTCCAGCCGCTGACGGACGAGGAGCGGGAGCTTATTGACCAGGCGGTCGGTATGATCAATGCCAACATCGCGATCCCCTGCACCGGCTGTTCCTACTGCACCGACGGCTGCCCGATGCATATCGCGATCCCGAAATATTTCTCGCTGTATAACGCCGACAAGCAGGAGATCAAGGAAAAGGGCTGGACGCCCCAGGGCGAGTACTACGACCGCCTGACCCATACCTTCGGCAAGGCCAGCGACTGCATCGGCTGCGGCCAGTGCGAGGGCGTATGTCCGCAGCACCTGCCGATCATCGAGCACCTGAAAGAGGTTGCGGCGTATTTCGGGAAATAAGCGCTCTGTTTCCAGATAAACCCGTCCCCTGCAAAATCCGCGGGACGAACCGAACATTAGAACATCCATCTTAATCATCCTCTGCGCCGGCTCTTTCCCAGGGCCGGTTTTTTTGTGCCGCCGCCCATCGTCCCGTTTTCCCGACTGCACTTTTTCGCACTGACTGAAAGGTTTGGGGAAACTATTGCAATTTCCCCGTTTTCGTTGTATACTGAGTGTAGTTATATAACGAAATTCCATTTGGAAAGGATTTGTTTTTTATGCAGATTAACGCCCCTATTGTTTCGATGATCGCAAAGGGGACCTGGTGCATCAACGAATACGGGATGGACGCCATGTTCCTGCTGGAGGGCGTCCACAAGGCGCTGCTGATTGACACCGGGACCGGCACCTTCGACGTAAAGGCCCTCTGCGAAAGCCTGACCGATAAGCCGCTGATGGTGGCCTGCACCCACGGCCATGTCGACCATGTAGGCGGGATCGGGTATTTTGATACCGTGTATATGCATGAGGACGATTTCGAGGCCGCCCGGACCCTTCAGCCGGTGATTCGGAAGTTCTACGTCCGGATGATGAACAGCATGAGCCAGGGCCTTTTCGCCGTCACGGAGGAGGACGTAAAGGTGTTTGACAAAATGCCGAAGCTGCTCCCGCTGCAGGAGGGCGATATGATCGACCTCGGCGGGCGGAAGATCGTTGTCTACGAGACGCCCGGCCACACCCCCGGCGGCGTCAGCTTCCTCGACGTCCGGGAACGGATTATCTACACGGGCGACGCCTGCAACGGCAACACCCTCCTCTCCTCCTCCGACCAGGTGAAGCCCAGGTCCGGCGTCGACACGCTGCTCGCGACCGCGAAGAAGCTGAAATCCCTGGAGCCGTACTATGACCGGGATTACAACGGCCATATCGGCTATGCAGCAAATGTTGTCTGCCTCCCGATGCCCGCTTCGATCAACCAGGACGCCATCGACGTCTGCACCGGTATCCTGGATGGCAGCATCACCGGTGAGCCGCAGGACGCGCCCTTCGGCGGCCACAGTTCCTTCGCAGGCAAGGGCGCCTTTGGCGTGCGCTTTGACCCCAACCAACTTTATGAGGAGCCTGATACTTATGTCTGATTTGATTTTTACCAGTATTCCCAACAACCCCTCCTTTGCGGGGCTAGCCTCCCTGATGCCGGACGTGGTCTATTCCACCGCCCAGGGCGTCGAGGTGAAAATGCACATTCTCCTACCCCAGGCGGTTTCCTGCCCCGACTTTACCGGTACCTATCCCTGCATCGTTTTTGTCCAGGGGAGCGCCTGGACCTTCCCGGACGTTACCTACGAACTTCCGCAGATGAGCGCGTTTGCCCGCAGCGGATATGTCGTCGCAATGGTCACCCACCGTTCGGCGCGGGACGGGTACAAGGCTCCCGCTTTCCTCGAGGACGTCAAAACGGCGATCCGGTACCTGCGGGCAAACGCCGGTACCTATAAAATCGACCCTGAGCGCATCGGCATCTGGGGCACCTCCTCCGGCGGCAACACGGCGCTGCTGGTCGGGCTGACAGCGGATGATCCCGCTTATAAGACCGCCGAGTACCCCGATGTTTCCGACGGGGTCAAGACGGTAATCGACTGCTTCGGGCCTGCGGATGTACCGGCGCTGTTTGCAGCCGTCCGCAGCAGGGCCGATGAAAATGAAGACAACCGCGCCCTGCTGACCGGACTCCTCGGCGCGACCGAAGCAGAACAGCAGCAGCGCATGGCCCTGATGAACCCCATCGCGCTGATCCAAAAAGGCGTCCCCTACCCGCCCTTCCTGTTGATCCACGGGGACAAAGATCCGCTTGTCCCCTATGAGCAGAGTGTACAGATGGCAAAAGCCCTCTGCGGCTGCAATGTCCATACGGAGATGATCCGGGTGGAGGGCGCCGAGCATGAAGGGAGCTTCTGGAGCCGGGAACTCCTTGCGATGATTGCGGATTATATCAAACGGACATTATGAAAGGATGTTTTTACCTTGGCACTGATGAACCTGAATTTCCAGAGCGAAGCCTTGAGCGGCAACACCGAAATTACCGTCATTCTTCCGGACAAGCCCTGGAAGACCTCCCCTGCCTCCTTCTACAACTCCGGCAAAAAGTACAAGGTGCTCTGGCTCCTGCACGGCACCTTCGGCGACCACACCGACTGGCTGCGCAAATCCAACATCGAGCTGTACGCCTGCGAGAAGGACTTGATTGTCGTCTGCCCCAGCGGCATGAACGCCAACTATGCCAACTGGCCGGACTTCGGCATCGGGTACAATATGTACGATTTCCTGTTTGACGAGCTGATGCCGCTGATTTATGGCTGGCTGCCGGCGTCCGACAAGCGGGAGGACAACTTTATCGCCGGGCTGTCGATGGGCGGCAGGGGGACCTGTGTCTACGCCTTCAGCCACCCGGAGAAATTCGCTGCCGCCGCGATCCTCTCCTCCGCCCCCAGCAACTTCGACACCCTCCAGGAGAAAAACCCGGGGATGTGGGCGCGTTTTACCAAATCCTTTGCCAACTACGGCGGCAAAGAGGGGTTCCTCGATTCGGTCGAGAACACCTGGAAGATTGCGGCGGAAAAGGCCGCTTCTGGCGAGCTGCCCCGGCTATACTTTGCCTGCGGCGAGGACGATATGCTCTATCCTCCGTTCCTCGAGTTTAAGGCATACGCCGAGAAGATCGGCCTGGACGCGGTTTTTGAAACAACGCCCGGCTTTAAGCATGAATGGCGGTTCTGGGACCTTTCGATCCAAAAAGCCCTGGAGTTCTTCGGCCTCACCGAAGACAGCGCTGGCAACCCGTTCTAAATTTTCCCCCAGCCCAGCCCAGCCCCTTTGAAAAGGGGCTGGACCCCTAAACTTGTGTCACCCTTTCCGTCAGAGAGTGATAAACATAGCACCATCGCTCTGCGCGATGGTAACACTTTCGGGCAGAGGGTTTTGCCGTTTATTTTCCGCAGGAAAACGCTCACAAGCCGTACGTGGGCGCGGCAAAACGGTTTTGCCGTTTATTTTCCGCAGGAAAA
>CAYWRQ010000117.1:0-7904 GCA_964460915.1 uncultured Oscillospiraceae bacterium
ATCAGCTGTTCAAAGTACTTCTTGCCGACTTCCATAACGACGTCGGAGTACATCTGGATAAATCTTCTGTAGCAGTCATACGCCCAACGGGGGTTGCCCCAGCTTGCGATTGTCTCAACTACCTCTTCGTTCAGACCGAGGTTCAGGATCGTGTCCATCATGCCAGGCATGGATGCACGGGCGCCGGAACGGACAGAAACCAGCAGAGGATTCTCTTTATCGCCGAACTTCTTGCCGGTGATTTCTTCCATCTTGCCGATGTATTCCATGATCTCTGCCATGATCTCGTCGTTAATCTGTCTGCCGTCCTCGTAGTACTGGGTGCAGGCTTCGGTGGAAATCGTGAAGCCCTGGGGTACAGGCAGGCCAAGGTTGGTCATCTCAGCCAGGTTCGCGCCTTTGCCGCCCAGCAGTTCACGCATGTTTGCGTTACCTTCGCTGAAAAGGTAGCAATACTTCTTGCCCATTGTTATTACCTCCAATTTACTAATACACACTCCGTTTCCCCTACAAAAAAATCCGTCGGAAAAACAGGCGAATACACCGCAGGAAAACCCCTGCCGTTTTTGACTACAGAGGCACCCTTCAGTGTGTTAACCTTATTATACCAGATTATCCCACACAATTCCAGTCCTATTCAAAAAAAACTGAAAAACTTTTTGCGCCGCTTCTATGGCGTTTTGACGATTTTTTTGGATAAGTTTCACGAAAAGGACCGGCTTGATTTGACTTTTTAGCACTTCATATTTTTTTCTGCTAAAATTCAAGATAAATCCATCTGGGCGCGCTTGTTTATTCATATTTACCGGGTATACTATAGATAAGTCGATGGAGATGCAGAAAAACCGAAACCCCCATGGCGCGTGCGCGAAAAGGCTTTGGTGTGACCCCTCTGGCGGCCAATGCGAGGCAAGATGTATAAAGATACATCCGGCATCTGCCTAAGTGATGCCACAAATGCCGCCGGAACGGGAAGTACTGCGGCATGATGCATGGGACCAGATTTCTCCCGTTATCATTTTGATAGATTCCCTCCTCAGTTTTCATACGCTGCAAAAGCCCCGTCCTGTTTTTCGCAGGATGGGGCTTTTGTCGTGCGCCCAATTTTTATGAAAATGGAACGCCTGGGTGAATATAGTAATATTTAATTGTACTTTGCATAATCTTTTTTCGCTTTTAATCAAAAGTCTGTTGGCATTATTTCAATTATGAATTATAATAATAAATATAGGTGGAGGTGATTCCAATGGGCTATTTCGTTGAAAAGTTCAAAAATTACATTTTGTCTATGAAAGGAAGTGCTTTTCAAATTGGGATGAACGCTTATTTGCGGCTTTATTGGTGCTTTTGTCGCTTGCGTCCTGTTCCTCCGGTAATAAAGACACGATAAAGCTTTTGGATATGGGGAGTACGCAGTCCTTCTGTTACCAGACGGATATCCCCCTTGGGACAGAATACCAGACGATCTACGACCGGTACTACGATGAAAAAATCGATCCGGAAAGTGATCAGTTCGAGGATCGAAGAAATACGGTCTTACAGCAAAATGGATATCGCTCCGTCGTGCCGGTCAAAACAGAAAAGTTGTATGGAGTAGATTGGGAATCAAATTTTAACTTTGATGAAAACGGCCTGCTTTACGTTGGAATCTATAACACCAGTATGGATTGGGAAAGCTTTGAAAATTGGATTCCCAAAGTTGTAACGGATTGCTATACCTCGTTTGGAGAATCGAATCTACCCCAGGATGAGCTGCTTTCTCTGCTCTTAGATCAGGAAAATGATCAGGTTAGCAACTACTGGCTTGCCGAGGATGAAACATTTCTCCAACTAATACGGCTATCTGCCCGTAAAGGTGCAGCCTTCAGCATATGTATTGGAAAGTCAGATATGGTAGACCTATGATCCGGTGCAAAGGAACTTCCAGCTATTTTTGATAATTCTCCAGCCAATCCGTAAAAGATATCCCGCTCCCGTCCTTCGGTAAATCCGGAGGGCGGATTTTTCTTGATTCCGTTCCTTCCTATGCGTATAATAAAAGGGAGGGGGGATTGTCGTGAAAATAGACCGTTTATACGGCGAAATGCTCTGCCTTTTGCGCTGCGGAACCGTTTCGGCGTCCGCATTGGCGGGAAAATTCGAGGTTTCCATCCGGACAGTTCAGCGGGATATGGATACCCTTGCCCAGGCGGGCGTCCCTGTTTCAAGCCTGCTCGGCCCGAACGGCGGCTATCGGATTGAAAGGACTTTTGAGATCCGGCAGCACCCTGCCACCGATCGGGATTACAGCCATATCCGGACGGCTTTACAGGCCCTTGCCAGCGCGACGGACGACCCGGAAATACAGACCACCCTCGCCAAACTTTTGGATAAGCCGACCGAGACGGCAGACAGCTCTGGAGACGGGATGATTCTGGATTTTTCCGTGCTGCGGGAGGGAAACGTTCTGCCGCAACTGCGCCTTTTGCAGGCCGCTATTGCTGAAAAATGCGCGGTATCCTTTTTCTATACCAATGCCCGGGACGAGACATATTCCGTGACGGCGGAACCGGCGGCTGTCCTGTACCGTTGGTATAGCTGGTACCTTCTGGGGCTTCCGCAGACGGAGCCGGAGCAGCGGGCCATGCCGGAGGATTACAGGCTGTACAAGCTGGTCAGGATGCGGGATGTGAAGCGCTCTCTTCCCTTTACCCGGCAGCATTTGCCTGCTGAGACCATATTGCAGAAAAAGGATGCCGGGGAAAGGGTAGAATATACCCGCCTTGTCCTGCGGTGCCAGCCTGCAGTGCGGATGAAGGTGGCCGAATATTTGAAGGGAACGGTCATCGAAACGCAGCAGGACGGGAGCCTGATTATGGAATGCATGGTTGTGGAGCAGGAGCACTTTTGGTGGGGAACGCTGCTGGGCCTGAGCGATCAGCTCGAAGTCCTTTCCCCGGAACATATCCGCGCGCGTCTTTTGGAAACGGCAGAAAAAATTCTAGCCTGCTATCGAAAGCCGGACAAACAGTTGTCATAAATCCGGGTTTATAATGATTTTGAAGGGGAGAAAACCCCGACAGAAAGGATGAATCATGATGAACCCATATGAAGCCTGTCCCACCTACGAAACGCCCCGCTTTACCCTTCGCCTGGTCCGGATGGAGGACGCGGAAGACCTGCTTGGCTGCTATGCCGGGAAGGCGGCAGAACGCATGAATAACGATAACTGCGGGACGGATTTTTATTTCGCGACCCGCGCCGAGATGGAAAGCTATATTGCCTTCTGGCTCGAGGAATACAGGCGGGGCGCTTATGTCCGGTTTGCCGTTGTGGAGAAGGAATCGGGAAAAGCCATCGGCACCGTCGAAATCTTCGGCGGAGAGCGGGGTGTGCTGCGGATTGATTTGGCGGACGCCTATGAGACGCCCGAAGCGCTGGGCGAGCTGCTGGAGCTGGCTGTACTGCATTTCCCGTATGATTTCCCGTCGGACCGCCTGCTCATCAAGGCGGCCAATATCCCGGGCCGCGTTCCCGTCCTTGCGCAGTATGGTTTCCGTCCTTCCAAGCTTTACCCGGGATATTACGAGCGGATAAAGGAGCATCGGTTTGCCCCGGAAAAGGGCATTGCGTATTGCGGACTGGCCTGCTGCCTGTGCAGCGAGAATCAAAACTGTGCCGGATGCCGGAATGAGGGCTGCACAGGAAAAGGCTCCTGCGCCGTTTTCCGCTGCTGTAAAGACAACGGACGCGCCGGGTGCTGGGAATGTCCGGACTTTCCTTGTGATGCAGGCATTTTGCAAAAGAATCCCCGTACGCGCGCTTTTGTCCGGTTTACAGCCAAATACGGCGAAGACGACCTTTTGCAGCTTCTCGAACGGAACGAACAGCATGGTTTTCTCTATCACTATCCCGGCCGCCTGACCGGCGATTATGACCTTCCGCAAACCGAAAATGAGATTTTACGGCTATTGGAGGAAATGGCCGGTATATGCCCCTAATCCGCTAAGGGAAATCTCTGATTCGTCATAGTACATACAGGCAGGCTCGTTCCCCATATCCGCCCAGCAGGCGTTTGGTGGGAAACCGGCCTGTCTGTTATCTTATAATCCATTTAGGGCGCGGTGTCTGCCGCGTTTTTGTCTGTTTGCCCAATAATTTCATATTAGAATTGTACATTTTTCTTGTATATAATTCTTGACAAATCCCTTTTCAAATGATATTCTAAACATATGAACAATGGTTCATATGAAAGGAGTGACCCCATGGCAATCGAAGAAATCGAACACTGCGGGATGCAGCACAGCCACCCGGAAATCATAAAGAAGATCGAAAAAGAGATGCCCGATGAAGATCATCTGTACGATCTGGCGGAGCTTTTTAAGATTTTCGGCGATTCTACCCGGATCCGGATTTTGTACCTGCTGCTGGAGTCGGAGATGTGCGTCTGCGATATCGCGACCTGCCTTTCGATGACCCAGTCGGCGATCTCCCACCAGCTGCGGGTGCTGAAAAACGCCGACCTGGTGCGGTTTAAGCGGGACGGGAAATCCGTCATCTACTATCTGGCCGATGAACACGTGCGGATGATTTTGTCCTGCGGCATGGAACATATTTTGGAAGAATAATTGGGCATGACCCAATTTATTATGAAAGGGAGTACGTATTATGAAAAAGACCTTTAAGATGATCGACCTGGATTGCGCAAACTGCGCCGCGAAGATGGAAGCCGCGATCCAGAAGATCCCCGGCGTCAAGGAAGCCAGCGTTGTCTTTATGACCCAGCGGCTGAAAATCGAAGCGGATGACGAACGCTTTGACGAGATTATGAAGGAAGCCCAGGCTGCTGTTACAAAAGTCGACAGGGAATGCAAAATCGAAATGTAGCGGTATCTTTCGGGGCATAAGCGCAGCGGTTTCCGGCCGTCGTTTATGCCCTGTTTTTATGACAGAATGTTTGTGAAAGGAAACTGTTTATGGAAAAGCTGCAAAGGATTTACAGGGAGATGACCCGCAGCCAGAAAAAAGACCTGCATCGCATCCTCCTCGGGGCGGGCATTTTCGTTTTGGGAATAATCCTCTCCCATCTCGTGCCGTTTTTTGACGGATACGGCGGGCTGATCATCTTCCTCCCCGCCTGGCTGGTTTTGGGGTTCGGCGTCCTAAAGGAAGCTGTGATCAACATCAAAAACGGGCAGGTTTTCGACGAAAACTTCCTGATGTCGATTGCCTCCATCGGCGCCTTCTTTACGGGCGATTATGCCGAGGCAGTGGCCGTAATGCTGTTTTATCAGGTCGGCGAGCTGTTTGAGCACTGTGCCGTCGACCGGTCGCGCCGCTCGATTACCGAGCTGATGAACCTGGCTCCGGATGTGGCCTATATCCGTCGGGACGGGGAACTGGTCGAAGAAGATCCCGCCGATATAGAGCCCGGCAGCATCATCGTCGTCCGGCCCGGCGAACGGGTACCGTTGGACGGCGTGGTGGTAGAAGGCAGCTCGATGCTGGATACCTCGGCCCTGACCGGCGAACCGGTCCCCCAGCCGGTTCGCCCCGGCAGCGAGGTAATCTCCGGCTGCATCAACCAGTCCGGCGTCCTCGACATCCGGGTCAGCAAGCCCTTTGAAGAATCGACCGTTTCACGGATCATGGAGCTGGTCGAAAACGCCGCGTCCAAAAAGGCAAGGACCGAAGCCTTTATCACCCGGTTCGCACGGGTATATACGCCCGCGGTCGTCCTCGGCGCCGTGCTGCTGGCTGTTATTCCCCCGCTGGTCCTTCACCAGCCCTTCGGCGGCTGGATCCACCGCGCGCTGATGTTCCTGGTTGTCTCCTGCCCCTGCGCACTGGTTATCTCGGTGCCGCTCTCCTTCTTCGGAGGGATTGGCGGGGCATCGAAGCGGGGGGTTCTCGCCAAGGGCAGCAACTCCCTGGAAACCCTCAGCAAGGTCGGCACCGTGATCATGGACAAAACCGGTACCCTGACCAAGGGCACCTTCGCCGTCACCGATGTGCAGCCGGTGGGCATCACCCGGGAAGAACTGATCCTCAAGGCGGCGCTCTGTGAATACTATTCCGGCCATCCGATCTCCCAGTCCCTGCGGGCAGCCTGCGGGGAAACCCTTGACCCCGAACGGATTGCCGATTATCATGAGACAGCCGGCCACGGCGTCACAGCCCTTGTGGACGGGAAACAGGTTCTCTGCGGCAACGCCCGGCTGATGGAGCAGTGCGGCATCACCGTACCGGAAAAGGCCGTTCCCGGCACCGTCGTCCATCTGGCGGAGGACGGGATTTACCGCGGATATATCCTCATTTCCGACGAAATCAAACCTACCTCCAAAGAAACGGTGCAGACCCTGAACCGGATGGGCATCCGCACGGTTATGCTGACCGGCGACAGCCTTTCCTCCGCCAAGCCCGTCGCCGACTCCCTCGGCATCGCCCAGCTCCATGCGGGCCTGCTGCCGCAGGATAAGGTCAGCCTTTGCGAGAAGGTCATGAAGGAGGGCGCCGACTCCGGCAAAAAGACGCTTTTTGTGGGCGACGGCATCAACGACGCCCCCGTCCTGATGCTGGCGGACGTCGGCGCGGCCATGGGCGGCGTCGGTTCGGACGCGGCGATCGAGGCAGCGGACCTGGTGCTGATGGACGATAACCCCAAAAAGCTCGTTACAGCCATCAAAATTGCCCGCAAGACGGTACGGATTGTGTACGAAAACATAGTATTCGCCCTCGCCGTCAAGCTGGCGATCCTGGCCCTCAGCGCCCTTGGGATTACCGGGATGTGGCTGGCGGTCTTCGCGGACGTCGGCGTCGCGATGCTGGCGATCCTGAACGCAATGCGCTGCGGCCGGATCAAAGACTGACGCAGACGGTCCCGGACAGTACGCCGTTCGGGGCCGTTTTTCGATTGATGCGTCCATGCGGCTATACAAACAAACGAAAATCCCCTCCGCTATCCGGCAGAGGGGATTTTGTTTGCTTATAAAGGGGAAACGTTTCGCATTATTCCTCAGAAGAATCAGCGTCCAGCGTAGCGCGGATCGACAGAGAAACTTTCTTCTTGTCGTAATCGATATCGATGATCATAGCGTTTACAACATCGCCGACAGCCAGCTTATCGGAAACCTTTGCGATTCTCTCATTGGCGATCTGGCTAATGTGGATCAGGCCGTCCACGCCGGGGATAATCTGCGCAAACGCGCCAAAGGTGGTGATCGAAACGATCTTAACGGGAACAATAGAATCGATCGGGTAATCTCTCTTGAAGATTTCCCACGGATTATCTTCTGCTTTCTTGTAGCCCAAAGAAATTTTCTTCTTCTCGGTGTCGATATCTTTGATATAAACTTTTACGGTATCGCCGACATGGACAACCTCATCCGGGCTCTTGATACGGGACCAAGACAGCTCGGTAATGTGGATCATGCCGTCCACGCCGCCCAAATCGACGAACGCGCCGTAAGAGGTGAGGGATTTGACTTCACCGGTATAGACCTTGCCGACCTCTACGTTTGCCCAGAACTCTTCCTGTTTTGCTTTCTTTGCTTCAACCAGGACAGCTTTGACAGAACCGACAGCACGTCTGCGGCGGTCATTGACCTCGATAACCTTGAAGGAGACTTCCTTGTTCAGCAGCACCGAGAGATCCTCGATACGTCTGTCGGAAGCAAGAGATGCAGGAACAAATACCTTCAGGCCATTTACGTTCACCAGGATACCGCCCTTGATCACATCGGTAACCGTACCGGTCAGGACAGTACCGTCTTCATATGCTTTGCATACGGCAAGGTAGTTGGCTTCCGCGTCCAGGCGTTTCTTGGACAGGGTGACAACACCTTCCTGATCATTGACTTTCATAACGACCAGATCGATCTCATCGCCGACATGGAAGCTGTCGGGGGTGACATCGCCGTTTTCAG
>CAYWRQ010000118.1:0-7809 GCA_964460915.1 uncultured Oscillospiraceae bacterium
TGTTTAGGCAGCGCATCTCGTCCATCGCCCGTCAAAGCGGTCGATGTCCCGGCGGATTGCTTCGCTGTAGGCGCGGAATTCCTGCCCCAGGCGGATCGGGACGGCGTCCTGCATCTGGGTACGGCCCATTTTCAGCACGTCGTCGAACTCCTCTGCCTTATGGACAAGGGCCTTATACAGCCGTTCCAGCTGGATCTGCGCCCGGACAAGGAGCTTTAATACGGCGAGCTTTCCGGCGGAGGGGAAGACATCGTTGGTGGACTGGCCGTAGTTGACGTGGTCGTTGGGGTTGACAAGGCTGTAATCGCCCTTTTCGCCGCCGAGGATTTCGATCGCGCGGTTGGCGATGACCTCGTTTGCGTTCATGTTCAGGCTGGTACCGGCGCCGCCCTGGATCGGGTCGACGATAAAGGCGTCGTGCAGCTTGCCCTCGATGATTTCGTCGCAAGCCCTGGTGATCGCGTCGGCGACCTTGCGGTCGAGCAGGCCGATTTCGTAGTTGGTGATGGCGGACGCCTTTTTAATCTCGGCGATGCTGATGATGATCTCCTTGTTCATCGTCAGGCCGGTAATATGGAAGTTCTCGGTCGCGCGCAGGGACTGGACGCCGTAATACGCGTCGCGGGGGACGGTGCGCTCGCCAATCGAATCGTGTTCGGAACGGTATGCCTTGTTGTCATTTTTGCTCATGATACTCTCTCCTCGTATGTATGTCCATCATGCAGGAAAACTTGCAATTTGTTTATTCTTTTGCAAGATTTCCTGCAAAAGTTATTATAGCAGGATGATTTTTGATTTGCAACTTGCATTTGCAAGAAATCCTGCAAAAAAATTGCCGTTTTTTCGTGTAAAATAACAAGGCGGGAGAGGGCTTTATATATGTAACTATAAGCGCCGAAATAGTATATACTACAATTCGTGACGTTTTTTCGACAATTCGGGACACGCTACTTGAAATGTGCGGTTTTTTCTGCAATAATACGTTTGTATGATTCTTCGCTTAGGTTCTCTTTCCCGTATGGCTGTAAGGGAACAGAAATCTAAGCGGAGGTCGTACATCTTTTGCAATTGGCGCAAAAGGGTATACCCTTTTCGTTATGTATCTAAGGCTCTACCAAAAATTCGACTGCTGATCTTACGATTATCAGTGATGAAACCACCGGCGGAACCCTGACCCAGAACTGCGAAAGAGATCAGATCTTGGATGCGAGTTCTAATGACCATCTTGCGCTTATTCATGTCGGCGGCCCGTTATTGATCGACAATGTTACTGTTATTCTTACAGGTACGAATGTTACGACCAGAATTAACGCCGAAGCAGTAACCGTTAACAGAAGCACCCTCAAGTTTGATTTAGATGTTAATTCGACTGTTGGGAATAATCCAAAACGCGGCTCTGCTATGGGAATCTATAGCAATCGTGACGTTATCATTACAGGAAGTATTGTAAATATCGATGCAACTGTCAAAATCTCTGAAGATAGAAGTGACACTAAATATGATTTGTCAAGCTACGGAGTGCTCTCCCCAAATGGGAATGCCGTAATTAATAGCAGTACAGCGATAATTACGGCTACTGTTGATTCTGCCGCCCAAAATACAGACAGTTTAAACTGTAAAGGAATTGCTGCTACTGAAAACATTACAATAAACAATAATAGTAATGTTACAGTTACTACTAATGTTCGTGCCGATAACCAAGTTACCCGCTTTTCGGAATCGAATGGTATTTCTGGTAGTGGGAAGGTATCGATTGGCAGCACAGGAAATGATAAAACCGTTGTAACTGTTAATATTAACAGTAATGTTTCTCTTGAATCTTTGAATGTAGATCCTGATACGGGGCATGACTCTATAGGTATTTTGGGACGGAAAGGTATCAGCATCACTAATGCTCAAGTTGGAATTACCATTTCGGCCAATGACGGAACTCCAGCAGGAATGTATTCTTCAAGTGCTGAGAATGATATCAGTATAAATAGTGGTGAAGTAACCATTAAAGTGTCTTCCAAGAATGGAGGTTCAACAGGTATTTCTTCTTGGGGTTCAGTCAATGTCAGTAATAGTGAGAATCTTACTGTTACAGCCACTACTCAAAAAGGGGAGTCTGTTGGTATCGAAACCTATAGTTTTGACAACGTAAACATTAGTATTTGTGATAGCAATGCAACCGTTACTGTTGAGGGAACAATTTCTAGGGGTATTTACAGTCCTACTATCAATATTGGTGAAAATGGTGATGACACCAGCATTGTTGATATCATGGCTTCTCATCTTGAAGGTGAAAACAGCTCTGCAGTTGAGGTTAAAGGGGAAGAAATTCATGTAGATGATAACTTAGTACTAGTTCGCGGAAAAGAGCACACGCTTGATTATAGCGAACACGATCCAGGTTACTCAGAAAAGGTAATTACTGATGCTTCTGAAGCTACGATAAACTGAGTTACTATGACTTCGGTATGGGGAGAATATCCTTATGCTTATGTTGTTTGTGAAGGCGGACGTTCCCTTATCCGTCCCAAGCAGAATAACACGGCAGTACAATCTGTTTCCATTGGGAATAGAACAGGGACAACATCTGATAATACAACATATTCTATTGTCCTGCCCTATGGTTCCACAATTCCAACGAATCCGGAGGATATTACAATCGTACTTGACGATAAGTACGCAGTAATTGAGGATTTGAAAACCGAAGACGGTGGAAAGACCTGGACGTTTACAGTGCTTGCTGATGCTGGGCAGACAGATGTTCAGAAAGTCTACACCATCAACGTTTCGGTTGAATCTGCTCCGGTTGACCCCGTTGACCCCGTAACGCCCGAACCTCCCGTCTACAATCCTCCCGTCTACCAGCCCGACGATTCCGGCGAGGAGTTAAACGGCTGGCGGGTTCTCTCCGGCGGCACCGTCTACTACCGCCACAGCGTTAAGGTCAAAAACTGGCAGAAGATCGACGGCGAATCCTACTACTTCGACCGCCAGGGCTACCTGCAGTACGGCTGGCTCCAGCAGGACAGCGATTGGTACTATCTCGACGCCTTCACCGGCGCGCAGCAGTTCGGCTGGGTGCGGGTGAAGAACACCTGGTACTATCTTGACCCGGAAACCGGGAAGATGTACGCGGACGGTCAGTATGTAATTGACCGCGAAACCTACTATTTCTACGACTGGGGCGGGATGGCCGCAGCGTGGTGGTATCTGGACGCGGACACCGGCCTTTGGTACTACTTCCGCGGCAATGGCGCCATGGCGAAAAGCGCCTGGATTGAATGGAAGGGCGAGTACTACTACGTCGGTTCGTCCGGCGCGATGCTGGTAAACACCGCCACCCCCGACGGCTACCGCGTCGACGGGGACGGGAAGTGGATCCGGTAATCCGATAAAATAAAATCCCATCAGGTTTTTACGCCTGGTGGGATTTTTTGTTACGCGTTCGGCGGCAGGAGGGAAGCCAGGTGCGGGAACAGCTCGACGCTGCGGCGGAGAATTCCCTGCATATAGGCGATCGTGATGCCGTAGTTGGTGAAGGGAACGCCCGCGTCTTCGGCGCATTTCTGCCGGTAGAGCATCTCCCGTTCGTTCAGCATACATCCGCCGCAGTGGATGATCAGCTTGTAGGGCGAGAGGTCGTCCGGGAACTCCCGGCCGGAGCTGGTTTCAAGGACCAGTTCCTTTCCGGTGTATTTCCGCAGCCAGTTCGGGATTTTGACCGTGCCGATGTCCTCGCACTGCCGGTGGTGGGTGCAGCCCTCGGAAATCAGCACCCGGTCGCCGTCCCGGAGCCGCTCGATCGCCGACACACCTTTGACGGCCGTTTCCAAAAACCCTTTGTACCGCGCCATCAGGATCGAGAAGGAGGTCAGCGGCACCGAGCGGGGGGTGACCGCGCTGACCAGCTTAAAGGCCTGGCTGTCGGTGACGACCATGGCCGGGGGCTGCCCCAGCTTTTCAAGAGTCAGCGCCAGTTCCTTTTCCCTGGTGACAACCGAGATCGCGCCCGCCTCGAGGATGTCGCGGATGGCCTGCTGCTGCGGGAGGATCAGCCGCCCTTTGGGCGCGGATGCGTCGATCGGCACGACCAGCACGACGAAGTCCCCGGGGTTAATCAGGTCGCCGACCAGCTGCATCGTCATCGTATCGGTTTTGACCAGCCGGGCGATCCGTTCCTTCAGCTCCACGATGTTTTCCTTATGGAGGGCGCTGACGGCAATCCCGTCCTCCGGCACCGGCGCGCCCGCGTTCAGGTCGCTTTTGTTGTACACGACCAGATAGGGGATTTGCTTTTGCCGGAACAGCGCGATCATTTCTTCGTCGGCGGCGGTTTTCCCGACCGTCTGGTCCACGACCAGGACGGCGCAGTCGGAGCGGTTGAGAATCTGCTTGGTGCGCTTGACCCGCAGCTCGCCCAGCATCCCTTCGTCGTCGAAGCCGGGCGTGTCGATAATGACTACCGGCCCCATCGGCAGCAGCTCCATCGATTTGGTGACCGGGTAGGTGGTCGTGCCCTTGACCTCGGAGACGACCGACATTTCCTGGCCGGTCACGGCGTTGACGACGCTGGATTTACCGGCGTTGCGGCGGCCGAAAAAGCCGATATGTACGCGGGACGCGGATGGTGTTTCATTAAGTCCCACAGTTTATTTCCCCTTCCTTTTTTATCTGTTGGATGATGGTGAAGCGGCTGTCCGTTTGATATGCAGATCAGAAACGGAAGTCGCGGATGCCCTGTTCAATCTTTTCGAGGTGGTCCTTACAGATTTCGCGGACCTTTTCCTTCGGGATATTGTCCAGCTCGGCGGTAATCAGCGCCTCGCCCAGCTTCCTTGTCTCCTCCGACGCGTAGTCCATCAGGTATTCCTTGAGCGTCATCAGCGCGTTCGGATGGCAGCAGTTCTGGATCTGGCCGCTCTTGCACAGGCTCATAAACCGGTCGCCGGTGCGCCCCTCCCGATAGCAGGCGGTGCAGAAGGACGGGATATACCCCATCTCCATCAGCCAGCGGACAACCTCATCCAGCGTGCGCTGGTCGGAAACGTCGAACTGTTCGGTATCGGTCGGCCGTTCTTCCTCCTGATAGCCGCCGACGGAGGTACGGGAGCCGCCGCTGATCTGGGAGACGCCGAGACGGATAACCTTTTCGCGGACCTTCTGGCTCTCGCGGGTCGAGATGATCATGCCGGTGTAGGGGACCGCGACGCGGATCAGGGCGCAGATCTTGGCGAAAATTTCGTCACTGATGCCGTTGTCGAAGTCGTCCGGGTTGATATCATCGGCTCTTTTCAGGCGGGGGACACTGATCGTGTGGGGGCCGACGCCGTGAACCGCCTCCAGGTGCTCGGCGTGCATCAAAAGCCCCGCGAACTCATACTTGTACATCTCCAGGCCGAACAGCACGCCCAGTCCTACATCGTCGATGCCGCCTTCCATCGCGCGGTCCATGGCCTCGGTGTGGTAGGCATAGTTGTGTTTCGGGCCGGTGGGGTGGAGCTGTTCATAACTTTCCTTGTGGTAGGTTTCCTGGAAAAGGATGTAGGTGCCGATGCCGGCCTCTTTCAGTTTGCGGTAGTTTTCGACGGTGGTCGCGGCGATGTTGACGTTTACGCGGCGGATGGCGCCGTTTTTATGCTTGATCGAATAGATCGTTTTGATACATTCGAGGATGTACTCGATCGGGTTGTTGACGGGATCTTCTCCGGCCTCGATCGCCAGGCGCTTGTGGCCCATGTCCTGCAAAGCGATGACTTCGTTGCGGACTTCCTCCTGGGTCAGTTTCTTGCGGGGGATATGCTTGTTTTTCTGGTGGTAGGGACAGTAGGTGCAGCCGTTTACACAGTAGTTGGACAGGTACAGCGGCGCAAACATTACGATCCGGTTGCCATAAAACCGCTTTTTCAGCTGCTCTGCCAGATCATACAGCTCTGCGATCTTTTCCTCGTTTTCGCACGCCAGCAGGACGGATGCCTCCCGGTGGGACAGGCCCTTACATTCCCTTGCCTTGGCGATAATCGAATCGATCAGCGGGAGGTTGTCCTTGTTGGCTTCGGCATAGGCGAGCGTTTCGAGGATTTCCTCATGGTTGATAAACTCTTCGGCTTTTAAAGATTTAGGATTGTACATTGTTTTTTTTCCTTTCTTTCGGGTCAGAAATTTCTTCCCCATTAGATTGTGTGGGTGTATGATGAAAAAAGAAGAATCGGATATTATACGATATCTTCCTGATTCACTTTGTTCGTCGACCGCTTAATATCGCCGCGGTCGGTGACGACATGGTACCCGATCGACTCCATGCGGAGGGACAGGCAGCTGCGGCACTCGGCGGACTCTTCGCCGGTGCAGATCTTGTTGTCGTACAGCTCGTATTTTTTCCGGACCGATACGGGGGAAAGGTTGGGCATAACGACATTGGCGCCCGATAAGATGCCTTTTTCCCGGCCGGTCGGGCTGATGGTGCCGAGGGCGGTTGTCGCCGGGAGCAGCACGTCCGGCACGATCAGCCGGATGATCGAAAGCAGATAGCAGGTCAGCTCCACCCCACCGCCCGGAGCGTCCTTAAACGGGGTCGCCTTATGGGGAATAAACGGGCCAATACCGCACATCTGGGGCCGGAAGGTTTCGATAAACTTCAGGTCTTCGGCCAGGGTGTGGGCGGTCTGGCCGGGGGAACCGACCATAAACCCGCAGCCGGTCTGATATCCGATGCGCTTCAGTTCTCTGAGACAGTTCATCCGGTTTTCAAAGGACATCTCCTTCGGATGCAGCCCCCGGTAGTGCGCCGCGTCGGCGGTTTCATGCCGCAGCAGGTACCGGTCGGCCCCGGCGTCATAGAGCCGCTGGTAGCTGTCGCTGCTCCGCTCTCCCAAGGAAAGGGTGACGGCGCAGTCGGGGTACAGCGCTTTAATCTTCCGGATCAGCGGGCATAAAACCGTGTCGGTGTAATACCCGTCTTCGCCGCTTTGCAGCACAAAGGTCCGAAAACCGAGGGCGTACCCCTGTTCACAGCAGGAAAGGATCTCCTCCTCCGAAAGGCGGTAGCGGTCACAGTCCTTGTTGCTCCGCCGGATGCCGCAGTAAAGGCAGTCGTTTTTGCAGATGTTGCTGAATTCAATCAGCCCGCGGACATAAACGTCCTTCCCGTAAATTTCCTGCCGGATGCGCACCGCTTTTTCCGCCAGCAGACCAGCCGCCTCGTCACAGCGGTTTTCGATTAGATATTCGTATTCCGACAGGGACAGCGTATGCTCGGTTTCCAGCCGCTGAATCAGGCCGAGCAGCGTTTCATTCATGGGTAATGACATTGGAATACGCGGTTTTGGAGCTGACCCCGGTCAGCTTGCCGATCTTGCCGGACAGGGCGGAGATAATATCCTGCGGAGCGTCCACCGCAATGCTGATGATGCTGAGATTTTTCTGGTGGTAGGGGATGCCCATCCGCCCGATAATATGCTGACGGTATTCGTGCAGGATATCGTTCAGCGCGTCGACGGAATCCGGGTTTTCCACGACGATGCCGATGACGGCGATTCTTGTTTCCATAAATAGCCTCCATTCCGATTATGATGATCAAAACAGCCGTACCGGGAACGTATCTCGGTACGGCTGAACTCCATTGTCCTATAAAGGGATATCTACAGATATTCCGATTGCCGAACCTTCGCCTCAAACGCCCGGTTTTTGGTGTCAGGATACAAGTTTAGAATAACACAAAGGAGCGGTTTTGTCAATATTTTCAGTGAAACCAGTCAAAATGATAATTGTTATGGTACAATAGATAGTTGACAGAGAAAAAAATAGAGAAACAACTTCAAA
>CAYWRQ010000119.1:0-7695 GCA_964460915.1 uncultured Oscillospiraceae bacterium
GGCATCAACGTTGCGGACGACACCAAGCTCCGTAAAGAGATGCGCGAGGCCGGCGTCCACTATTCTGTTTACAAGAACTCCGCAGTCCGTTTTGCTGTCACCGGCGGCAAGTTTGAGGAACTGGCAAAGCATCTGGACGGTACCACCGCCGTTGCCCTGTCTGACACCGACGCTACCGCTGCTGCCCGCATCATCGCAAAATACGCAAAGGACCACAAGGATTGCTTCAACATCAAAGGCGGTTTTATTGAGAACGACATTCTCGACGCGGCCGGCGTTGACGCGATTGCGTCCATCCCTTCCAGAGAGGTTCTGCTGTCCCAGTTGGCTGGCGGCCTGAACGGCATCATCCGCAACCTGGCGGTTGTCCTGGATCAGATTGCCAAGAAGGACGAGCCCGCAGAGGAAGCGACTGCCTGATTTTTCTCTGGACATTTGACGTGTGTGTGCCTGCGGGTACAGCACACCCCCACACTATAAATTACATGGAGGTATATTATCATGGCTTCTGAAAAAATTCTTGCTATGATCGAAGAAGTAAAGGCTCTGACCGTCCTCGAACTGAACGAGCTGGTTAAAGCTATCGAAGAAGAGTTCGGCGTTTCCGCTGCTGCCGGCGCTGTTGTCGTTGCAGGCGGCCCTGCTGCTCCTGTTGCTGAAGAAAAGACCGAGTTCGACGTCATCCTGGCTGAAATCGGTGACGCGAAGACCGCTGTCATCAAGGCTGTTAAGGAAGTTACCGGCCTGGGCCTGAAGGAATCCAAGGCGATCGTTGACGGCGCTCCTGCTCCTGTCAAGACCGGTGTCGCGAAGGACGCTGCTGAAGAGATGAAGAAGAAACTCGAAGCTGCTGGCGCAAAGGTCGAGCTGAAATAAGCTTTTGGCAAAGAGAACAAACCGGATGGGGAAAACCTGTCCGGTTTTTTCTTGTTTCCCGCCGGAATTCGTGCTATAATAGGTATGATCAACAAGATTTTGGGAGGAGAGCTTCATTGCGTAGGTTTCTGAAAAGAGCGGCGACGGCTTTTTTGGCGGCGGGGATGGCGGCACTTGGGATGGCCGCGCCCGTTTCCGCAGCGGAGAAAGGATACTGGAACCAGACGGAGGACGGCTGGCGGTACCTGATCGGCGACAAGCCGGTTGCCGGGCGTTTTGCCTACATTTCCGGCGAGTGGTACAATTTTGACGCACAGGGCATCATGCAGACCGGCTGGTACAACCTGCCGAACTCGAATATCTGGTACTATTTTGATCTCGACGGGACGGCGGTGCTGAAGGACTGGGTCAACGTCGGCGGCAAATGGTACTATCTGGACAGCGCCGGGTACATGGTCACCGGCTGGCAGAAGATCGACGAGATCTGGTACCTTTTTGAGGACAGCGGCGCCCTGAAGACCGGCTGGGTCAAGCGGGAAGGAAAATGGTACTATGTCACCCCCGGCGGCGTCTACAAAAAAGGGTGGCTGCTCGACAATGGGAGATGGTACTATCTCCAGATGGACGGGACGATGGCCACCGACTGCACGCTGATGATCGACGGGGTTTGGTACGCCTTTGACATAAACGGCGTCTGGTGGGTCTCGAATATCGAAGAGGATGGGGACGGGGAGACGGATGCCGCCCAGCCGGAGGCCGATCAGCAGCAGCCGGAGGAGACGGTGGAAGAGGAGGCGGAGCAGCAGCCTTTGGTCACCAAAACCGAGCAGCTGTCGCGGGTTATGGCGGAGGCGGTCAGCGCGGTCTGTCCAAAACGCCCGGTCCCGGAACAGGCGGTCACCAGCGGGTACCTGCAGAGCACCCTTGTCCTCGAACGGAGCCTGATCAAAGAGTCGTCCGGGGTGATGAATGAGAAGGGGAGCGTGCTGTACCTGGTGCTGGAGGCCCAGCCCGGGAAGATGAACGACCTGCTGATCCAGCTCAACGTTGCCCGGCGGACGCTGGTTTTAAGCCTGAAGGGCACCCAGTCGAAGGTCTGGTCCAACGGGGATTACCTGGCGCTGATGGTGCTGGATGACAGCTGCAAGGACGCGGAGGACGAACTGGAGGTCGCGGCGGCGGCGTTTGACGCAGCAGCCCAGCAGATTTTGGCGGAAGCCAATGAATAATGAATAATTATGGTGCGGCGCGGGGCGCGCCGCGATTGAAATGGCCCTGCTTCCGAAGGAAAATGGGTAAGAGAGTGGGGCTTTTCTCTCGCTCGCAGAATTATAGTTATGAGCCTACAATGATTTACATTATAATCAAATGAGTCTATACTTGTCATTCTGAGCGTGAGCGAAGAATCTATATTCCTTTCCGAATTGAACAGGTGTGTGCCTATAAAAAGGCGGCGCAAGATCCTTCGCTGGCGCTTAGGACGGCCGTGCAGTCTGGTAAACGAGTGGAGGGAAGGTGCGGCGCGGGCTGCGGCATGATTGAATAAGAACGGGCGGGCTGTCGGTAAGTGGAACCGGCGGCCCGCCCGTTTTGGTGTTGGTTTTAGGGAATTTGATTAGAGACGGCGCGCAAGCTTGAGCTGGAAGGCGGGATGGGTGATGTATTCCAGGTAAAGGGGGCGGCCGGTGTAGGTGAGGTAGGCGTTGAAGCGGTGGATGATGGCCGGGGCTGTGATCAGCGACAGGGCTTCTTCCTCAGAAAACCATCCGGTCTCCGAATTTTCCTCCGAGGGACGGGCGCTCCCGCCGGTTGCCCGGCAGATAAAGTCAAAGTTTACGATAGTCGGGATCTCCTTGACGCCGTTGTAACCGGGGCGTTTGCACGTATTGGAGGTGACGGCGAAAAGCTCCCCGACCTCCGCCTCGATGCCGGATTCCTCAAGGATTTCCCTTTTGACCGCGTCAATCAGGTTTTCCCCCACCTCGACCTGCCCGCCGGGGAAAACCCACCCGGAATTGTAGGTCTTGACCATCAGGACCTTTCCCTCCGCGTTGGTGACGACGCCTGCCGCCGAGACAATATGGGTCGGCAAGACCCGGATTTTTTCTTCCATGCAGGAACCCTCCTTTTTCATGGAGATTATATGATCCGCACGGCGCCCTCCCGGAAGGTGAGCGGATGGCAGCAGCCCTTCCCGAAGACGGTTTCCATCTGTCGGTAAAATGCTGCGGTTTTCTGTTCCGGGACGAGGTTCAGGGTTGTCCCCCCGAAGCCGCCGCCGTGCACCCGGTAGGCCCCTTCCCCGGCGAGCGTCCGCCCGGCGATGGCGAGGGCCAAGGTCATGCCCTGGGAACATGGGTCGTTTTCCGGGTAGACGTTTTGCAGGCAGAGGGCCGAGCTGCGGCCGGATTCGGTCAGCTGGGCGCAGAAGCCCGCGAAGTCGCCTGTTTGCAGGGCGGCTGCGGCCCTTTCGACCCGCTCGTTTTCGGTGACAAAGTGGATCGCCCGCAGCAGGGCGCGGTCCCCGCAGGCGGCCCGGATTTCCGCCGCCTTTTCCAGCAGCTGGGGATAGGTGATGCCGCGCAGCACCTCCTGCCCAAAGAGGGCCGCGACCGCCTTCATCTCCGCCGGGATCGCCGCGTAGGCATCGGTCAGGTCGGAGTGGCTCCCGCCGACGTCGACGATGACCAGCCGGTGGGCAAGCTGCGCCAAATCCAGCGTGATCGGGCGGAGGGCAGGCGCAGAGGGGCTGGCAAAGTCGATCTGGACGATATTCCCGACCGAGCAGGCCATCTGGTCCATCAGGCCGCTGGGCTTGCCGTAGTAGACGTTTTCGGCGAATTGGGCGGTGAGGGCGATCTCCTCGGGGGAGACGCGGGCGCCGTTATAAAAATGGCTGAGCATACAGCCGATCAGGACTTCAAAGGCCGCCGAGGAGGAAAGGCCGCTGCCCTTTGGCACATCCGAGGTCGTGTAGGCGGTCAGCCCGCCGATGCCCCGCCCCTTGCGGGCAAAATCATAGGCAGTGCCGCGAATCAGCGAGGCGGAATGGGTCGCCTCCTCCGGCTGGGGGGAAAGGTCGGAAAGGGAAATATCGTCCTGCTTATGGCCGACCGATTTGATGCGGATCACCTTTTCGGATGTGGGGGCGGCGGCGGCGAGAATGTCCATATTGACCGCTCCGGCGAGCACCTGGCCGTGGTTGTGGTCGGTATGGTTGCCGGCGATCTCGACCCGTCCGGGGGAGGAAAAGAGGTGCAGCTCCGGCTGCTCCCCGAAAAGGGCGGTGAAGCCGTCAATTGTTTCCAGGCATCGTTTCCGGGCGTAGGGAAGCCCCTCCGCGCCGTACAGCCGAGCCAGCGTCCCGTCCAAAGTGCCGCTTTGCAGCCGGGCGGTCAATTGTTTGGTGTCCATAAAAAGCTCCTTTCAAAAGACAGATAAAGCAAAATCCGCCCGTAAGGGTACAGGCGGATGCAATTTTTATCCTTTCGGTTCAGGGGGCTGGGGGCCAGCATCAGCCGATTTTTTGCCGTGCCCGTATTTCTTTTTCAGCCGGATCAGGACCACGAGCATGATCATAATTCCGATCCCGCCGCCCAGCACCGCACCGATCAGGCCGCTGCGGACCGTCTTGCGCTTCTCCTCGTCCAGCACCGGCTGGGAGGACGGCTCCTCGCTGGACTCCTCGGAGGAGGTCAGGTCGATGGAGCCGGAGTTGACGATCTGGGAACGGAGGATAAGGGGGTTGCGCTCGGTCTTTTCGGCGCAGAGGGCGAGAAGGGCAAGGCCGGTCGCGTACTCGTCCGGTTCCTCGCCTATCCGCTCGGAGAAACCGGAGCCTTCCTGATAAAAGCGCATCAGGGCGTCCATCAGGGTAGCCTCATCGGCGGAAAAGCGCTCATCGGTCAGAGGGATCGCCAGGCTCCCGAGGGCGAGAACCGCCGCGGCGGTCGCCGTGCAGGAAGGGCGACCCTTCTGATAATAGCAGCCGTCGCTCTCCAGCTCCCCGGAGAGCCATTCCAGCGCCCGCTCGATACAGGGGCTGATCGCTTCGTCGTCCCGGTAGGGAGCCAGCGCCGTCAGCGACAGGGCGGTCAGGAGGATATCGCTTGTCTCACCCCGCTGGCTGGCGATGCCGCCGTCCTCGTTTTGCCCGGCCATGATGACATTGATCATCGCGGCGCGGGAGTTTAAGGCGTCGGCGGGGACGCTGTAGCCGTTGCAGTCATAGGCGAGAAGTCCGCCGATCGTCGCGAGCCGCGAAAGATCCGGCAGGGAAATCAGGGTCTGCAGGAGGTTTTCGCCGGAAAAGTTCTCGGCGGAGATGCCGCTGAAGCTGACGCAGAGGATATCCTGCGCCAAGGCGATTCCGTCGCGGCTCTCTTCCTCCAAAATGCCCCGTAAGATGCGGGTGAGGTATTTATGGTCGACCGAGGTGCCCGAAGCGCCGAGGACGGTCAGGGCATAGGGGGTTGCGGCGCTGTTTTTCAGCCAGCTGCTGCCGGTCGTAATGGCGGTGTCATAGGCGGCGTCCCAGGGGATTTCCTCGGTCGTCGTGGACAGGGTGCGGCTGGGGACCGACACGGCCGACATATCCGTTTCGGCGACGGCATTGCTGTTGAAGACCAGCTGGATGATGTCGCCGTCCGAGAAGGTAAAGGGCGCGGCCTCGGTGTTTTCATCCACGGAGCCGAGGAGGGTATCGTATTCGATCCCGTTTAGGATCAGCAGCCAGGACTGCTCCTTCCGGGTGTCCAGCTTATAGACATCCCCGGTATCGTCCGTCAGGGAGAGAAGCGCCCCGTCGCTGACCAGGGCGTCCTCCAGGTAGGCGTACCGAACCAGCGTGTCCATCAGCTCCTGCAGGCCGTCGGTTTCGCTGCAGGTGATCTGCATGGGGTTTAAAATCCAGCTGCGGCTGATGTTTTCAAAAATGCCGACGGTGACCCGGATGTCCTTTGGCTCCTCCGATACCGTTTCCGGCTCGGAATCCGACGCGCTGTTTTCCCCGGTCAGGGGTGAATATGTTTCTGCTGCAAGGACAGGTGTACACAATGAACAAAGGAGGGTGAATGTACACAGCCCGGCGGCAAGTTTTTTGCCTATTTGCCTCATACAGACCCTCCTTTTTTGTCAAAATAAGCATCCTTCTTTAGAATATTATAGTCGGATTGTATGTTTTTTTCCAGTGTATATTGCAAAAAAGATGTTTTTTGGAGCTTTGCACAAGTTACAATTTGTAATTTTGTCAGACACGACAAAAGCGGAAGATTCAATATTTTGGTTCATTTCAGTTGTTTTTGGAGGCGGAGTATGGTATACTTTTACCATACAAATGCTTACGGCAGAAGGGATAAACGCTATGAAAACCTATCCAAACCGGCCTTCCCGGAAAAACACCGGCAGACCTTCCTATAAGAACACCTCCGGCAGGCCCGCGTCCGGCCCCCGCACCGGACGGGAGGAGACTGCGCCCGAGGGCGGCTACGAAAACCTTGTCGCCGGGCGCAACGCGGTCATCGAGACGCTGAAAAACGGCAGCCGGATCGATACGGTCTATGTGGCACGGGGAGCCACCGGCGGCAGCGTCGGCAAGATCGTTTCGATGGCGAAGGACGGGGGCTATCCGGTCAAGGAAATCTCCCCCGAAAAGCTGGACGCGATGTGCGGCGCCACCCCCAACCAAGGGGTCGCCGTCACCCTGTCGGCGGTGGAGTATGCCGAGGTGGAGGACATTTTAGACCGGGCAGCCGAAAAAGGGGAGCCGCCTTTTCTGATCATCGCCGACGAGATCGAGGATCCCCACAACCTCGGGGCGCTGATCCGGACAGCCGAGACAGCGGGCGCCCACGGGATCGTGATTCCCAAGCGCCGGGGCGTCGGGTTGACCCCGGCGGTGTATAAGACCTCTGCCGGGGCGGCGGCCCATCTGCCGGTGGCGCGGGTCGCGAACCTGGTGTCGGTGGTGGAACAGCTGAGGGAAAAGGGAATCTGGGTCTACGGCGCCGATATGGAAGGGCTAAACTGGTGCCAGACCGATTTCTCCGGCGGGGTCGCGCTGATTGTCGGCTCCGAGGGGAAAGGGATGAACCGGCTGCTGCGGGAGAAGTGCGATCAGATGGTCGCGCTGCCGATGTGCGGCGAGATTACCTCGCTCAACGCGTCGGTGGCCGGCGGGATTATCATGTATGAGATCGCCCGCCAGCGGCTGGGGATCAAGGCTGTGGAGCCAAAGACGAAAGGATAAACAAAATATCCGGAAAGGAGGGACCGGCGTGGGTACAACGGTAGATGAGATTTTAAAGGAATTGGCCGGTATCTCTTTTTCGGAGGAGACGGACTTTCCGGAGGAGACAGCTGTACAGGATACATCGGAGCAGCCCCCGGAGCGGGCGGAAAAAGGCGCGGCGGCGCTGTACGAGGGCGGGAAATCCGCTCCGTCGGTGACCGAGACGCTGACGGCGGTTCTGGCGATGCTGGAGCAGCCGGAGGAGACGGCCTCCCGGCAGGAGCTTTCCCCTGACCGCGCGGGGGTATTACCGGCCGGAGAGCCTGCCGGAAAGCGGCCGAAAGGTAAACCCTCCCCGGCGGAAAAGGCGGAAAAAAAGGAAAAGGCCGTGCGGAGACAGAGGGTTTCCAGGCGGGAACCGAGGGGAAAAGCGCCGGAGCCGGATGCCCGGAAGGATACCCCGGCGGAAAAGCCGACCCGGCAGCCGGACTCCGCCCGGAAGGAGGCCCCGGCGGACAGAGCCTATACCCGGGTGGTGCGGGTGCCGCTGCGGGAGCTGGCGGCGGAGGAGGTTTCCCGTTCCAAGCGGG
>CAYWRQ010000120.1:0-7689 GCA_964460915.1 uncultured Oscillospiraceae bacterium
ATGTGGAAACTGTCCGGCGGCGAAATCTTTGCCACCGATTACACCAACGCCTCCCGCACGATGATGTTCAATATCCATACCCTTTCCTGGGACGAGAAAATCCTCTCGCTGCTGGGGATTCCAAGAGCGATGCTGCCGGAGGTGCGCCCTTCGGCCCATGTTTTTGGCAGCGCGTATATTAACGGCGTGGCGATCCCGATCGCGGGCGTCGCTGGTGACCAGCAGTCGGCGCTGTTTGGCCAGTGCTGCTGGGAAAAAGGGCACGTCAAAAACACCTACGGCACCGGCTGCTTCCTGTTGATGAACACCGGGAGCGAGCCGGTCGAAAGCCAAAACGGCCTGATCACAACGGTAGCCGCCTCGTCTGAAGGGAATGTCCAGTACGCCCTGGAGGGCAGCGTCTTTACCGGCGGCGCAGTTGTCCAGTGGCTGCGGGACGAGATGCGGTTTATCGGGGAGTCTTCCGATTCGGAGTATTATGCCCGCAAGGTGAGCGATACCGGCGGCGTATATATGGTGCCGGCCTTTACCGGGCTCGGCGCGCCCCATTGGGATATGTATGCCAGAGGGACGCTGATCGGCATCACCCGCGGCACCAAGCGCGCCCATATCATCCGTGCGGCGCTGGAATCGATCGCCTATCAGTCGGCCGATCTTCTAGAGGCGATTGTCGCGGACACCGGCCGCCCGATTGCCGAGCTGGCGGTGGACGGCGGCGCTTCGGCCAACACTTTCCTGATGCAGTTCCAGGCAGATATTTTAGGCGTCCCGATCCTCCGCCCGCAGGTGTATGAGTCGACGGCCCTTGGCGCAGCCTATCTGGCGGGCCTGACGGTCGGGTTCTGGAACCGGGAGGAGCTTCTTTCCGCCCGTAAGATCGAGCGCAGGTATACCCCGGAAATGGACGCCGCAGCCAGGGAACGGAAACTCCGCTGCTGGAGGAAAGCCGTTACCCGGGCGAAGGAATGGGCGCTGGATGAGGATAATTTCTGAAAAGGAATGGTCATGTGAATGAAATATCTCTTTGCATGATGACCAGAGAGCTTTGCCATATGTTATATCAGGGCTGGGAAAATGACCCCGCCATATATATGGATATGAATTTGTTTACACCGTACCAGTACAGCGAAGAAGCTGTAAACAGATATTTTGATGCCAAGCAAACTCCATCCCGTGTTCTGTTTGCCATTATGAAGGACGGTAAGCTAATCGGAGAACTGCAGCTGAAACAGATTGATTATGAAAGCAAAGAGTGTGTTTTAAGTATTCATCTGCAAAATGATACTGTAAAAGGACACGGATATGGAACCTGCGCGGAACAGTTAGCTTTGCAGTATGCCTTTGATACTTTGGGAATGGCCGCGGTTAAGGCCGATACGGTCATAAAGAATACGCGCAGCCAGCATGTGCTTGAAAAAGTCGGTTTTCAATATATAAAAGAGGAGAACGGCTTTAAGTATTATCGGATTGTGCGTTAATTTCCGGTTATGGGCAGGCAAATCCTCTAGATATGAATCCGGACAATGTTCGTATCAGGCTCGCCCCGTATTTTCATAAAATAATAAATTAAACGGCCGCAAAACCTTAAAAATAGGTCTGCGGCCGTTTTTTGCAAGCTTACAGATTCTTGCTCTTCACGATATAGTTCCAGGAATCGCGGCACATTTCTTCAAGGCCGAGATGAGCTTCCCATCCGAGCACTTCCTTTGCCTTGCCGGGGTCGGCGTAGCAGGCGGCGATATCGCCGGGGCGGCGGTCGGTGATCTTGTAGTTGACCTTTCTGCCGCTGTATTTTTCGAATGCATGGACAATTTCGAGAACCGAATAGCCCTGGCCGGTGCCAAGGTTGAAGGTGTCGGCGCCTTTATGGCTGCGCACCCAGTCAATCGCGCGCAGATGGCCTTTTGCCAGGTCGACTACATGGATATAGTCGCGGACGCCGGTTCCATCAGGTGTGTCGTAATCATCGCCGTACACCGACAGACATTCCAGTTCGCCACAGGCAACTCTCGCCACATAAGGCAGAAGGTTGTTCGGGATTCCGTTCGGTTCCTCGCCGATCAGCCCGGAAGGATGCGCGCCGATCGGATTAAAGTACCGCAGCAGGGCGACGCTCCAATCCGCGTCCGCAGCGCAGACATCCCGCAGGATATTTTCGATCATCAGCTTGGTGGAGCCGTAGGGATTGGTGGTGGACAGGGGAAAATCCTCGCGGATGGGGAGGGATGCGGGCGAGCCGTAAACCGTTGCAGAAGAGCTGAAAACGATCTTCTTAACATTATGGGCGCGCATAGCCTTGCAGAGCACCAGCGTGCCGGTCAGGTTGTTGTGGTAATATTCGAGCGGTTTCCGTACACTCTCGACGACAGCCTTGAGCGCCGCGAAATGGATAACCGAATCAATATCTTCATTTTCGGCAAAAACCCTCTCGACGCCTTCTTCGTCCAGCAGGTCGATTTCGTAGAACGTAAAGTCTTTACCGCTGATTGCGCGGATTTTGTCGAGGACTTCGGGCTTGGAGTTGCTGAAATTGTCCAGGATAATCACCTTTTCTCCGGCTTCCAGCAGTTCCACACAGGTATGCGATCCGATATAACCGGCACCGCCGGTAACAAGTACAGACATAAAAACCTTCCTTTCCTTATCAACCCAGTTCACTTTTCCGCTTTCAGTATAACACATTTTGCCTTTTCCGTCAACCGTTCTGTTCCTCCCCGGTGAAATCCTGTAGGATATTCGAAAAAAATCTAAATCTCCGAAAATATTGTTTATTTTTTTATCCAATCCATAAAAAGACCGCCAAGTTTTTTTTCAGATTTCCTGCAATTTTCTCTGATTTGTGCTATAATAAATAGGAAATTATGCGCAAAGGAATGATCGAATGAGGCCCTATCCTCATACATTTTCCGCTATCGGGGACCAAGTAAGCTTTGGCTCGATCCCGATGGAGCGGTTTCAGTCCAGCCTGCTGGCGGTTAGCCTGATCGTCCCGCTTTCCCGCGAGACAGTGACGGAGAACGCGCTTGTCTCCCTGATGCTGGGCAAAAGTACAAAAGATTATCCGACTTATCGCTTGTTTTCCCGCAAGCTGAATCTGCTCTATGGTGCGATTGCCGGCAGCAGCATCCAAAAGCTGGGGGACGAGCAGTCGATCACCCTCGCCGCCGCCACGATTGACAGCAGTCTGACGCTTCGAGGGGAAGATTTGCTGATGGAGAGCGGGAAGCTGCTGCTTTCGATGCTGTTCCATCCGCTGATTGAAAACGGCGCTTTTGCGGAGGAGACCTTCCGCATCCAGAAGAAGTATCTGGCTGATTCGATCCGCGCCGAAATCAACGAAAAGCGCCGGTATGCCATCAACCGCACCCTCCGCCTGATGCTGGGGGACGAACCGGCGGGCCTGCCGATGTACGGCTTTTTGGAGGATCTGGACAAGATTACCCCGCGTTCTGCCGCGGCCGCCTACGAGCGGATTCTCCGCACCGCCCGTGTCGAGATTCTGCACGTCGGCAGCGGGGATGCCGAAACAGTAAAACCGCTGTTTACGGAAGCCTTCGCCGGTGAATTTGTGGAAAACCGCGTGCCCTGTACCCGGCCGGAGCCGCGCAGGATCTGCGCCGGTGCGCAGGTCAAAAACGAGCGGGATGATTTTCAGGTTGTCCAGTCTAAGCTTTGCATCGGCTACCGTGCGGACATCACCCCGGACAGCCCGATGCTGAACCCTTTCCGGATGATGGTCGCGATTCTCGGCGGTACGCCGACCTCCAAGCTGTTTTTAAACGTCCGGGAGAAGAAGAGCCTGTGCTATTATTGCGGTGCGAACCTGGACCGGACCAAAGGCGTGATGCTGATTGATTCCGGTGTCTGCCCGGACAATGTCGAGGAGGCAAAGGCGGCCATTTTCGCCGAGGTCGAAGCGATGAAGCGGGGCGAGTTTACCGATGAAGATATGCGCTTTGCGCTGTTGTCTTTGCAGAACACCTTCCGCTCGGTAGAGGAGTCTCCCTTCTCGGTCGAGAGCTACTACCGCGCCCAGAAGATTTTCGGGATCCGCGAGACGCCGGAAGAGCAGTGCGAAAAGCTGGCCCGGGTGACCCGGGAAGAGATTGTCGCGGCCGCCAATATGCTGCAGCTGGATACCGTTTATCTGTTAAACGGCACCGGCGAAGGCGGCGCGGGAGAGGGGGAATCGCAGGATGAATAAGACGGTTTTGACCGACCCTAGGCTCAAAACAACCTATATCCAGTGCCGTCATGCATCCGGCCTTACGGTTCTGCTGTATCCGATGGAAGGCTTTTCAACGGCATACGCGCTTTTCGGTACCAATTACGGCTCGGTGGACGTTTCCTTCCGCAAGAAAGGGGAAGCGGAGTTCACGACCGTTCCGGCGGGTATTGCCCATTACCTGGAGCATAAGCTGTTTGAGAGCGAGGATGGGGACGCATTTAAGCTGTTTGCCGAGACGGGGGCCGACGCCAATGCCTATACCTCCTTTGACCGGACCTGCTATCTCTGTTCCTGTACCGCCAATTTCCCGGAATCCTTAAAAGCGCTGCTGACCTTTGTCCAGCATCCGTATTTTACGAAGGAAACGGTGCAGAAGGAGCAGGGCATTATTGCCCAGGAAATCCGGATGTATGATGATTCGCCGGGGTGGCGGGTCCTGTTTGGGCTGCTGTCCTGTCTGTATGAAAACTCCCCGGTCAAGGTGGATATCGCCGGCACCGAGGAGAGCATTGCCCAGATCACGCCGGAGCTTCTCTATAAATGCTATGATGTATTTTATAATCTGAACAATATGGTCCTGGCAATCGCCGGCAACTTCGACCCCGATGAAGCGATTCGGATCATCGAGGAGAACCTCCGGGAGGGGGAGCCGGTGGAGATTGAACGGGCGCCATATTGTGAAAAAAAGGAAGCGCTCCGCAGCCGCGCCGATCTCACGATGGATGTCGCGATGCCGCAGTTTTATATCGGCTATAAACAGAAGCCCGCTGCGGATGAAAAGGCTTTTTTGCGCCAGCAGTTTGAGCTGGAAATCCTGCATGAGCTGCTGATCGGCTCCACCAGCGCCTGTTATGAACAGCTTTTGGATACGGGGCTGATCAACTCCACCTTCGGCACGGAGGTCTTCTGCGGCAGAGGGTTCCTCGTCTCCCTGTTCGGCGGCGAGTCGGAAAACCCGGAGGCGGTTCAGCAGGCGATCATGCGGGAAATCGAGCGGGTCAAACAGGCCGGAATCGATGAGGAGGATTTCCTCGTCTGTAAAAACGCGATTTACGGCCGGATGCTGCGGACGCTCCATGATGTGGAGGACGCGGCGACCGCATTGCTCAGCGCGGCCATGTCCGGTATGACCGTCTTCGAATCGATCGGGATTTTAGCGGACATCACGGTGGAGGACATCATGCGCCGGCTGGCGTCCGACTTTGCCCCCGCGTGTATGGCAATTTCGGTCATCCATCCCCGCGCATAACAACATTTTAAGGAAGGTGTATTCTTTTGCATACTGTTAGTTTTCCAAAGCTCGGCCTTGAGTTTCATTTAAATCCCACTGCGTTCAGCATCGGGAGCCTGCACATTGCTTGGTACGGCATCATCATTGCCGTCGGCATTTTGCTTGCGATGCTGATGGCGTTTCGGAATTGTAAGCGTTTCGGCGTCAATGCTGATAAACTGGTTGACGTTGTCCTCGGCGGCCTGATTGGCGGTGTAGTTGGCGCACGGGTTTACTATGTCGTGTTCTCCTGGGATCAGTACAAGGACAATCTTTCCTCCCTCTGGCACACCTGGGAGGGCGGCATGGCGATCTACGGCGGCGTGATCGGCGCGTTTTTGGTCGGTACGATTGTCGCGAAGTGCCATAAGATGCACGTCTTGCCGGTGCTGGACATTGCTTCTCTCGGTTTCCTGATCGGCCAGGGCCTTGGCCGCTGGGGCAATTTTATCAACGGCGAGGCCTTTGGCAGCAATACAAGTCTGCCCTGGGGCATGACCGGCGACCGGATTGTCGCCTATCTGTCGGACACGAAAAATATCGCTTCGCTGACGGCCCTTGGGGTAACGGTTGACCCGAGCGCCCCGGTACATCCCTGCTTTTTATATGAATCCATCTGGTGCCTGCTCGGCTTCGTCGTTTTGTACCTGTACGCCAAGCACAGACGGTTTGACGGCGAAATTTTCCTGATGTATCTGGGCTGGTACGGCTTTGAGCGGATGATTGTCGAAGGCCTGCGCACCGACTCGCTGCTGATCGGGAAGATCCGTGTCTCCCAGCTGCTTGCGGGGCTGCTTTTTGTAGGCTGCCTGATCACCTGGATCGTAATCCGGAGCAAGATTCAGTCTGCCCATGACGAGAACTATCTTCGCTGCTATGCCCGGACCGAGCAGTTTGAGAAGGATGAAGCGGAATATGCCGAGCTGCAGAAGCTGAAGGCCGATAAGGCAAAGTGGAAGGAAGAAAAGGCCCGTATCCGCGCCGAAAAGAAGGCGGCTAAGGAAGGGAAGAAGGGCGCTGAAAAAGCGGAACAGCCTTCCGAAGAGGATACCGAAACCGCACAGGAAAAATAAAACCGCCCTTAAGCGGCAGTCGATAAAGGAAAGGGATCAGTATTATGGCACAGATCATTGACGGCAAGAAAATTTCTGCCGAGGTCAAACAAAAGGTAGCGGCAGAGGTCGCCGTGCTGAAAGAACAGGGGATTACGGTCGGCCTTGCGGTCGTGATTGTCGGCAACAACTCCGCGTCCCGCGTTTATGTCAACAACAAAAAGAAAGCCTGCGCCGTCTGCGGCATCGAGTCGTATGAGTATGCGCTGCCGGAGGAAACAACCGAGGAGGAGCTGCTGGCCCTGGTTGAGCAGCTCAACCTCGACCCGAAGGTCAACGGCATCCTGGTACAACTCCCCGTCCCGAAGCAGATTGATGACCATAAGATCATCGCCGCCATTGCGCCCGAGAAGGACGTGGACGCTTTTACCGAAGGCAATGTCGGCCGGATCATGATCGGCGAATATAATTTCCTGCCCTGCACGCCCGCGGGCTGCCTGGATCTGATCGACTCGACTGGTGTCGATATCACGGGCAAGTCCTGCGTGGTCATCGGCCGCAGCAACATTGTCGGCAAACCGATGGCGATGCTGCTGCTCCACCGCAACGGCACCGTCACCATCTGCCACAGTAAGACCCGGAACTTAAAAGAAATCTGCGCGCGGGCGGACATCCTGGTGGCGGCAGTCGGCAAGGCGGGCTTTGTGACCGCCGATATGGTCAAGGAAGGCGCAGTCGTGATCGATGTCGGGATGAACCGCAATGCAGAAGGGAAGCTTTGCGGCGACGTTGATTTTGCCGCTGTCGAAAAGAAGGCGGGCTGGATTACGCCTGTTCCCGGCGGCGTCGGCCCGATGACCATTGCGACCCTGATGCGCAATACCCTGACGGCAGCCAAGGTTCAAAACGGTCTGCTGTGATTTGCGTTTATAAGCTGAAAACAAAAAACCGCCTGGAATTTGGTTTTCCAGACGGTTTTTCGTATTTATTCCGGTTTCGCCAAAATTTCTTCCGGTTTCGCCGCATCATACCCTTTCAAAGTCGGATGGCCGGTGAGCGCCTTTATGATCCGCCAGCCGTCCCGGTTTTGCAGGGCGTTTTCCGTTGCCGGCCGGAAACCGAAATCAAGATAAAGCCTG
>CAYWRQ010000121.1:0-7638 GCA_964460915.1 uncultured Oscillospiraceae bacterium
GGTCTTGAACATCAGGTTGAATTTGCGGATGGGGGTAAAGTTGTGCTTGCCGCAGACAGGGCAGACCACTTCATCATGCCCGGAGATGAAGGCGTCCATCTTCTCAAAGCTCATGGCGTCGACATTGATTTCGGGGTGAACGTCGCCGATCAGCTTGTCCGCGCGCTGGCGGGAATGGCAGTCCTTGCAGTCGATCAGCGGGTCGGAGAAGTTGCCGACATGGCCGGTGGTGACCCAGGTCTGGGGGTTCATGATGATGGCCGCGTCCAGACCGACGTTCAGGCCGCTTTCCTGGACAAACTTTTTCAGCCAGGCCTTTTTGACGTTATTTTTAAACTCGACGCCCAGAGGACCGTAATCCCAGCTGTTGGCGAGTCCGCCGTAGATCTCGCTGCCCGGGAAGACATAGCCGCGGGCTTTACAGAGGTTTACGATCATATCGAGCGTTTTTTCGCTGTTTTTCATATGCTGCAACATCCTTTCGTGTACGCGTATTGATACCTTTTTATTATAATCATAAACTGCCCTTAGGTCAAGATAAAATCGGAGTTTTGGGTCGTTTTTCTCTTTTTTCTGCATCCATTTTGTCTGCCTGAAAGAGCAAAACGGGAGTATCTTTTACGTATAGATTTTGGGGGATTTTGTAAAGTTTTTTCTTGGTGCAACTTTTTGCTTTTCTAAGGTGTATTTTATTATAAGGGTAATAGAAAGTTACAGTTTTGTTATTCTTTGTAAAATCGCTTTACCGCTTGATTTTTTTGTGATATACTCATAGATAAAGAAGATATTCCTGTAATCTTTCTGGCATATCTTATGTCATCGGTGCATATATTGAAGGGATGGACAGGGGTTCCATCCGGTTATTCCGCGACTGAAAGGAAGGACAATCATGTTGAAAGGAAAAAAGAAAAAAGAGGGTTTGTTTCGTACGCTGACAGCCGGTGCGATGGCTGTTATGCTGGGCCTGACCGGCGCCGGGGGATATCTGCCGGCCGTATCGGCGGCGACCTCGTCGGTTAAAGGGGTCGATACCTCCGATTTTAACGCGACCCTGTTAAAAGCCCTGAAGGCACAGTGCGACACCGACGGCGACGGTGTCCTGACGGCAAACGAGCTTGCGTCGTACACCTACCTGGATCTTTCCGGCCAGAACCTCAGCTCTTTAAAGGGAATCGAATATCTGAGCGGCGTTACCTATCTGGATTTGTCGGGCAACAAGCTGTCTTCGCTGGAAGACCTCAAATACAGCTACCGCCTGACCTACCTGGATATCTCCGACAATAAGTTTACGACCTTGGACAGCATTTCGGACAACTCCGACGCCTATTCGTATTTGAAGGAGCTTTATGCGTCCGGAAACCTGATTGAGGATATGTCCGGCGCGGTTGTCTGCTCGAACCTGCAGACGCTCGACCTGTCGGACAACTATATCATTACATTGCCCCGCAGCATTACGCTGATGAAAAAGCTGACCTCCCTCGACCTGTCGGATAACCGGATCACCTCGATCAGCAGCCTTCCGACCTCCCTGCAGACGTTCAGCGCCAGCAAGAATGGAATTTCCGATCTGTCCTTTGCCTCTAACCTGGTGGCATTGAACCGGCTGGATCTGTCGGACAACGCGATTACCTCCGCGAAAGGCGTTCCGACCAGCAGCCTGGAGACACTGTATCTGAACAACAACCGTTTGACGTCCATGGGCGACCTGGTAAATCTAAAGAGCTGTACGATCGACGTGTCCGCCAACTCGATCAATACCTATTCCACTGCGGAACAGGGCTACAATGAACAGCTGCGCTTAAACGGCTGCGCCGTTACGACGGTCCCGCAGAATATGTCCGGCTGGCAGTATCAGAACGGCGCGGTCTACTACTTTACCAATTCGACCGGTACCTACCTGACCGGCACCAATACCATCAACGGCCAGTCCTATACCTTTGGGAGCGACGGCGTGCTGAACGGAACGTCGGAAAAGGCGCCGGTCGCGCAGACGGCCCTGAAGCCGTCGGATGAGGACGACGATACGATCACGGCCGACAAGCCTTCCGGCGGAAGCGTCTTCTCCGGCACCTGGTCGCAGGAAGGGAATAAGTGGTATCTGATTGACGCAAACGGCAATAAGCTGACCGGATGGCAGCAGAATGACCTCGCCTGGTATTACCTGGATCCGAATGATGGCGGCGCGATGAAAACCGGCTGGCTGGAAGAAAACGGTACCTGGTATTATCTCTACGACTGGGGCGGCATGGCGACCGGCTGGTACAAGGTCGGCGGCAGTTGGTTCTTCTCGGACGGCAGCGGCAAGATGGTTTCCAGCAAATGGGAGCAGTATAAAGGCGACTGGTACTATCTCAAGTCCAACGGCGTCATGGCGAAAGGCTGGCTGGAGCTTAACGGCAGATGGTATTATATGGGCAGTGACGGCGTAATGGTAACCGGCTGGAATGATATCGGCGGCTCCACCTATTATATGTCGACCTCTGCGGGTACCTGTGCGACGGGCTGGAGCAAGATCGGCGGGAAGGTTTATTATTTCTATCCGTCCTCCTGCAAGCTGGCCAAGAACACGATTATTGACGGCTATCAGGTCGATGCAAACGGCGTCTATAACGGCTGATGAGAATATCAACTGAACGGCTTATAATTCGTGAGCTTTGCGAAGCAGATTACCCGGCATTTTGAACGGATCGTGATTGATGTTCAAAAGTCTTGTTTCGGAAGCGGAAAAGGATTTTTGAATTGGTTGATTTCACAATACGCTTCTATGGATATCCTAAACGGATTGATCTCTTTTGGCATTTTTGAAAAGTCGACCGGAAGGTTTATGGGTACGATCGGCGCCGGAAAACATGACGATCTGCATGAACCGGAAATATTCTACCATTTGCTGACAGAATACCGGGGACAGGGGTTTGCCACAGAAGCTGCGAAAGAAGTTACCAGGTGGGCATTGGAAAATTATAGTATTCCGTATTTAATTGGTACAGCTGCTGTAGATAATGTCAAATCCCAACGTGTTTTGGAGCGGTGCGGTTATCAATTGATCGATACGCGCTCACTTTTGGTACACGTCACAAATGAACGGTATGATTTTCAGTATTATCGGTATTATAACACGAAATATAAGCATACTGCATAAAGCAATGCCCGCGGAAAGCTTTGACCTTTCTGCGGGCATTGTTTTCCTTTCTGATGTGACCGCCGCATTACAACCTGCTGTTTTGGTTCCATGCGGTTCTTTTGGACAAACGTACAAAGGCCGCTCCTTTTGTGGAAGCGGCCTTTGCACAGGGGATTTGGACTTAAAGGAGAGGTTTGGCGACTTGTTTATGCCAATGCGGCGCCCAGCTCTTCGCAGGACTGAATCGCCGCGTCGTCGGGGGCGTCGTTGCAGATGACGCTTTCGTGGGCAAGCTCTGCTCCGTCGCCTTTGCAGGTTTCTTCCCAATTGCGCATCCATTCGCCGTCGCCCCAGCCGTATGAACCGAACAGCGCGATCTTCCTGCCGCTGAGGCTGCCTTCGCACGCCTGGAACATCGGCTCGAACTCGCTGTCCTCCAGCTGCTCGGAACCCATGGACGGGCAGCCAAAGGCTACGCCGTCGTATTCGCCGATGGAAGACGGGTCAAATTCCGAAGCGGTATATACGCTGACCGCGGCCCCTGCGCCCTTTGCCCCTGCGGCAACTGCTTCCGCCATGGCCTGGGTGTTTCCGGTTCCGCTCCAATAAACTACTGCAACCTTGCTCATAATAAAATCCTGCCTTTCTTTGGAATCAAGGGATAGTATGGACGGGAGATGCGCTGCTAATCAGTTAGCAAAAGCTAACTATAGTGCATACGATCCCGCGTTTTTTTCGTCCATACCCCCAGTATAGCACGGCGGCGTCAGGTTTTCCGCTCCAATCGGCCCAATTTGAATCTATTCGGACCAACTGGGCGAACCGGCACTTTCCCCTTTCACCGGACAACGGCGGTATTCCGATGGGGACAGGCCGGTTACGGCCTTAAAGGCGGCCGCAAATTTGCTTGCGTTGTCGTAGCCCACCTGTCCGGCCACCGCCAGAATCGTGCTGTCCGTTTCCAGCAAAAGTTCTGCCGCCTTTTGGATCCGGATGCGGCGGAGATAGGAATAGACCGGTATCCCGTATACGGCGGAAAAGCAGCGTTTCATCGTTGTAAGCGGGATCGAAAATTCCCGCGACAGCTTTTCCAGCGTAAGCCCCTCCTCAAGGTGGGCGCAGAGATAGGCGGCGATCTGCCGGGTAATCTCGAGCTGCCGCCGGGTAAAACGGGGGAGCGGGGGGGATTCCGTCCGGCCTGCCTGCCCGTTCGGGTTATCCATGGGTAATCCCCGTAACTTTATATCCGGCCCGGGCGACGGTTTGCCGCAGGGTGTCGTCCTCGATCCTACCCTTGGTCAGGACGATGGCTTCGCCCCGTTTGAGGCTGACCTTTGCCCAAACTCCGTCCAGCCTGTTCAGGGCATTTTCTACCCGGTCGGTGCAGTTGGAGCAGTGCATCCCTTCGACCTTTAATGTCACCGTATAAGGGTAATGGGCGGTATTTTTGTCCGCGACCTTGACTCTATCTTCATCCGGCCCGCCCCCGCAGCAGCCGTGCCGAAGGTTGCCGATGTACTTGCGTACGGCGAATAGGCAGAGGACAAGGAGCACGAGGACAAGGATCGCTGTTGAAATATTTCCCTCCATAATGGTACCTCCTAAAGTGTTTCGGTTAGTTCATGCTAACCTATATGTTCATTGTACATCGAGGGAGGGCATTTGTCAAGGTTCTATACACTGCTCCGTATTTTGAACAATTTTCAGTGGAACCGGGCAGCAAGAAAAAGGCCCAGGCGGGTTAGACATCCCGTCCGGGCCTTACAGAAAACACACATCAGGTAAATTCTTCCCCGTTTTCCAACAGCACCGCGTCCCGCCGGATCAGGTGGTAGCTGAGATCCAGCCCTTCCTTTTCGGCAAAGGTATCGGTGACAAGGGTGGCGTTGAGGTTTTGCTCAATGCCGCACTGTACCTGCATCTGCATCAGCAGCCCCTTATCGGTCGTTTCGGTCTGGTGGGAGAAGATCATCGGCCTCAGGTCAATCTCTTTCGGGCCTTTTTTGGTGCGCTTGACCGCCGGGATGATATCAGCCGAAATGAAAGCATCCCATTTTCCCCGGAGGGATTCATTTGTCATCCCTTTTGCGCTTACGAGCAGGGTATAGTCTGCTCTTGCGATTTCGATCGGCTTATGGACCGGCGCCTGGACATGGGTAATGGTGATGCCGGCCGGGAAAGCGGCGTTCAGCATCGTTTTCAGTTCCTCCGGTTCCATCGAAACGGTCGTGCGGAAATCGAAGGTTTCGCTTACCCCTTCACAGCCCAGGAAGATCGGCATCGGGAAGGTCAGGTAAATATGGGGGTTATACCCCTCGGTGTACCAGACGGGGATATTTGCCCGCTGGAAGGTACGTTGGATAGCCCGGTAGAGATCGAGGTGGGAGATATATTTGGCGCGTTCGAATTTTTTGTAGAAGGCGCGGTATTCATAGACATCCCGGCCCTGGACGACGACAACCTTTCGCTTCTGATTGGAGTCTTTTTCACTCAACGCAGACACCGTCCTTTCTGTTGAGCAGCCGTACCGCACCGCACCCCGCGCACTGTTCCCGGCAGTTTTTCGTAACCTCTGCCCGCTGGGCCTTCTCCCATTCCCGTTTGAGGAACGCTTTGGTCACGCCGACGTCGATATGGTCCCAGGGAAGGGTTTCGTCCAGGCCGCGGGTGCGGCTGGCGTAAAATTCTGGTGTCAGGCCTGCGTCCCCAATGGCTTTGATCCATTTATCGTAGTCAAAGCATTCGCTCCAGCTGTCAAACCGGCAGCCGTCCTTCCATGCGAGGTAAATTGCCTTACCAAGCCGCCTGTCGCCGCGGGCGATCACGCCCTCCAGGACAGAGGTATGCACATCATGCCAGGCGACGCTGATTTTACGGGAACGGATGGAGTCTAAAAGTGCCTGCTGTTTTCGTTTGATGGTGTCAAAATCGTCCTGCCCGACCCACTGGAACGGGGTGTCGCATTTGGGCACAAAGACCGCGACCGAGATCGAAACGCTGACCATCCGTTTCGGCCGCTTTTCCAGGCTGAAATAGAGGTCGACAATCCGCTGGGCAAGCCTTCCGATATCGCGGACATCCTCATCGGTTTCGGTGGGCAGGCTGGACATAAAGTACAGCTTGACCGAGGTGTACCCGCCTTCAAAGGCGATGCGGCAGGTGTTCATGATTTCGTCTTCGTCGACATTTTTGTTGATGACGTCGCGCATCCGCTGGTTGCCCGCTTCGGGGGCGAAGGTGAGGCCGCTTTTATGGATGCGGCTGACCTTTTCCATCAGTTCTTCCGAGAAGTTGTCCACCCGCAGGGAGGGAAGGGAGAGGCCGATTTTCCGCTCGTCGGTATAATCGATCATCTTATTCAGCAGTTCTTCCACCTGCGGATGGTCGGAGGTGGACAGGCTGGACAGCGACAGCTCGTCATATCCGGTCGAGTCGCAGAGGGCCTTTCCCTGGGCGCAGAGGACATCCGGGTCCTTGGCGCGGAGCGGGCGGTAGACGAATCCCGCCTGGCAGAACCGGCAGCCGCGGATACAGCCGCGCATGACCTCCAGCACCGCGCGGTCATGAACCGTCTCCATATAGGGGACGATGAAGGTCTTCGGGTACTGGGCGGCAGACATATTCTGCACAATCCGCTTGGTGACCTTTGCGGGTGCGCCGTCCTTTGGGGTGACGGCCTTGATCGTGCCGTCGTCGTGATAGGTCACGTCGTAAAGGGAGGGGACATAGATCCCGGGAATCTGCGCGGCGCGGCGGAGATAGGCGGCTTTTGTATAGCTGCCGTTTTTTTTCATCTCCCGGTACAGGTTGATGACGTCCATCATCATCTCCTCGCCCTCGCCGATCTGGAAAAGGTCGAAAAAGTCGGCCAGCGGTTCCGGGTTGCTGGCGCAAGGCCCGCCCGCCATGATGATCGGGTCGTCCTCTTTCCGGTGATCGGCCCTGGGGTCGATGCCGGCGAGGTCGAGCATATTTAGGATGTTGGTATAGGACAGCTCGTACTGGAGGGAAAACCCGAGCGCGTCAAACTCCGTCAGCGGGTCCAAGCTTTCCAGCCCGTACAGCGGCAGGCCGTTTTCCCGCATCAGCGCCTCAAAGTCAACCCAAGGCGCATAAACCCGCTCCGCCCAGCAATGCGGGTCGGAGTTGACGATATCGTAGAGGATTTTGTGCCCCAGATGGGACATCCCGATTTCATAGGTATCGGGAAAACACAAAGCGAGCCGGAATTCCAGCCCTTCTTTTTCTTTTACAACGCTATGCAGCTCGCCGCCGATATAGCGGGCGGGCTTTTGTACCTTTAGGAGCAGCGGCTCCAATTTTTCCTTAACACTCATAGAACTTTCCATTTCCTAACACCAGCTTTTTGAAAAAAGCTGGGCATTTTTTCCCTGACACCAGCTTTTTGAAAAAAGCTGGGCAAAAACTTTCCTGTCCGCCGCGGCCGTGTCTCACGCGGGGAAACACGTGAGACTGCTCGACAGGCTCGCAGTCTTCGATAGATTTTTCCACGCGGG
>CAYWRQ010000122.1:0-7567 GCA_964460915.1 uncultured Oscillospiraceae bacterium
CAGCTGGCGTTTCCATTCCTTTGAAAAGGTTGGGCGGTGCGGCTTCAAGGAAAAGTCCCCCTTCCGGGAAAGGCGTATAGAAAAATGGAACGAAGCGAATACAGCGTGTCCTGTTCGTTTCGTTCCATTTCCGGCAATTTCGTAGGATGTGTCCGCGGAAAAAACTGATGCGAACCAGACCATTTACAGTATACCATAAGGACTGAAAAAAGTAAATGTCCGGATGAAATTTTTATCTTTTTTCCGGTTTACAGATATCCGCCCCGCTGGATAAAGAAGGCTTCCTCCGCCAAAGCGGCCCCGGTCAGGAACAGGTTGGTTTCGCCAAACCGTGACAACCGGATGATCTCCTCCCCATTTCCGGAAAACTGGCTGTTGACGCTGGCCATAGCCTGGATGAGGGCCTCCATGACGCTGCCGTCCGGGAAAAGGATCACCTGCTGCGGGTCGAAAAAGGTGACGACGTTTGTCAAAATCGCCGTGTAATCCTCGCGGATGCGTTCAAAGTACTGGCGGACGGCGGGGTCCTCGGGCGTAAAGCCGCCGTGGCAGAACAGCCATTCCGCCCGCTGGGGATTGTCCATGCTGATCGCATCCAGGGCGGTGCAGAGCTTTTGGGTGCGGATGGCGCGGATCTGGTCGCTCACAGCGCGGCGGGAGAGCCGTTCGGAGGCGGGGGCACGGTTCAGCCCGTCCCCAAGCCGCATCTTGCCAATGCAGCAGGCCGCCCCGGACGCACCACGGTAGAATTCCTGCCCGATCATCACGGCGGTGCCGAAGCTGCCGCCCATCTGGAGAACGACCTGGTTTGCAGCGGAGGGCTTATTCTCCGTCCGGAAGGAGATTTCCGCTGTCGAGACGCCCTCCGTGAGGCTCCCGAAGGCGACCGGCACCTCGACAATTTTGCGCAGCTTTTCCGCAAAATCCCCGGCGTTTATTTTCCCGTTCTGCTCGGTGATGCCGCACAGCCCGTAGAAGGGCGCGTCGATACAGACGCCGGCGGCCAGTAGGGTATCCGGCTTTAAATCGTTTTTATACGCGAGGTCAGCATATGCGTTTGCAATCAACTGCAGCAGGTCATCCAGTCCGGAGTGCTCCTCCAGCAGCACGGCGTGGTGTTCGACGATCCCGCCGGATAAGGTGCACACGCCGACGTCCAGCCAGCCCCCCTGTAAGGAGATCCCCAGGAGCAGCCGCCAGTTGGGGTTAATCCCGATCAGGATTTTTTTCCTTCCGCGGAGGATCTTCCCCTCTTCCGGAGCCTGTTCGCCGACCTCCTGCAGGATACCCTCCTTGATCATTTCGTTGGTGATAATGGTGACTGCGGCTTTGGTGATGTGAATCGCATGGGCGATATCTATCCGGGAAACCGGTCCGTCATTGCGGATTAAACGCAGAATCTGCATACGGTTTTGCCGTTTTAGATCCAGCTTGCTGATGCCGATGGTATCCATGTTCCTTGCCTTCCTTTCTGCTTTTCCCGTACCGGAAAACAAATTGAAATGTTCTTTCTACTATACTCAGTCTACTATACTCAGTATAACACATAGGATAAAAATTTAGATTAACTCCGTGTGAATTTCACTCTATAATAAATAAAAGTTATGTGACCAGGATATGAAAATTCCCAGCTTTTTGAAAAAGCTGGGCAAAAACTTTTGGTTCGCGGGATGTCCGTAGGACATCGAATCGCATCCTGCTACTGGGTCCGCTCGGTCTGCTATTGTTAGAAATGGCGGAGCGCGCCGGGCAGTCACGGACTGCTTTTTACCTTTCTTTCCGTCAGCAGGCAAAAAACATCCCCCGTCGCTTTGCGCTCCGGTCGAACAACTGTATCATACGGGACAAAAACGTCCGAAGACTGCTGAGCTTCGTTTTGCCGCGCCCGCATACGGCTAGCGGACGTTTTCCTGCGGAAAATAAACGGCAAATCATATGTCGAGCAGTCTAGCCAGTTTGGATCGCTGTGACACGGCCGCGTCGGACAAAAGTGGTCCGTGACCACCCACTAGAATTTGAAGATGATGCCGGCAATTGCTGAGATGAGCAGATAAAACGCCGGGTGAAGATCCAGCTTTTTATGGATCTTCGGCAAGAACTTCATAGCCAGGTACAGCAGCACCGCCAGGATAATTGCCTTCCAGTCAAACACGGCTCCCAGTCCCTGTTCCGAGAAAAGTCCCAGATGCAGCATGGCGATTTCGACAACGGAGAAGCCGGCCGCCGCGATCAGGCCGGTGGATGCCGGGCGCAGACTGTAAAACGCGGCCTTGACATAGCGGTTGTCCTTAAACTTTTTCAGGATGCCGAAGATAATAAGGATGATGATAATCGACGGGGTGATCAGACCCAGCGTCGCGATCAGGCATCCGAGGACGGAACCGAAAGGAAGCCCGGTGGTTGAACCGGTTGTAAAGCCGACATAGGACGCCATATTGATGCCGATCGGGCCGGGGGTGGATTCGGAAATCGCGATCATGTCGGCCAGGTCGGCCTGGGTAAACCAGCCGGTTGTATCGGCCATTTCGGTCAGGAAGGGAAGGGTTGCCAAACCGCCGCCGATGGCGAAAAGCCCGGCTTTAAAGAACTCGAAAAATAGGCGAAGGAAGATCATTTCTGTGCGCCCCCTTCCGGATGCTTGGCCTTGATGTTCTGGATAAGGATGCCCGCGACGGCGGCCAGCACAACGTAGACCGCCGAGGGGATGGCCGTAAAGACCGAGCCGAGGGCGACGACCAGGAAGATCACGAGGGTCGGCTTGTCAATGACGGCCTTTTTCCAAAGCTTTAAAACCGCGTTCAGGATCAGGACGCATACGCAGACGCGGATTCCCGCAAAGGCGTGGATTACGACCGGGTAATCGGCAAAATTACGCAGAAACGCGGCGATGATGCTGATGATAATCATCGACGGGAAGACGACGCCGAGGGTCGCGACAATGCCGCCGATGATGCCCTTGCGCTTGGCTCCGATAAAGGTGGCCGTATTGACCGCAATAATGCCGGGGGTGCACTGCCCGATTGCGTAGTAATCCGCCAGCTCATCCTCGGTAACCCAGTGCCGGTTGTCGACCAGCTCCCGCTGCAAAATCGGCAGCATCGCGTAGCCGCCGCCGAAGGTCAGTCCGCCGATCCGGGCGAACAGGAAAAACAGGTATGCAAGTTCCTTCATTGGATGAAACCATTCCTTTCATTTGTGTTATCAGCAGTATACCATATTTTGGCGGAATTGTGAACCTTTTCGACCATATCATTCCCGTATGTCCGTTCAATATTTTGCGTATACCCCGGCTTTTCTCCAAATGTTTTGCCCCGCAGACCGTGCCGGTGACGAAAAATATGGAAAATACCCACTTGACAGCGGGGAAAAAGTCTGCTATGCTAATATCAATATAGTCCGTGCATACGGATCAAGAAAGGAGCTTGTTTTATGTCGGCAAGAAAGTTTGAGGTTTTCCCCGCGTAAACTGAATAGGGCGAGATCGGAGACTCTCGAAAGAGGGTTTTGTTTGTGCTACACCGAGGCCCATGACGGTATCCTTTCCCATATGCAGATCGTTTCAGGAAGATAGGCTTATGAAAGGCTTATCTCCCTGTTTTTTTATGCCCATTTTCGGGCGCCGGGAGGGGAGCGGGAACCTCGAAAATGAAAGGAGAAATTGTTTTATGAATGGAAAAATGCTGAAAAAGATGAATCTGAAATTAACCGGGAGGAATTTCCTTGAGAAAATATTACAACGAGAAAAATTTGGGCGAAGGCCCTTTTACCTGTAAAGTCTGCGGCAAGCTGGTTGTTCCGAACGGAGCCGGAACCGAGCATCGCAATCATTGCCCCCACTGCCTGCGCAGCCTTCATCTCGACGATATCCCCGGCGACCGGGCGGCCGGCTGCGGCGGGATTATGGAGCCGGTCGGGGTTTGGGTCCGGAAGGGCGGCGAGTGGGCAATCATCCACCGCTGCCGCCGGTGCGGGCATCTCAGCTCCAACCGGACGGCCGCCGACGATAACCCGACGGCCCTGTTGTCCCTGGCCGCAAAGCCGCTGGCCTCGCCGCCGTTTCCGCTGCATTTGATGGAACGGATGGCGGAGCAGCTGGGGGAAAGCGTCTCCGAAGCGAAAGGGGGCGACGGGTATGAAGACTGATCTGCGCCTGTATGGGTTTATAGACAATGCCGTACATGAAAGCGGCCTGCTGCCCGCCTGCATTTTGTCCCAGCAGAAGGACCTCTACCGGGTGATCTGCGAAAACGGCGAGACGCCCGCCCGGGTATCCGGCAAGCTGCGGTTTGCGGCGGAGCGGCCGGAGGATTTCCCGACGGTCGGGGACCATGTCCTGATTTCTTATCAGCCGGACGGGGAGAGCCGGATCGAAAGGCTTCTGCCGAGGCGTTCTTCCTTCCAGCGGCTGGACCCGTCCTCCTCCGGCCATGCGGCCCAGACGGCGGCGGCGAATTTTGACTATGTTTTTGTGATGCAGTCCTTAAATCAGGACTTTAACCCCCGTCGCCTGGAGCGGTACCTGACCCTCAGCTGGCAGAGCGGGGGGACGCCGGTTATCCTGCTGACCAAGCTGGATCTAGCGGAGGACCCGGAGATGATGATCATGCAGGCCCATGCCGTCGCGGCCGGGGTGGATATCCTCCCGGTCAGCGCCTATACGGGCGAAGGGCTGGAGGAGGTGCGGGCGCTGCTGGCCCCGGGGAAGACGGCGGTTTTCCTCGGCTCATCGGGTGTGGGTAAGTCCAGCCTGGTCAACGCCCTGATGGGCAGCGCGGTCATGGATACCGGCGGCGTCCGCGAGGAAGACGGGAAGGGCCGCCATACGACCACCTACCGCCAGCTGCTGCCGCTCCCCACCGGCGGCTGCGTGATCGATACGCCGGGGATGCGAGAGCTGGGGATGTGGGACGTCCGCGGCGGGATTGAGGAGAGCTTTGCCGATGTCCGGCAGTTCCTCGGCCGCTGCCGCTTTTCCGACTGCACCCACGGAAACGAACCGGGCTGCGCGATCTGGGCGGCGATCCGAGAGGGGCAGCTTTCCCGCAGGCGCTGGGAGAGCTACCAGAAGCTGGAGAAGGAGGCAAGGTATTCGGATGACAAGGCGTCCTTCCTCCGCGACCGCCAGCAGCGGCACAAATCCATCGCCAAATACCAGCGCGCCCGTAAAAAAGAGGGAAAGATAAAGCGATAACGAAAGGGGAGCGTGTATATGCGCATTATAAAAGGAAATCTTACGATCCGCAGCGCCGCTGTCACCGATGCGGAAATCTTAAACGGCTGGTGGAATGACGGCGCGGTCATGGCCCACGCCGGGTTCCCGAACGGCCTTGGCCAGCCGCTTGCAGAAACCGTCCGCCAGATTCGGGAAAACGAAACCCGGCTTTCCCAGCGCTGTATCATCGAGGTGGATGGCCTGCCCGTCGGTGAGATGGGATTTAGGCTGCAAGATGAAGGCACGGCGGAGATCGGCATCAAAATTTGCAATCCGGCTTATCAAAATCATGGCTATGGTACAGCGTTTCTGCGGATGCTGATGGCCTATCTGTTTGAGGACAGGGCGCTAAATGAAGCGTTCCCGGTTCGGAAGATCGTGCTGGACACCAATCTGAAAAACACCCGCGCGCAGCACGTCTATGAAAAGCTGGGCTTTACCCGCCTGCGGGTCCATTACCGCTCCTGGCAGGACCAGCTGGGAGACTGGCAGGACAGCGTTGATTATGAAATGACGGCGGAGGACTACCGGCGGCTAACAGGTGAATAAACGGCGATCATTATGTGTAGGGAACGGGTCTGCCCGTTCCGCCGAATCAATTAGACGGCGATTATTCGCAGGTGCAAGGATCCTTCACTGCGCTGCGGATGACACATCAGGGGAGATGGGCAAATGAAAGGAGGGCGGGATTTTTCTTCCGCCCTCCTTTTTGCATAAAGAAAACTTTTTCTGTAAATCCTATTGACAAACCGGAGAAAAGGGTGTATATTAAAATTAGCACTCAGGAGTGCAGAGTGCTAAAAAAATAAAACTCCTGGGTGTGCAGGAGAATCGATTGGGTAAAGTAAGCGAAAGCCCCATCATAGAAAGGAATGATCATAATGGATGCACAGAAATTGACACAGAAATCCCTGGAAGCCGTCAAGAATGCGCAGAATCTGGCAATCGAGTACAATAATATGCAGATTGAGAACCTGCATCTGGCCTATGCGCTGCTGTCTGCCTCCGACGGTCTGATTCCGCAGCTGGTAAGCAAGATGAACATCGAGCCGAAGGCCCTTTTGCAGGCGGTTCGGGGCGAGATTGAAAAACTGCCGAAGGTGACCGGCCCCGGCCGTGAGCCGGATAAGATTTATGTTTCCCGTGAATGCGACAAGGTGTTAAACGAAGCGGAGAAAACGGCCGGGCATATGCAGGACGAGTTTATCTCGGTTGAGCACATCTTTATCGCGCTGCTGGATTACCCCGGCGAGGCGCTTAAAAAGGCATGGAAGGCGTTTAACCTGAATAAAGAGGCCTTTTTGCAGGCCCTTTCCTCCGTCCGCGGCAGCCAGCGGGTGACCAGCGATTCCCCCGAGGATACCTATAACGCCCTGAAAAAATACGGCAAGGACCTGGTCGAGGAGGCCCGCAGCAACAAGCTTGACCCGGTAATCGGTCGCGACAACGAGATACGCAACGTGATCCGGATCCTGTCCCGTAAGACGAAGAATAACCCGGTATTGATCGGTGAGCCGGGCGTCGGCAAGACCGCGATTGCGGAAGGGCTGGCGCAGCGGATTGTTCGCGGGGACGTGCCGGATTCGCTGAAGGACCGCACGATCTTCTCGCTGGATATGGGCGCGCTGATCGCCGGCGCGAAATACAGGGGCGAGTTCGAGGAACGGCTGAAGGCGGTATTAAATGAAGTAAAAAAGAGCGAGGGGAAAATCATCCTCTTTATCGACGAGCTGCATACTATCGTCGGCGCCGGCAAAACCGAAGGCTCGATGGATGCGGGCAACCTCTTAAAGCCGATGCTGGCCAGAGGGGAACTGCACTGCATCGGCGCCACGACCCTGGATGAGTACCGCAAGTATATCGAAAAGGACGCGGCCCTGGAGCGCCGTTTCCAGTCCGTCCTGGTCGAGGAACCGACCCAGGAGGACGCAATCGCCATCCTCCGCGGCCTGAAAGAGCGCTACGAAGTTTTCCACGGCGTCAAGATCACCGACCAGGCGATCATCAGCGCCGTCACCCTGTCCAGCCGGTATATCACCGACCGGTTCCTGCCCGATAAGGCCATCGACCTGATCGATGAAGCCTGCGCGATGATCCGCACCGAGATGGATTCGATGCCGACCGAGCTGGACGAGATTTCCCGCCATATTATCCAGCTGCAAATTGAGGAAGCGGCTGTCGCCAAGGAAGAGGATTCCCGCGCCAAGGAACGGCTGGCGGAGATCCGGCGGGAACTGGCCGAGGAAAACGATAAATTTGCTGAGATGAGGGCAAAGTGGGAGAACGAAAAGAACACGATCGGCGGCGTCGCCAAAATCCGCGAGGAGATCGAAGAGGTCAGCGCCCAGATTGAAA
>CAYWRQ010000123.1:0-7398 GCA_964460915.1 uncultured Oscillospiraceae bacterium
ACCCGCGGCACCCTTGAGGGCGATATCGCAGCCTCCGACATCACCTTCTACCGCCTGCAGTGCGACGCCAACGGCGTGCTTCGTTCCTATATCGCAGAGGGCGAGGTACTGCCGGTTGCGACCCGTTCCTTCGGCGGCATCGGCGTCTTTGCGATCAAGGAGATGGGCCGATTCTACCGCCATGTCCTGATCCAGAAGGGTTACCCGCACCACGGCGCAGTCGCCTTCAGCCACTGCGGCAAGGCCCTGTTCTCGATCATGCGCTACCTTGGTATCGGCGATATCGCTTACAACCAGCCCGCCTCCCTTCCTTACCCCACCGAGAACCCCTTCGCTTAATCCAGCCTTTTGCCAGCCTTTTGAAAAAGGCTGGGTGAAAACTTTTGGTTCGTGGCGGTCCTCCGGGCTCCGCCCTCCGTCGGTCTTCTATTTTTAGAAATGACGGAGCGCGCCGGGTACAGACGGCGGTTCAGAGGGGAGCATAAGTGCCTGAAGACGGTGAGCTAGTCGAGCCGTCTAGCTGGTTTGGTTCGCTGTGACACGGCTGTGTCGGAGTACAAAAAAGGACGTCCTGCTTTTGCGGGGCGTCCTTTCGTTTATTTCCTTCGTTTTCATACATATAAATAATCTGTAAATTTATTTTCTTACTGCTTGACTTAGAGCAAACTCCATCTCCTATACTCTTGAGTGAAAGAATGATGGTTATGAAGAAAAGAAGAACAGACGGAAATCAAATGGAAATCTATCCCATCCCAAGGCTTCTCCTGCAAAACGGGATTCCCCTGATTCTTTCCTTATTGTTCAGCTCACTTTTTAACGTGGTAGACAGTATCTTTATCTCCCGTGTATCGGAAAGCGCCTTGACCGCGCTTTCGATTGCGGCGCCGGTACAGGCGCTGATGTCCGCCGTCGGCTGCGGGATCGCGGTGGGCCTGAATGCGGTGATTTCCAAGGCATTGGGGGAAAAGGATACCGGCCGGGTAACGGAAGCCGCTTCGGCATCCATGGTCCTGGCAATCGGCGCATGGCTGTTGATTGCGGCGGTATGTGCGGCGATTGTAAAGCCGTACTGCGCCTGGCAGGCCGGGGGAAACGGGCAGATTGCCGCCTATGCGCAGGGGTATTTGCAGGTGTGTATGTTTTTTCACTCGGCCAAATGGGCCAGTGGGTATTTGACCGGTTTTTGATTGCGGCAGGCCGTTCGAAGGCGTTTCTGGTCACGCTGACGACGGCTTCGGCGGTTAACCTGATTCTGGATCCGATTTTTATTTACGGGCTGTTCGGTCTTCCGGCAATGGAAACGGTCGGCGCGGCCATTGCGACCGTGATCGGCCAGTTTTGCGGCGCGTTTGCGGGGATTATATTGAATCGCGTACAAAACCGCGAAATTCCCCTGCGTTTTACCTTCCGGGTAAAGGGGCGTCTGATGGGGGAAATCCTTCGGATCGGTATCCCCACTACGTTTATGCAGGGCATTGTCTCGATGAAGGGGGTCTTTATGAACCGGATCCTGCAGGGCTTTTCTTCGACAGCCGTGGCGGTATACGGCTTATCCGCCCGGATCCAGAACCTCGCGACGGTTGCGGTCGGCGAGTTCAATTGTGCCCAGATTCCGGTTGTCGCGTTCAACTATGGGGCTCACAATCGCGCACGGATTGAAGAAAGCATTCGCTGGGCAATCGTTTATTCCCTTATTTTTACCGGGGCGGCGGTATTGCTGCTTGAGCTTTTCCCGGTTCCGGTTTTGCAGATATTTGACGCGTCGGAGGAGATGCTGGGGGCCGGGGTGCCTGCCCTTCGGTTTATGGCGGCGGGATATCTTATATCGGTGCTTGGTCTGATATTATCGACCGCTTTTCAGGCTTTAGGCCTTGCGGGGTACAGTATGATGTTGACCATCCTGCGCCAGGTCTTGCTGCCTTTGCTGTTGGCCTCCCTTTTCGCGGTGCGCGGGCAGCTTTGGCTGGTTTGGACGGCCTTTCCGATTGCCGAGGCGATGTCGATCCCGGTAGGACTGCTGCTTTTAAAGCGCACGAGGCAAAAGGTGATAGACGAGTTTGCGGCGTGATGGATCCGGTTGCCCCAAAAGAATTACACAGAAATTTTCCGGTAAGGGTATGAAAAATAGGACAACAACCGAAATTGGCCAAATGTCGGAAAACTTCTTGCAGGCGGGGGAAAAAGGTTTTATAATAAGGGTGTCATATGCAGAGTAGGGAAACAAGCGCAAAGTGCCTGCGGGACGGGGAGTTGCCGGCAGGACGAAAAGCGGTCTGCTTGTGGTTTGTTTTCCGCATCCCGCTGCAATGAATTTCGAGGGGCAGACGCCTTCTCCTAATTTGTTGAAGCAAATTTACGGAAGGAGGAACTGCTATGTCGGAAAAAAATATGGAAGGCTGCACAGAAAGGAGCCTGCTCACCAGAATTGGCGGGCATTTCACCCCCGCCGCGGTCAAAGCGTCCTTTGTGGATTTTGGCAGGGTGTTTACCCGCCTTCCCCAAAACGCCGCCGTTTCCTTCAAAGAACTGCGCAATGTCCGCTCGATCTGCGGCATCGCGCTGCTGCTGGCCCTGTCGGTGGTCGTCGACCAGTTCTCGTTTTATGTCGGGCCGGTCAAAATCGGGGTCGGCTCGCTGATCAGCGCCATGCTGGGCTGCTTTTACGGGCCGGTGGCAGGCGCTTTCGCAGCCGGAGTCGGGGATATAGTCAAATACCTGGTTCGCCCGGACGGCGTGTTCTTCTTCGGCTATACGCTGAATGCGATGCTGGGCGGGATGCTGTACGGCATCTTTTTCTATAAGATGCGGGTGACGGTCCTGCGCACGGTCAGCGTCAAGCTGCTGATCAACATGATCGTCAACGGCCTGTTGGGAACCCTCTGGTATTCGATGCTGTATGGAAAAGGCTTTTGGGCGGTTTTCCCCGCGCGGATTTGGGCCAATGTAGCCAAGGTTCCGGTCGAATCGATTGTGCTGATGATCCTGCTTCCGGCGCTCATTGTGCCAATCCGCCGGGCCAAGCTGAAAATATGATACCCGTAAATCGTAAGGAAAGGAAATCCATCCATGAACGTCATCTTAATTGGGATGCCGGGGTGCGGAAAGAGCACCATCGGCGTCGTGCTGGCCAAAACCCTGAACTATTCTTTTCTCGACGCGGATCTGCTGATCCAGCAGCAGACCGGTAAGCGGCTGCAGGAGATTATCGATTATGACGGCTTGGACCGGTTTTACGAAATCGAGGAGCAGATGCTGCGGGGCATCCAGTGTGACCGGACGGTTGTGGCGACCGGCGGGAGCGCGGTTTATTACCCCGGCGCAATGGAGCACCTCAAGGAGCTGGGGGCGGTCGTGTACATCCAGCTTTCCTGCGAGAACGTGAAAAAGCGGCTGGGCAACCTAGCGACCCGCGGCGTTGCGGGGGCCAAGGACAAGACGGTCGAGCAGCTCTATGCCGAGCGGGTGCCGCTGTACGAAAAGTACGCCGATTTTATCATTGACTGCAACGAGGGGACACTGGCGGAAAACATGGAAAGGATTGCCCATCAGATTTCCTTATCGCTTCTGTAAAACCAATATGAAAATAAAAACCCGGGCAGGGAGCCGTCTACCGGCAGCCCCGTCTGGGTTTTTTGCTTTATTTGGAAGGTTTACGAAAGGGATTCTATTTGGGCCGGACCGCCGGCGTCTTTTTTTCAAGGCAGGGGATCGTGATCTTCATGGCGTAACCCTCGCCCGGCCTGCTGATCAGTTCCATCTGGGCCCGTTCGCCGAAAAGAAGCAGCATCCGCCGGTAGACGTTTTGAATCCCGATCTGCTGGCCGGAAAAGGTGACGTTGTCGCCCTTGCCGAGGACGTCTTCCCGGATGGAGCGCAGCATCTCTCGCGTTTCTTCGCACTGCTTTTCGTCCAGGCCGACCCCGTTGTCGGTATACAGGATTTCGAGAAGGCCGTTTAACCCGCCGGGAATATGGCGTACCTGAACCTGCAGCTGGAGGTTGTCCACCTTAAACTTATTGTGCTTGATGGAGTTTTCGACGAAGGAAAGGATGGTCATCGGCGGGATCTGGGCGTCTTTTACCGCTTCGTCGGTCAGGTCGCATATGGTAGTGGCGGTATCGAAGCGGATGTTTTGGATTTCCAGAAAATCCCTGCTCTGGGAAAGCTCCTCCTCCAGGCCGACGGTTTTAAAGCCGTCGCAGAGGGTATACCGCACGTAGGAGGAGAGCAGCATACAAAAGTCCTGGATCTGGTCAAAGCGTTCCCACTCCGCCATCCCGATGATAATGTTGAAGCAATTGACAAAGAAGTGCGGCTTGATCTGGTTCTGTAAAAATTCCAGCTCGGTGCGGGTGCGCTTGAGCCGTTCTTCATAGATATCGATTTTGAGGTCCTCGATCTGGGATTCCAGCGCGCTGAAGGCGTTTTCGACTTCGTTTAGCTCCGCGAAGCCGTACCGCTTGGTAAAACGGCGCTCCTTCAGATAATCATTGACGTGGTTCTGGAAAAATTGCAGCGGCTCCTCGATGTAATGCCGGAAATAGTAGATGATATAGCCGCAAAAGAGGATCGCGAGGCCGCAGAGCACCATAATCCCCATCAGGTAGATGCTGGTTTCGCCGAGCTGAAAATCCGGTTGGTCGACCGTTACAATTCCGATCCCGAGGTTTGTCCAGTGGAGGGTGCAGATCGTATCGTCTAGGTCGGTATGAACCTGCCCGTTTTCATCCAAAGTAATTTTGGCCTTTTCAAACAACTCTGGCTGGGTAATCGGCGAAAAGCTTTCGTCTACCAGCAGGTAAAACCCGTCCTCCGACTGGATGACGCTGTCCATAAAGGAAAAGAGCTGTTCCAGCCGGATCCAGCTGGCTAGGTAGACCCCGCGCTGCTTGCAGGAGGTTGCGAGGTACTTTTGCCCGTTGACCTCGTTGATTTCGGTCAGGTAGCCGACCGAGGGGATCTGGTCCAGGCGCCCCTCGATATACTCCTGCATCGCCACGTTATTTTCGTACCGGTCCAGGTTGCTCCGGTTACAGCTTTTCAGCTGCAGGCTCGGGACGGTGACCAGGAAGGAAAAATCCGGGTTGATCAGGTTTTGCAGGTTCTGGAGGTCGTCGACGATCGAACGGGTCCAGTAGGGGTTCAGCACGTTGGATGAGCGGGGATTTTGCAGCTTGACCGCGTTTTCGTCGTTTAGGGCGTTGGTCAGGTAAAAGGTCAGCTGATAATATTGGCTTTCCAGCCGCTCGACATGGTATTCTACCGTGGATTCCAGCCGTTCGTAGCTCTTTTCTTCGGCCCTTTGGACGGCGTAAAAGCCGAGCAGCAGGGAGATGAGAGCCATTGGTACGAGCAAAGCCATCACAAACCGCAGGATTTTAAATAGGGAAGGGGATGCCTTTTGTTTTTTCATGAAGGTCACCAATTTTCATCGGGGGTCGAGGTATCCGGGGTACAGATATCACTGTTTGTTCGATATTTGCCTGGCTGGCAGCCGACTTTCTGCCGAAAAAGCTTAGAAAAATAAGAAACATTGTCGTATCCGACCATCTCCGCAACTTTGCTAATGGAGTAATCGGTTTGTTTCAGCAGTTCCTTTGCTTTGGCCAACCGTTTATTTTGAATATAGATCGTGATGGAACAGTGCATTTCTTCTTTGAAGATGGATCCAAGATAATCCGGATTCATGAAAACCAGCTTTGCCAGTTCGCTGCGGGTCATTTCCGTAGAAAGATTCTCGTCAATATAATCACAGATGATCTGGATCGTTTTCCGCACCTTCCTGGGGGGAGTGTCTTCATGTGAGACGGTTTCGGGAGCAGATTGGGGTGCAGAAGAAACAATGCCGAGGGTACGCATAGCCGCCTGCAGCTTCTCTGTGATTTCCTCATATCGGATCGGCTTTAGAAAATAGTCAAAGGCATGGAGCTCCAGCGCCTTTTTCGCATAATCGAAATTCCGGAAGGCGGTACAGAAGATTGTCATAATCGGATACTTTTGGTCCCGGATCCATTCGAGCAGCCCCAGGCCGGAAAGATCCGCCATCTCAATGTCGGTAAGCAGAATATCGACTTTTTGGTTTAGGATGATATTTTTCGCGTCCTCCCCGCTGCGGGCAGTCAGGACGGTATCGAGTCCGATTGACTGAAAATCAATGCCGTGCAGCATCCCGTCTATCACTTGCTTTTCGTCGTCTACTAAAAGGACTGTCACAGGTTTTCCTCCTATATCTAGCTATTTGCACAAGTATTTTTCAGTATTATACCATGTTTTGTAGATAAAATCTAGGGCTAGGAACAATTTACCCCGGTTTTGGGAATAGAAATCGAGATTTATGTCTGATATAATAAGACTATCATACAAAGCGAAAGCAAATGGTAACACATTTGCAACAGTAAGACATATTTTTTAGGAGGAAACTACAATGAAAAAGAGAGTTCTCTGTGCGCTGTTGGCTGCTGGCATGATGACCATGGCACTTGCATCCTGCGGCGGTTCCGGTAATGGTTCCAATAATTCTGCTGCTCCTTCGTCCTCCGCTGCTTCTGAAAATAGTACGGATGCTGAAAGTAGTGCAGATGTCGGAGATGACAGCGCAGAAGCTTCTACTGCAATCGATATGGAAGGCGACCCCTATACGGTTCATTTCATGTTCCTGAACCAGACCGAGGGCGAATCCTACGACAATATGGTAAAGACTGCCAATGAACTGGCCCTGAGCGAAATCAATATGAACATCGATTTTGTGCCCGTTACCTTCGGTACGATGGCTTCTACCATCCAGATGATGCTGGCCTCTAACGAGCCGCTGGACCTTTTCCAGAGCACGAACTTCGGCGCGATGTCCACCTATATCCAGTCCGGATACATTCGCAACTGGGCGGATTATCTGGATCAGCTGCCCGACGTTGTAGATTACCTGGGCGATGAGATGCAGTACGGCTATATCGGCGACTTTATGGCGGGTATCGGTGTCATTAGTGAAAGAGCGAACAGCTTCGGCCTGGTCTGCCGTACAGACCTGATGGATGAAGTAGGCTACACGCTGGAAGATTTCGCTGGTGTAGACGCACACGATCCTTCGACCTTGGATAAGGTGGATGAGATGTTTGCAGCTGTCCAGGAAAAATATCCGAACATGACGATTGTCGCTGGCCAGCAGGGCTTTGCAAGCTATGTCGGCGACTTTACCGACAGCCTTTCCGACGGCTTCGGCGTCCTCGCCAATGACGGCCAGGATACGACCGTTACCAACTGGTATGAGTCCGATCAATTTAAGGGGCTGGCTTCCGTTGCGAAGAGATGGTTTGACAATCACTATTATTCTTCTGACGCCGCTACCAACCAGGATACCGGTGAAACCCTTCTGAAGGCCGGCAATATGTTCTCTTATCTGGT
>CAYWRQ010000124.1:0-7183 GCA_964460915.1 uncultured Oscillospiraceae bacterium
CCGATCAATGCGAGTGCGGATGGTCTTAAAGTTGGTCATCATGCCGCCCAGCCATCTGGCGTTGACATAATGCATACCGCAGCGCTCTGCTTCTTCTTTGATCGAATCAGCAGCCTGTTTCTTGGTGCCGACAAACAAAACCTCGCCGCCGTTTGCAGAAACTTCACGGACGAAGGAATAAGCCTCGTCCAGCTTCTTAACGGTCTTCTGCAGGTCGATGATGTAGATACCGTTTCTTTCGGTGAAGATATACGGAGCCATCTTCGGGTTCCATCTTCTGGTCTGATGACCAAAGTGTACGCCAGCTTCGAGGAGCTGCTTCATAGATACTACTGCCATTTGCGTAGTCCTCCTAAAAAAATTTGGTTTGTCCGATTTTATGGAAACCGGAATCCACCGCGGCGTGTGCTGCGCGACCAATACAGTTTGGCACCCTGCGCAGGCAAGCATAACCGCGTGTGTAATGCGTGTATTATTTTAACATGGACAAGCTTATTTTGCAAGGATAAGGGAATTTGTTCACGAAAAATTTACAACTCAAATGCTTCCGACAAAGCGGCAATACACTGCTCGCTGTACGCTCCATTGACGAGCACGGAAATATCGACCGAAGAAGTTGTGATCAGCAAAACATCGGTACCGCATTGTTTTAAGATTCGGAATACGCTCGCCGCGATGCCATGGTACTTCGGCATATCTTCGCCATAAAGCGAGATCTTAACATTGTTATGGCTGAGCAGCGGACGGACCGACGGATATTCGGCGTTGATCTCGTTGGCAAGCCTTGCGATTTTGACCATATCGTCGCTGCTCGCCGTAAAGGAAACCGATACGTAAGAACCGGTTAAGGGAGACTGCGAAATCATATCGACGTTAATTCCCTCTTCATCCAAGCGGTCGAAAATCTTGCAGATAAAATCGACGCTGGCGGGGACTTTATTCAAGGTGACTAGGACCACGTCGTGCATAACATTCAGCTGAGTAATCACTTTCAATGGTATTCCCCCTTCTGGGCTTAGAGCAGATCAGCCATCGTATAAATCCGAGGCTCTGATGTCCTTGCCATATAGACTGCGGCGTTGACCGCACCGACCGCAAAAATTTCACGGCTCATAGCCGTATGCTTCAGTTCAATAATTTCATCCCGGCCGGCGAAAATAATATCATGTTCTCCAACGATTGTACCGCCGCGGACAGAGGAGATGCCGATTTCCGTCTTTTCACGTTTTCTGCGGACAGAGTGGCGGTCATAAATATACGAATGAGGCTCCTCCAGCACGGTATTCATCGCATCCGCAAGCATCAGCGCGGTCCCGCTGGGAGCGTCGACCTTACGGTTGTGATGCTTTTCAACAATCTCAATATCGAACTGATCTCCCAGGAAAGCGGCTGCCTTTTTTGCAAGTTCCGCCAACAGGTTGATCCCCAGGGACATATTAAAGGAGAAAAAGACGGGAATCTGCTCCGCAGCCTGATGAATCTTTTCGGTTTGTTCCGGATTGTAACCGGTGGTCGCAATAATCAGCGGGAGCTTATGGGATAACGCATAGCCTAAAAGCTGATCCAGCGAAGCAGGGTTAGAAAAATCGACAATGACATCCGCATCTTCGGTGCAAGCGGAAAAATCCGTATAAACGGGATACGGATTTGCCGGTTCCGCTAAAATATCGAAGCCCGCTACAATTTGACAATCCGCGCGTTCCGCGACACAGCTTTCAATTACCTGCCCCATCTTCCCCTGGCAGCCACAGAGAATAATCTTTACCATCGTGAATCCTCCTCTTTAAACGTCCTTTGGATGATAGGCGAAACCCGACCTGCAGTTTGGATGCAGATCGGATGCGCCTGATTACAGTATTAGTCAATCAAACCGTGCTTACGCATAACAGCAGCCATTTTTTCTTCCGCTTCCGGCGTCATATCGATAAGCGGCAGACGGCAGTGCCCTACCTTCCATCCCATCCGATTCAACGCGGCCTTCGTAGGAATCGGGTTAACATCCGAGAACAGCGCTTTCACCAGATCCAGATATTCCAGCTGGAGCGCCGCACTTCCCTTCAGATCGCCGTCTAAGAACTTCTGGCAGATATCGTGGGTCTCTTTCGGGCAGGTGTGGGACAGGACCGAGATAACGCCGATGCCGCCGACGGACATAATCGGCACAATGATTCCGTCTTCACCGGAATAAATGTCCAAATCATCCCCGCAAAGTGCCTTGATTTCAGAAACCTGCTCAATATTGCCGCTGGCTTCTTTAATGGCAACAATGTTGGGAATTTTAGACAACTCTTTGCAGGTAGCAGGCGCAATATTGACACCCGTTCTGGAGGGGACGCTGTACATAATAATCGGAAGGCTGGTGGCCTCGGCAATTGCCGTATAGTGGGCAACTAATCCCCGCTGAGAGGTCTTATTATAATACGGCGTGACGACCAGCAGACCGTCTACTCCGATTTTTTCACATTCTTTTACCATTTTAATCGCAAAAGAAGTGTCGTTGCTGCCGGCGCCTGCAACAACCGGTACCCGCCCGGCAACATACTCTTTACAAAAGCGCACACATTCCAAATGTTCTTCTTCAGACATGGTTGCACATTCGCCCGTTGTACCACAGACAATAATCGCATCGGTGCCGTTTTCAATCTGCCAGTCAATCAGGCGGCCAAACTCTTCAAAGTTAATGCTGCCGTCTTCATGCATCGGCGTAATGATCGCAATACCCGCACCGGTAAAAATTCTCTTTTTCATAAGGTTCCTCCAACCAGAATGGTTCAGTCAAAATAGCCCTTCACTGCCAGCAGCTCAGCGGTCAATACGGCTCCCCCCGCAGCGCCGAGCAGCGTGTTGTGGGACAGGCAGACAAATTTAACGTCGAACAATTTGTCTTCTCTGAGCCTTCCGACTTCTACGCCCATACCGCCGTCCATATCCCGGTCCAGTTTAGCCTGGGGACGGTCCGGCTCCTCAAAATAATGGATAAACTGCTGGGGAGCGGACGGCAGATGCAGGTCATGAATCGGGCCTTTAAACTCCGCCCAGATCTTTTTGATTTCTTCAATCGTCGGCTTCTTTTCAAAAGAAGCGAATACTGCCGCCGTATGGCCGTCGGAAACCGGCACGCGCAGGCACTGGGACGTGATAATCGGGCTGTCGGCGTTTACGATGACGCCGTTCTCGATGTGGCCCCAGAGCTTGAGCGGTTCCTGCTCACTCTTTTCTTCCTCACCGCCGATATAGGGGATGACGTTGTCAACGATTTCCGGGAAAGTCTCAAAGGTCTTGCCGGCACCGGAAATTGCCTGATAGGTGCAGGCAAGAACCGTCTTCAGCCCGAACACGTCTTTCAGCGGCGAAAGGGCCGGAACGTAGCTTTGCAGCGAGCAGTTGGACTTAACGGCAATAAACCCCTTCTTAGTTCCAAGGCGTTTTCTCTGGAACGGGATCACCTCCGCATGGTCGGCGTTTAACTCCGGCACAATCATCGGTACATCCGGGGTTCCGCGGTGGGCGGAGTTGTTGGAAACGACCGGGACTTCTTTCTTTGCGTACGCTTCTTCCAGGGCACGGATTTCCGCTTTCGGCATATTGACCGCGCAAAAAACGAAATCCACCTTCTCCGCAATTTTGTCAATATCGTTGGTCGCGTCGTACAAGACCGAGTCCGCCATTGATTCGGGCAGAGGGGTTTTCATTTTCCAGCGGCCTTCCACGGCTTTGCGGTAGGTCTGACCGGCGCTTCTGCCGGAAGCCGCAAGGGCGGTTACATGGAACCACGGATGATTTTCCAAAAGAGTGGCAAATCTCTGGCCAACCATACCGGTCGCCCCGATAATGCCAACATTATAGTTTTTCATAAGTACAACCATTCCTTTCCGTTTTGCCGTCTCATTGATCCGGCAAAAGACCTGTTTGAAAGATTCCTTTCAAATTTTCTCTCTTTTTTAAACATGAGGCAGCTTTTTCAGAAAAATTCGCAAACGATAAAAAAACCGGTTGAAAACCGGTTCGTCATCGCTTATAATAGAGGTACTGCGTGATACCGTCCTGTCAGGGGTATCTGATCAGCTCTCCATCATAACCTTATGATGACAGTCCGGCGCCTATTAAACGCAGAACCAGGCAAAATGCTTTCCTGTACATTTTCCTTCGGCGGCAAACCCTTTTGACGTGTTTCACAGAAGAAGGTATTCTCCGCACATGTACTCATGCAAGCCGCGCCTCTGACCCAAAGGGGTATTTAGTTCGATTTCATCATAACACTAAAGTGGCGCAGTGTCAATTGATTTTTGCAAATTAAAACGAAAAATCGCGCGTTTTTGTGCGATCATCTTAAAAATCCGCGTTTTGCGGCAGATTGGAAGGGTTTTTTGTGCGAAAAAGTGATTTTTACTACGATTTACCGAAGGAGCTGATTGCACAGCATCCGCTCCCTCAGCGCGACCATTCCCGCCTGATGTCCTTAAACAAGGAAACCGGCGAAATTGGCCATTATCATTTCTATGACATTGAACAGCTTCTCCGCCCGGGAGATTTGCTGGTCGTGAACAATTCCCGCGTAATCCCCGCCCGAATTTACGGGACAAAGAAGGACACCGGCTCCCACGTGGAGTTTTTGCTGCTGGAGCAAAAGGAGCAGGACGTCTGGGAAATCCTTGTAAAGCCCGGAAAGAAGGCCAAGCTGGGAGTTCGGTATCTCTTTGGAGACGGCCTATTGGAAGCGGAAGTGATCGATATATTCGAGGACGGCAACCGGCTGGTGCGCTTTTCCCACTCCCCCGACCGCGACATTTACTCGATTTTGGACGAGATCGGGCAGATGCCGCTCCCTCCCTATATTACCGAAAAGCTGGAGGACAAAGAACGGTATCAGACGGTTTATTCTAAGGAAAAGGGCAGCGCCGCCGCGCCGACAGCCGGCCTCCATTTCACCCCGGAGCTGATGCAGCGCCTTAAGGAAAAAGGCGTGGATATCGTGGAAATCACCCTTCATGTCGGGCTGGGGACCTTCCGGCCGGTCAAGGAGGACAACGTCCTGGATCACAAGATGCATTCTGAGCATTACCAGCTGAGCCAGCAGACCGCCGACCGGATCAACGAGACAAAGAAAAACGGGGGCCGGGTCATCGCGGTTGGCACGACCAGCTGCCGGACATTGGAAAGTGTCGCGACCTTTTTCGGGGAAATCAAGGCAGCGGAGGGGTGGACCGATATCTTCATTTATCCGGGCTATGAATTCAAGTGTATCGACGGGCTGATCACCAACTTCCACCTGCCGGAAAGCACGCTGATTATGCTGGTTTCAGCCCTGGCCGGTTATGATCATATTATGAACGCGTACCACGTTGCGGTACAGGAAAAATACCGGTTTTTCAGCTTCGGTGACGCGATGCTGATAACCTAAAGAATTCTTGGAGGTCTCCATGGAAAACAATCATATGCAGTTCCCCGAAAAGCCGGAAGAACTGTATCCCCTGCTTGTGCAGCAAATCCGCAGCCTTACCCAGGATGTTCCCTACCGGGTGGCGAACCTAGCCAACGCCGCGGCCCTTCTGTGCCAGGCTCTGACGGACATCAACTGGGTGGGATTCTACCTGATGGACCAGGGCAAACTGGTCCTAGGGCCGTTCCAGGGGCGCACAGCCTGCATCCTGATTCCGCTCGGCCGCGGGGTCTGCGGGACAGCCGCCGCGCTGGACCGGGTACAGCGTATCGCGGACGTCCATACCTTTTCGGGGCATATAGCCTGCGACGCCGATTCGGCATCGGAAATCGTGCTCCCAATTCATGCCCATGGGCAGGTGGCCGGTGTGTTGGACATTGACAGCCCGATAAAAAATCGTTTCACCGCCGCCGACGAACAAGGGCTGTGCCTGTTTGTCCGGGAAATCGAGCAAATCTGGTAAATGCCACACCTTATATACGCATACAAAAACCGCACCCACGGGTAACCCCCATAGGCGCGGTCTTTCATCTGTTGAAAAGGTTACCGGAGCCACTTCCCGTCCCCGGCGACGCGATAGCCGTCGGGGGTGGTGGTGCTTGTTAACATCGCGCCGGTCGAACCGACGTAGTAGTATTCGCCCTTCCACTCAATCCAGGCGTTTTTCGCCATGGCGCCGTTGCCGCGGAAGTAGTACCACAGGCCGGTGTCCGCATCCAGATACCACCAGCCGGACGCCATGCCGCCCAGCTATAGAAATAGTATGTTTCGCCGTCGATTACGCGCAGGCCGTCCCGGGCCATCTCCCCTGTATCCGGGTCAAGGTAGTACCAGGTGCTGCCGACCTTCTGCCAGTTCATCTGCCGGGCGCCGGTGCGGGCGTCGAGATAGTACCAGGTGCCGTCCAGTTCGAGCCATCCGGTCTGGAGATAACCGCTTTTATCGAAATAGTATTGCTCGCCGTCGATCTTCTGCCAGCCTTTTACTTTGACGCCGTTTTTGTAGTAGACACTGCCGGCAGAAAGATCTTTCCAGCCATTTAGCGAGGAGGGTTCGTTCCAACTCTCGACTGGCTCATAAACAACAGGCGGCTGGACGAATCGGTAGCCGCAAACGGTACACCCATTGGCATCAAAGGAATGTGTCCCATAGCCATCCTTCTCGCTGTTATCTGTAATCGTACAGCCGTCAGAAACGCACTCGTGCCAGTGATATATGCCGTCACTGCTCCATTCCTCTGACCAAACATGGCTGTGCTCAGGGGCGGTCGGTTCAGCAACGGAAACATGGATTGTATATTTTCGGCCATTACGGTAAACGTCCAAGTTCCATCATCCTGTTTTACAGGTTCAGTAGATGTAGCGTACATATTATCACGAAGGACAACCTCAAAATCTTTTCCTTCCGACGGCAGTTCAGAACCGGTGGGTAAAGTGATATAAATATCCGTGCCAGCATCTCCGTCTTCAATCGTTGTTACAGTTTCGCCGATTTGGATAGAAGAAACTCCGGTATCTGTGCCAATTGCGCGAATGATGACTGTTCCTGTACTCTCATCAATTATCGTATCATCATCTATTATTTCTTGAACTATTTTAACATTTACCATATCAATTGTTGAAGCAACAATTGGAGTAGCAGGCCAATCTCCCGTTGATATAGCTGTTGAAATAACAGCACTATCAGAAATTAAGGCAACACCGCATAATGCAAATCGCGCCAAAGTGTGATATAATATGGTTA
>CAYWRQ010000125.1:0-7181 GCA_964460915.1 uncultured Oscillospiraceae bacterium
CGGCAAATGGATTCGGTAAATCGGTGAATGTTCCCGGCGTAATCAGCCTCTACGCTGGAACCCACGCCCATTTTCCGCGCAATAAACCGGTGGGCGCTCCGCCTGCCGGTTTTTCTATTGCCTCTTTCCTATGCGTTTGGCCATATCATGTTTCTGCGGAATTTTAGCACAATTCTGCGGCTTGACGCCAAACAGCTTGTTTCCCCTCCAAAAATATGGTATGCTCATATTACGAAAGCAGAAAGGAAGGCATAGTATGGCAAAAGGTTACAAAGCGTTGGCGGAGGTTCTCGACTGGGGCGGTCACGTCCTCAAAATCATCGTTCCGATGGGACAGACGGCAAACACCCTCTCCGCAGAGGATTTTGCAATCGATGTAGAAAAATTTGACCCGGAAACCGGCAAGGTCGCAATGGTGCCGATCGATTGGTTTTCCAAGGAAATGATCCCGGCGACCGGTACCCTAGGCGTTGCGAAAGCGTACCCCTGTGATGCAGACGGGAAAGAGACGGCGGAAAGCGGCCTGGCGGCTCTGGAGACGGTTTACGGCCCCGCTTACCCCTATTCCTCCATCGTCTTCGGCAAAAAAGGATACACGACCTTTGCCGATGTCCATTACACCATCCGCTATAAAGGTGACGTCCTCTGCAAGGAGGGTGAATTGATCCTAAAGGGTAAAGAGCTGGTACAAACCGGTAAGGCAAAGAGCGGCCTAAACATGGCCTGGATTGTCCCGCAGATGAAAAACGAGCATTCCCCTCTGATCATTTGGCTCCACGGCGCGGGCGAAGGCGGATGGGATCCGTATGTCGCGGTACTGGGCAATAAGGTGATCAACCTCGCTTCCCCGGAAATCCAGTCCTATTTCGGCGGCGCCTATGTCCTCGCCCCTCAGTGCGGGACGATGTGGCTGGACGACGGCAGCGGCGAGTACCATAAGGAAGGCAAGTCGATGTATGTCGGCGCCCTGATGGACGCCATCGAGGAGTTTATCGCCGCCCATCCGGAAATTGACCGGAACCGGGTCTATATCGGCGGATGCTCCAACGGCGGCTTTATGACGATGCGGATGGTTGTCGACTACCCGGATTATTTCGCGGGCGCGTACCCGGTCTGTGAGGCACTCTATGACAAGACAATCTCGGATCAGGATATCGAAAACATCAAAAACGTCCCGATATGGTTTACCCACGCCAAGGCCGATAAAATCGTCAGCCCCGATGAAACGGCGGTTCCAACCTATAAGCGGCTGATCGCCGCCGGTGCGCCCAACGTTCATTTTTCCTATTACGACCGGGTCATCGACCAGACCGGCCTGTTCAAAAAACCGGACGGCACCCCGTATGAGTATTTTGGCCATGGCAGCTGGATTTACACGCTGAACAACGACTGCAGGCTTGACTTTGACGGCAAGCCCGTCCTGCTGGACGGCAAATCGACCACCATTTTCCAATGGCTCGCCGCGCAGCATAAATAAGGATATCAAAAATGCCGAAGCACCTTATTCCGGGCTTCGGCATTTTCTTTTCACATCAGAAAAGCTCCCTCGCTTTTTCCATCCGCTCGATGATATGGACACCGAACGGGCAGCGCGTCTCACATCCGCCGCAGCCGATGCAGTCGGACGCATTGGCCGCAAGCTCGTGATAATGGGCGCGAACGGTCGCCGGGACCTCCGGCTGCATCGTTGCCAGGTCGTAGAGCTTTCCGACCATAGCGATATCGATATGTACCGGACAAGGCGCGCAGTGCCCGCAATAGGTACATTGCCCGGAATACGCGTTGTGCGTCGCCTGGGCGAGGACGCTTGCATAGTCCTTTTCCTCTTCGGACGCTGTCTCATAGGCGACTGCCGCTGCCACATGCGCCACGCTGTCGAAGCCGACCATGACGCTGGCCACGGCCGGGCGGGTCAGAGAGTAGTGCAAACACTGTACCGGCGTCAGCGCGACCCCGAAAGACGACGCCTCCGCCGAAAACAGCCGCCCGCCGGCATAGCCCTTCATGACGGTAATGCCGACCCCGCGCTGCTCACAGATCCGGTACAGCTCCGCCCGTTCCGGCGCAATCCCGCCCAAATCATCCGACGAATAGGTTTCATCGGAAAAATACTGATCAATATTGTCGAGGACGGGAAGCCGGTCAAACGCCGGGTTGATGCTGAACAAAATCATCTCCACTACGCCGCTTTCCACCGCCAGTTTGGCGACAGCGGGATTGTGAGTGCTCAGGCCGATATGCCGGATTCTTCCGGAGGCTTTCAGTTCTTTGATATACTGGACAAACTCCCCCGCCATGATGCGCTCAAATTCTTCGGTTTCGTCCACAAAATGGATCATGCCCAGATCAATATAATCGGTCTGCATCCGGGTCAGAAGATCCTCAAAGGCCGGTTTGACCTTGCTTAAGTCACGACTGCGGACATACTGGCCGTTTTGCCAGGTAGAACCGATATGTCCCTGTATGATCCATTTTTCCCGGTGTCCCGCGATGGCGGCGCCGATATTCGAGCGCACCTGCGGCTCCGACATCCAGCAGTCCAGAATATTGATCCCGTTTTCTTCACAGCAGGAAATGATTTCCTTTACCTCCTGCGTATTATGCCGTTCCAGCCACTCCCCGCCGAGGCCGATTTCACTGACCTTCAGGCCGGTGTTTCCAAGGTTTCTGTACTTCATCCGATATACCTCCTATCGTGCTTTGCTTTCATTATAATGCACTTTGATTCGGATGACAAGCCATGATGAAATCTTCGGAAAAAAATAGAGAGAAACCGGAAAACCCGATTTCTCTCCATCTATGCACGGTTAAGCGTTTACTTTCCCGTTCCTTTTGTGCCAATCTGATGAGCGCAGCCGGAGCAGCCCGCACAGTTTCCCGTGCAGCCGCCGCCCTGCTTTTTTTCCTTGCGCAGGCTCCGGATCACCAGGACAACGACCAGGAGCACGGCCAGCGCAACAAGTATTGTCCCTAAATTTGCAAGTAACATCTGCAGCATATCGCATCCTCCTATCTGTTGTCATGGCGGGCAGGCCGGATCAGGATTTCACAGCCGCCTTGCCCCCGTGAGCCGCACTTTTTTCCGGGCGAACCAGCATATATACGATCAGCGCCACCAGGACAAAGGCGACGATTGCGCCGAAGATATTGCCGCTGCCGGTAAAGAGGGAGCCAATCTGATAGACAATCAGCGAAATCGCGTAAGCAAAGCCGCACTGATAGCCGATGGCAAACCAGGTCCACTTTGCGCTGTTCATCTCACGCTTGATCGCGCCAATCGCCGCAAAGCAGGGAGCGCAAAGGAGGTTGAATATCAGGTAAGAATAACCGGCGAGAGGCGTGAAGACAACACGCATCTGTTCCCAGATTTCCCAGCCGTTTTCGGCGACCTCGTCCATGCCGCCGAGCAGGACGCCAAAGGTACCGACTACATTCTCTTTCGCGATCAGGCCGGTAACCGCGCCGACGGCCGCCTGCCAGTTGCCAAAGCCAAGGGGCGCAAAGATCCAGGCAATCGCACCGCCGATGGCAGCCAGAATACTATTGTCCATATCCACTGCGCCGAACCCGCCGTCCGCAAATCCGTAACTGGACAGGAACCAGAGGATAATCGTCGAGAGCAGGATAATCGTACCGGCTTTTTTAATGAAGGACCAGGCACGCTCCCACATACTGCGTAGCAGGTTTCCGATGGTGGGCATATGATAGGCGGGCAGTTCCATAACGAAGGGCGCTACATCCCCGGCAAACATTTTCGTCTTCTTCAGCATAATACCGGATATGACAATCGCCGCGATACCGACAAAGTACGCGCTGGGAGCAACCCACCAGGCCCCGCCGAACAAGGCGCCCGCAATCAGCGCGATAATCGGCAGCTTTGCGCCGCAGGGGATAAAGGTCGTCGTCATAATCGTCATCCGGCGATCCCGCTCGTTTTCAATCGTACGGGAGGCCATGACGCCGGGAACGCCGCAGCCGGTGCCGATCAGCATCGGGATAAAGGACTTGCCGGAAAGGCCGAATTTACGGAAGATACGGTCCATAACGAACGCGATACGGGCCATATACCCGCAGGATTCCAAAAACGCCAGCAAGAGGAACAGTACCAGCATCTGCGGTACAAAGCCCAAAACAGCGCCGACACCAGCCACGATACCGTTCAGGATCAAATCCTGCAGCCAATCCGCGCAGTGAATGGCATTGAGGCCATTTTCAATCAGCACCGGGATACCGGGAATCCAGACCCCATAATCCGCAGGATCCGGTTCTTCGACTGCAGCGGCAGCGGTGTAATCCTCCAGGGTGACCGGAACCTCTTCGGCAATATTCCCGTCGTCATCATAGAAAACGGCTGTCGCGGTCAAGTCGGCCGCTTCCTCAGGAGCCACGCCTGCTTCCTCGGCGGCTTCTTCAAAGGCACCCACCAGCGTGTCGTTGTAAGCAAAATCGTCCGCCGCTTCGCTGTAAGAGCTGCTGCCGATGGCAAACAGATGCCAGCCGTCGCCAAAAACGCCGTCATTGGCCCAGTCTGTGGCCCAGGTACCGACGGTGGATACCGAGATGTAATAGACAATAAACATCACGACCACGAAAATCGGCAGGGCCGCAAAACGGTTGGTGACAATCCGGTCAATCTTATCGGAGGTGGAAATCTTTCCGGCCCCCTTCTTGGTGTAGCAGCTTTTCAGGATCGAAGCAATGTAGACGTACCGCTCCCCGGTGATGATGCTTTCGGAATCGTCTCCCAGTTCTTCCTCGACGCCTTTAATATCCCCTTCGATATGATCCATCGTGGCCTTCGGAAGACCCAACTTTTCGATCACTTTTTCATCCCGTTCGAACAGCTTGATCGCATACCAGCGCTGTTGTTCTTCCGGCATATTATGTACGGCCGCTTCTTCGATGTGCGCCAGAACGTGCTCGACCGAGCCGGAGAAAGAATGGGCAGGAGGGTTATGCGGGCCTTGGGCAGCTTTGATCGCGGCTTCGGCGGCTTCCATAACGCCCTCGCCCTTCAGGGCGGAGATTTCAACAACCGGGCAGTTCAGCTGCTGAGAAAGGCGGTCGATCTGGATTTTATCCCCGTTTTTCCGTACGACGTCCATCATGTTGATGGCGACTACGACCGGAATTCCCAGTTCGGTAAGCTGGGTCGTCAGGTAGAGGTTGCGTTCCAGGTTGGAGCCGTCCACGATGTTTAAAATCGCGTCCGGGCGCTGGTCAATCAGATAGTTACGGGCTACAACCTCCTCCAGCGTATACGGGGAGAGGGAGTAGATACCGGGAAGGTCGGTAATGACGACCCCATCCCGTTTTTTCAGCTTTCCTTCTTTTTTCTCAACTGTAACGCCCGGCCAGTTGCCTACAAACTGGTTGGAACCGGTCAATGCGTTGAACAGTGTGGTTTTGCCGGAGTTTGGGTTACCGGCAAGCGCAATTTTTAGTTCCATCTGTATCGTTCCTTTCGGTTATCGGTAGCTAACTCATCTGCTGAAAAATAAGCAGGTTTTCCTGCCTATTACTCAACTTCGACCATAGCCGCGTCCGCTTTCCGGATGGAAAGCTCATATCCTCTTACGGTCAGCTCAATCGGATCGCCAAGGGGAGCCACCTTGCGGATATGAACCGCAACGCCCTTGGTCAGTCCCATATCCATGATCCTGCGTTTAACCGCGCCTTCTCCATGCAAGCGTTTGATTACGCAGTCACCACCGATGGGAACCTGTGCCAGTGTTTTCATACCTACTACCATTCCTTTCTATCAAATCATGATGCGGGCCGCCATCTCTTTCGAAACGGCAACACGGGATTCCTTGACATTCACGATCAGATTACCGCCAATCGTGGAAACAACAGTCACCGTTCCTCCAACTACAAAGCCAAGATTTTCCAAATGTTTTTTCACTTCCGGCTTTCCGCTGATTTTTCGGATCAGATTTTCCTCACCAACTGCTGCAAAAGTTAGGGGCATCATGACCATCCTTCCTGTCTGCTGCGGCCTGTTAGCAGCCGCTTATTTTTGTTAGTTTCTGCTAACCATTCATATATTATCCATTTTTTCGGGAAAAGTCAAGGGGCTTTCCGGAAAAATAGCAACTTGCCGTCATAAAGTTAGTTATAGCTAACCTATATTATAACGATTGCACAAAAAGTTAGTTATATCTAACTTTGATGCCTGCCTATTAAAGACCAGCCGGGAGGTACCAGCGGAATATAGAAAAACGGACGTACAAAAGCAGTACGTCCGTTAGACTGTCGAGAGCCACATCAGCCCTTTGATCATTCTTTTCAATTTTAAACGGGAAATCCGTTCTGAATTCCTGTATGTACCCGGCGCGTTCGCCAATTTTCAAACTTAAACGAACGAGCGGATTGCGCAGCAGGATGCGACTCGATGTCCTGCGGACATCCCGCGTGGAAAAAAGTCCGAAGACTGTGAGCTTGTCGAACAGTCTCACGCGTTACCCCGCGGGAGACACGGCCGCGGCGGACAGGAAAGTTTTCGCCCAGCCTTTTTCAAAAGGCTGGAAAGGCTGGGCGAAAACTTTAGTCGATGATTTTGATGGATTCGATGACGGGCTGGTTTTCATATTCTACGGTGCCGTTGCCGTCTACGACGATTGCATCTTCACAGATCTGGTCAACAATCTCCATGCCGGAGGTTACATGGCCGAAAGCGGCATAATCGCCGTCAAGGGAGGGCGCGTCGGCGTGCATGATAAAAAACTGAGAAGAAGCAGAGTCCATGGAAATCATATTGCGCGCCATCGAAATCGTCCCGCGGGTATGGGAAATTTTGTTTTCCACACCATTGTTTTTGAACTCGCCCTTGATCGTGTTTTCGCTGCCGCCAGTGCCGTCGTGGTTCGGATCCCCGCCTTGGATCATAAAGCCGGAGATAATCCGATGGAAGGTCAGGTTGTCATAAAACCCGTCGTTTGCCAGATCCATAAAATTCTGAACGGTGATGGGCGCAGTGTGCCGTCCAGTTCAACGCTGATCACACCGTAATCCTTGACCGTGATTTCCGCGTGGTGGATGCCGATCTTCTTGCCGCAGCCAGCCATGCACAGAAGTGCCAGCAGCACACAGAGCGCCGCTGCAAGTACCTTTTTTAGTTTCATGATTGTTACATCCTTTCCTTTATTTCATAGGTTTAGGGACAGTATAGCATATCTGTC
>CAYWRQ010000126.1:0-7178 GCA_964460915.1 uncultured Oscillospiraceae bacterium
TTTTCCGGTCGGGATTCCCTTTTGCTATCAAACAGGCATTTGTGCGGTGTTGCCCAAAGATAATCAATCATTGGCGTGAAAACTGTCCGTTTAAAAGCGGGCAGTTTTTTATTGGGCAAATCTATAATTAAAATAATTTTAAAAAGCAAGATATAAGGAGAATTTTACCATATTTTTGAAATAATATTTTGATATAATTTATGCAATCCGTCTTTCGCCAATTTGTGGAGATAAAAACTAAATTAAGAACACAAAATGAATGTTCAGTAAGGTTGCGGACTGAAAAACGCCTTCGATTGGATATTTCTGTAGAATAAGTAAAAAAGCGGATTTTTGATGGATTTTTACCAATATTGCACGAAAATAACCGCTATATAACTTCTATAAGTATCAAAAAGCTGCGCATCTGTTGCCTGGAAAAAATATCTTCGTATAGATCAACAATGAAGATAAAACTTAATGAGACTTATATTCATCAATATGCTGATTTTGCATAAGACGTATTTACAAGATGAATATTCTCTGCTATAATCTAACCATGCCAAGCGGCTGGCATTTAATTTAATCCTGGATCTCAGATCGTACCGGATAGGCGTAACGAATCGGACAGGAAAAACGTATGGCCGCGGAAAGTCTTATTTATCTATATGGAGGATGAAACACATATGAAGAAGAGAATTTTGGCTCTTGCATTGGCAGGAACAACCGCGTTTTCCGTATTCGGCGCAGCGATGAGCGCTTCTGCGGAAAACTCCACCCACGTCAAATACGATAACGACGCTTTCGTTTCCTACAAAAACCCTGCGCAGACGATCGTCGTCACCGGCACAACCAGCACAAACGAGAAAACCTACCTCGATAAGCTGAACCCCACCAATGGTACGATGAGCGAGGAGGAACTGGCCGAGTATCTGAAGACGGTCGAGGTTCAGGAAAACTATGTCGGGTTTTACTACCTGGCCGATTCCAACGTATACCTGAGCGCAGATAAAACTGCTCTCTCTACCGGCGAAAAGGTTGCAGACCTGAGCGAGGAACAGCTGAAAGATAAGCTCGGCATCAGCGTAATCACCGGCAGCGGCGACGCAAAGACTTACGCGGTCGGCTCCCAGGGCTTTGATACGCTCGAAAAGGCGGTCGACGCTGTTGCGGCTGCGGCCAATAACCTCAAGTACTACTGGAACCAGGACGGCGGCTGGAGCCCCTCCGAGAAAACCCCGGAGGAGTTTGAGAAACTGCCGGCAGCTGCAGATTACAAAAAGGACAACATCATTGTAACCTCTGACACGACGATCACAGAAGGTGAAAACTCCGTGACCGTAAACGGTGCGGACTATAGCGAGTGGAAGTTTGACGCAACCGTAATCGACCCGATGAATGTCAGTGTCCAGCCCTCCGGGACGGTATACGCCTACGACTTTTACTACGCCGGCTACTTTAAGGGCTCCGCTGACGCGATTGCCGACGCATGGCGCGGGGGCGATACCGAAAAGCTGGCCGGGCTGATCGGCGCGGGCGAGTATGAGGCTGAAACCGGCCTGGGCGTTTACAACAAGGGTGTCCGCCGGGAGGTAGTCGAGGAATGGGTTGATTTCCTGGATGAGCTGGCAATCAACGCGGACAACGGCTACCATGAAACCTATGAGCAGTTCGTCAAGAACTACACCGATCGTTTCTATGACGATCCGATCTATGATATCCACACCGGCCTTCTGGTCAGCACCAACAAGGTTGACCTGTACAACATCACCGGCTTGCTGTCTGATATCTATGCGCTGAACAACAAAGAGGCTTTCGACAATGTCAACACTTCCGAGCTGGTTTACCTGATGCAGCAGTATGATAAATACATCGGCACCTACATCAATTCCGATGAGGTTGCATCCTCCGAATGGGGCGAGCTGCTGATTGATATCCTGCAGGCCGCTGGCGAGGACGACTTTAAGAAGGCTGCCGACTACAAGAAATACAGCAACAAGGTCGAGGATCTGGTAGACGCTTATGAGGAAGCGACGACCGTCAACATGGTCAGCGCTGCGGAGGAGGCCATGTACAAGCTGCTGACTTCCGTTCCGTATACCTCTACAACCGTAGATAAGAGCGAGCTCAGCGAGAGCCTGTACGGCCTGTACTTCAACGCCAATAGGATCCCCACCACCTACCAGCTGGACGCTTCTGTCTCCGGCAACGGCAAGCTGAACAACTTTGCCTACAGCTACGCGAAGAACACTTACGCCCTCTACCCGATGTCCGACTACGCACAGCGCGGCAACGCTAACGAGGTTTTCAACGGCAATTCCGGTACGGACGAGTACCTGAAGGGCGCGACCACCGATGAATATCAGTGGTTCTACAACGTCTATGAGCTGGCCGTCAAGATGAACGCGACAAACAAGTACCAGGGCGCGATCGACGCGGTCCATGAGGCCCTGACCGAAGCGGCCGGCAGCCTGGAGGCTACCACCTCGCCCACCGGTTCCCAGGTCCTGGCGAAGGAAGAGATGATGGATCAGTTTGCAGATAAGATCGAATCGGACTACAACGCCGTTTACTACGCAAACTACGAGAAGGCATACGACTTCGCTGAAAACGCAGCGGAAGGCGCCGCCCAGAACTGGGTTGCGACCGAGATCGTGAAGACCGCTGGAGACGCGCTGACCTATCAGGGTGTCCAGGTCACGGTCACCAAGAACATGATCAAAGAACTCAGCGCAGCCATCAAGAAGGGCAGCGACGCCGTCAAGGCAATTAAGGACAGCGACGACTATAATGCCGCACAGGTTACCGCCCTGAATAAGGCGATTGCCGCGGCACAGGACCTCTCTGACCTGTACGCGGGCAGCTACAGCACCTCCAAGACCTACCAGTCGGTCAACAAAAACTACACGACCGCTGTCGGCGATAAGGACCAGATGGTTGTTTCGGATATCCAGGCAGCCATCGAGGGCATCGAGGCCGCAATCGAGTTCTCCTCGGTCGTCCAGGGCTGGAGCAAGAACTCCGCCGGGGATTGGCAGTACGGCACCGAAAAGGGCTACCTGAACGACGGCTGGCACAAGATCGGCTCTGTCTGGTACTTCTTCGATGAGGACGGTACCGCGAAGCAGTCCGAATGGCTGAAGGAAAACGGCAAGTGGTACTACCTGAACGCCAACTGCGGCGCAGCGTACGGCTGGGCCAAGATTGAGGGCCAGTGGTACTACTTCGGCGGCGACAACGCAATGGTTACCGGCTGGAAGAAGGTAGACGGCAACTGGTACTACATGGCTTCCTCCGGTAAGATGGTCACCGGCTGGTGCCAGGTGGGCGGCAAGTGGTACTACTTCTCGAAGAGCTCCAACTCTTTGGGCCAGATGCTGGCAAACACCACGACCCCGGACGGCTTCAAGGTTGACGCCAACGGTGTATGGGTAAAATAATCCCGCAATATACGCAGATTCTGATTTAAGACGGTACTTTCCGGATGCCCCGCAGGCCGCCGCTGTTTCTCCCGGTGTCCTGCGGGGACGGAGAGTATAAAAGATTCTTTCCTTTCAACAAGATTATACCGGCCTGTTCGTACAGTCAGGCTGTTATAATACCCGGGGCTTATGTCCCCCTGACTTTTACCAGACCACACTCCATAAATAGGCTCTAAAACCCTTTCCGCGCTGCCTTCCGGCGGCAGGAGAGGGTTTTGGAGTTTTTGTTTATATGGGTATTTGAGCGGATAGGGATAAAATGGTGGGGCCGATGACCTCCATCGGCCCGCGGGTTATAAAAAGGACTGTGATTGAATTTTGCAGAGAGAGAGCGGGTTTTGGTAGAGATGGCGGGTCGATGTGGTCATCGACCCCTACAAACGGTAAAAGGCAGCAGAAAACGCCCTGAATCCTTCCGGTGAAAGATTCAGGGCGTTTTTTGTCAAACAAGGGATAGTTTATTCGGTGATGATACCGGTTGCAATGGAGTTGGGCGCGAGGATCATGCGGCCAAGCTTTCCGCAGATGCGGAGATTGACCTTCAGTTCTTCCTGGGAACGGTTGAGCATGACGACCGCAATCGAACCGTCGGGATTGCGGACAGCGGTCGCTTCCAGCTTGTCGGTATACTGGCTGTGGCCGATGCGGACGGCGCCCGGCTGGATGTAGCGGGAGAAATGGCCAATATAGTAGTAGGAAACGTGCTTTTCATAGCTGCCCTTGCCGTCGAGCATGATGGGAGCGCCGCAGTAGTTGCCTACATGGTTCGGGCCGCCGATCTCGTCCAGATACATATTCCAGTCGATGAAGGTGTCCATACCGGCGTTCAGGTTGCCGATCATATCATGGGCATAGCGCTGGCCGAAGTTGACCTCGGTCTGATTGCCGCTGTTGGAGAATTCCACACACCCTTCAGAGAACATCAGCTTCTTGCCGGGGAAGGCATCGTGGGTCATCTGAACGGCGTCGAAGTGGTCGCCGCTGTACCAATGGAACGCAACGCCGCCGATCATCGGATCGGTTACTTCGTCGATGGTATCGGACGCGCGCTCAAAGACGCGCTCTTTGTTGTGGTCCCAGATATAGATTTTGACCTTGTCGGTGAGGCCGGCTTTTTCCATCTCGGGGTAGAGGTGGTCGCGCAGGAAGACCTTTTCCTCCTCGGCAGTCCACTGGCAAGAATCCCAGGGCGTAGCGGCCATGGCTTCGTTCTGGACGGAAACCCATTTGACCGGGATGCCCTCGTCCAGATAGCCCTGGATGTATTTGGTCATATATTTGGCCCAGCTGGGGTAAAATTCGGGCTTTAAGTGGCCGCCGAAGCAGCGGGTGCTGCCATCGGTGGGATTTTCAAGGGCTTTGATGATCTGCGCGACGATCGGGTTCGCTGCGGCGATTTCGGTGTCGGACAGTTCGGGCGGGAACATCCTGCGGAGATCCTCCGGCTTGCCCATATTCTTGAGCATCTGGGAAGGATATTTCCACTCGGCGGGAGGAGACCAGGGCGAGAGCAGGACGGACAGCGGCTTTTTAGAAGCGGCGATCGCGTCTTTGATTGCGGGGATGATGTACTTGCGGTCACGGTCCAGGGTGAAGGTAGCCAGGTCGGGGTCGGCCATAACGTCCGCGACAGCCTGGTACATGTCGACCGAGAAGTCGCAGCTGTCGATATGGGTACGGATGACGGTCGCACCGTTCCCGCCTTCGCCGAAATAGGCGTCAATTGCGTCCTTGCGGTCTTCGGCGGACAGCTTCGAAAGAGCGTAACCGGCGGCTTCGGTCATTGCGCCGCCAAAGCCTGTAATCGTCTGATAGGCAACCTGCGGGTAAACGTTTAAAACCTGCATTTCAACGGCACGGGGTTCTGCGGATTCCTCGGTCAGGACCAGTTCCTCCTCCGCCTGCGCAAGGGCCTCGTTTTCCCAAAGGGTCTTGTACAGCTTCATTTTCATAGGATTTGTTCTCCTTTTCTAAATGATTATCTAAAAGCCTGTGTATGCAGGCTGATAAACCTTATTCTTCTCCTGCAAGCTTGGTTAAGGCGTCGCCGGTCACGCGATACATCGTCCAGTCGGACATCGGCTCGGCGCCCATGCACTTATAAAAGGCGATGGACGGCTCGTTCCAGTCCAGACAGCTCCATTCAAACCGCCCGCAGCCTTCTTCGACGGCGATTCGGGCCAGGGTCTGCAAAAGGCATTTGCCGATCCCCTTCCCCCGCATTTCCGGCCGGACAAACAGGTCTTCGAGATAAAGGCCTTTCCTTGCCAGCCAGGTGGAGTAGTTATAAAAATAAAGCGAAAAACCAGCCGGTTTTCCGTTATATTCCGCAATCAGGACCTTTGCCTCCCCGCGGTCAAAAATAGACGCCTCCAACAGCGCATCGGTCACAAAACAACATTCCGGCATATGCTCATATTCGGCCAGCCCCCTGATCAGCTGTGTAATCACGGGCACGTCGCTCCGCTCAGCGCGGCGGATTGTCAACGGGCCTTTTTGCAGCAGATATTCCATAATGCACCCTTCCCTTTTTCCGATATTCTTATCATACCTTTTTTGGAAGAAAAAGTAAATAGATTTTTTGCAAATTATCTTTACAAAATTGGAAAAGATTGAAACCAAAATGTTCGTCCCGCCCGCAAAAGCCGCCCATGGGAGAAAAAGAGGTTGTGATGAGCGGGCGCCTATGTTATAATAAAAACAGCCAAACAGACCGCCGGGGAGGGAACAGGATGCAGAATAATGGGATGCAGCCGGCTGAAGGTAAGCCTTCGGGGAAGGACAAGTGCGTGATCTATTGCTTCAGCGGCACGGGGAACAGCCTGCACGCCGCGATGCAGATTGCAAAGGGGATCGGAGGGGCAGAGATCATCTCTGTCCGGTGCGCGCCGGAAATCGTATCCGCCGGGGATGCGGATGTAATCGGCTTTGTATGCCCGGTTTATGAATGGGATATGCCGGAGGCCATGCGGGATTTTGTACAGAAGCTGACGATCAATTCGGACGCCTATATCTTTATGGTGGCTACCTATATTGCGATCCATGGGAGATGCTTTGAAACGATGGAAAAGCTACTCTCTGAAAAAGGGGTGCACCTCCGGTACGGGTATGCCCTGCGCTGTGTCGCGAGCCAGTGTACCGCCTATCCGCCCTTCCCGCCGGAAAAAATCATGTTCCCCCGTATGGAAAAGGGCATCCGGAAAATTGTGCGGGATCTTTCCGAGCGGAAAAGCCGGGCATATCCGCAGATGTCACCCCTTACCAGGAAACTGTATCCGAAGCTGATGACACCCTATATGCAGGTAGAGCGGGAATACGACAAGGGATTTTATGTCGATCAGAGGTGCATAGGATGCGCAGTCTGCGCAAAGGTCTGCCCCACGCGGAATATTGCCATCGAGAGCGGAAAGCCGGTCTGGAACCATCGCTGCCATGGCTGCGTGGCCTGCGTTGCCTACTGCCCGATGAAAGCGGTTCAGTTTAAGACGCCGCCGGCCTATGAGCAGCTCGGGACGGTGATTTCCAAAAGGCTTTGCCTGCCGGAAAAGCGCAAACGGTACCATCATCCGCTGGTACAGGCGAAAGACCTGATGCGGGACAGGCAGGAGATAAAAGGGAAGCGGTAAATCTGGGACGGCGGCTGCCTTTTGCGCGTTTACCGTCCACGGCAACAGCATTTACTTTTGAGAAGAAAGGATACGATCAAGAGCGGAGTTA
>CAYWRQ010000127.1:0-7162 GCA_964460915.1 uncultured Oscillospiraceae bacterium
ACCTCGGTTGACATAATACCACACCCGCTCTAAAAAGTAAATGCTGTTGCCGTGGAAAAAAGGCCGTACCCCCTTGACAAAGGCCGTCTCTGCTTCTATAATAAGATTTATACCCCATTAAAAAGGGGTATTTTAAAACCGGTACACATCATACAAGTTTATCACTTATCATACAAGGAGGTGCTGCCCATGGTAACAACCGTCAGTGAAGCGATGGTCCGCTGTCTGGAAGCTGAAGGCGTGGAAACGATCTTCGGTTATCCGGGCGCTACGATCTGCCCGTTTTACGACGCTCTGTCCCGCTCCAGTATCCGTCATGTTCTGGTCCGTACCGAACAGAACGCGGGGCACGCCGCCAACGGATATGCGCGCATGACCGGCAAACCGGCCGTCTGCGTAGTAACGTCCGGCCCCGGCGCAACCAACCTGATTACCGGGATTTCGACTGCGTATATGGACTCCATCCCAATGGTGATTATCACCGGACAGGTTGTCTCGTCGCTTCTTGGCAGCGACGTGTTTCAGGAAGTAGACATTACCGGTTCGGTGGAAGCCTTTATCAAGCACAGCTACCTGGTTAAGGATCCGAAAAACATCGGCCGGATATTTAAAGAGGCGTTTTATATCGCCGGTTCCGGGCGTCCCGGGCCTGTCCTGATCGATATCCCGATGGATGTCCAAAAGATGGAAATTGATTTTGAGTACCCGGAGAAGGTTTCCATCCGTTCCTACCGGCCCAGCTTTAAGGGCCATATCGGCCAGATCAACAAGGCGGCTGCGGCAATTGCCCGTGCAGAGCGCCCGCTGATTGTGGCCGGCGGCGGAATTTTTATCAGCGGCGCCGAGGAAGCGCTGCGCGGCTTTGCCCACAAAACAGGTATCCCGGTGGTCAATACCCTGATGGGGATTGGCGCTCTCCAGGCGGACGATCCGCTGCGGATGGGGATGATCGGGATGCATGGCGTCCTTGCGGCAAACTATGCGGTGAACCAGGCGGATGTGCTGATCCTATGCGGCGCGCGTGTGGCCGACCGTACGATCCCGAACCCCGATACCCTGTCCCGCCACAAGACGATCATCCACATGGATATCGACCCGGCGGAGATTGGAAAGAATATCGGCGTGGATATCCCGGTGGTTGGCGATATCAACGCCATTCTCGGCCAGCTGACCGAGGTTGCGTGCGAGGCCGGGACCAAAGAAGGGGTTAAGGTCGACAACAGCCGGTGGAAGGAATGGGTCGACACGCTAATGGAGCGGAAGCGCGCGATGCGCCCCGATCACGGCGACCGCAAAAATTATGTCAATCCGAAGCTGTTTATGCATGAGCTTTACGAAAAGCTGCCCAACGATGCGATTGTGGTCGCAGACGTCGGCCAGAACCAGATGTGGGCAGCAAACGAGTTTTCCGTTGTGCACGGCCGGTTTTTGACCTCCGGCGGCATGGGTACGATGGGGTACTCCCTCCCCTGTGCCATCGGCGCAAAGGCAGCCTGCCCCGAACGAGAGACGATCTCGATCTGCGGGGACGGTTCCTTCCAGATGTGCTTTATGGAGCTGGCAACCGAGTGCCAGCATAATATCCCGGTCAAGACCGTTGTATTTACCAACAACCGTCTGGGGATGGTGCGGGAACACCAGCGGGTCGCCTGGGACAACAACCTGATGGCCGTTTTCCTGGACGGCAGCCCGGATTTTGCGAAGCTGGCGGAGGCCTACGGCATCCCGTCGGCCCGGATCCATTTAAATGAACAGATTGACCTGGCGGTCGACAGCCTGATCCATTCGGACGGGCCTTTCCTATTGGAGGTTATCGTCGATCCGCTGGAACCGACGCTTTGATGGGAGGTAGTATTGTATGAAGCATACGCTTTCCGTTTTGGTCGAAAACCATGCCGGCGTCCTGTCCCGTATTTCCGGCCTGTTTGCCCGCCGCGGCTTTAATATCGACAGCCTGGCTGTCGGGACGACCGCCGATCCGGCTGTCTCCTGCATTACGATTGTGGTCGACGACAAGGAAAATGCCGTCGAGCAGATTGCAAAGCAGCTGAACAAGCTGATCGACGTCATCAAGCTCAAGGTCTTCACGCCCGATGAGATTATTTCCCGGGAACTGATGATGATCAAGGTCAACGCCACCGGCCAGACCCGTCAGGAAATCAAAGAGCTGGCGGATATGTACGGCGCCAAAATCGCGGATATGACCCGCAATTCGATGACGATTGAATGCTGCAACACAACCGAGCGGCTGGAAAACCTATTGGACATTGTCCGCCCGTACGGGTTGAAACAGGTCATCCGCACCGGCTCGATCGCCCTGGAAAAGGGCAGTGAGCAGCTCACCCCTTAAAAGCTCTGCCGGAATTTCCGGCTTGGCCCATAGATTCCTATACGTTTACAGACAATTTGATTTAGGAGGAAAAATCCAATGGCAGTAAAAATCTACTATCAGAAGGACTGCGACATCCATGCCCTCGACGGCAAAAAAGTTGCGATCATCGGCTACGGCTCTCAGGGCCATGCCCATGCGCTGAACCTGCGCGATTCCGGCGTCGACGTCATTGTCGGCCTGTACGAAGGCTCCAAGTCCGCTGAGAAGGCAAAAAAGGCCGGCCTGACCGTTATGACCGTTGCAGAGGCTACGAAGGCCGCTGACATCATCATGGTCCTGATCCCCGACGAGAAGCAGGCAGATGTCTACAAGACCGAGATCGCGCCTTACCTGACCGAAGGCAAGACCTTGGCTTTTGCCCACGGCTTCAACATCCACTTCAAACAGATCGTCCCGCCCGCAAACGTTGACGTAATCATGATCGCGCCCAAAGGCCCTGGTCATACCGTCCGTTCCGAGTACGTTGAAGGCCACGGCGTTCCGGACCTGATCGCAATCCATCAGGATTATACCGGCCATGCGCTGGACAACGGCCTGGCTTATGCTGCCGGTATCGGCGGCGCCAGAGCAGGCGTTCTGGAAACGACCTTCCGCATTGAGACCGAGACTGACCTGTTCGGCGAACAGTGCGTCCTCTGCGGCGGCGTTACCGCTCTGATGCAGGCTGGCTTTGAGACGCTGGTGGAAGCTGGCTACGCTCCCGAAAACGCTTACTTTGAGTGCATCCATGAGATGAAGCTGATTGTCGACCTGATCTACAACGGCGGCTTCTCCAAGATGCGTTACTCGATCTCCGATACTGCTGAGTTCGGCGACTACGAGACCGGCAAGCGGCTGATCACCCCCGAAACCAAGGCTGAGATGAAGAAGGTCCTCTCCGAGATCCAGGACGGCACCTTCGCGTCTAAGTGGATTTCCGAGAACAAGTCCGGCGGACGGGCGCATTTCCTCGCTGCCCGTGCAAAAGCTGCCGAGCATCAGCTGGAGAGCGTCGGCGCAGACCTGCGTAAGCTCTACTCCTGGAACAACGAAGACGACAAGTACGACGAGACGAAATAATCGACGCACGAATAAACCCGTATCTGCCCTTGAGGTGGATACGGGTTTTTGTCTATTGAAAAGGCTCCAATTCTTGTGTTTGATAGGGAAGTATGGTATAGTAAATAAAACAGGCTTATGTGTTTGACGCCAAAGGAAAGCTGGGGGTGAAAATGATAATGCAGGGTAAAATCGCAGTTTGGGTTTTGATAATGGAAAATATTTTTATAAATAAAATGACTGGTTATCCATTGCCTTCAGATGGAGAATAGGAGGAAACTATGGCGAAAATTACGATTCTTGGGACAGGCGGCTTTGGGGTATCCTTGGCGGCGACTTGTTTCCGATATGGGCACGAGGTCGTGCTGTGGGGGCTGTTTCAGCTGGAGGTAGACGCGATTATCCGCGACGGGGAGCACAAAAAGCTGCTGCCGGGCGTACCGGTCAGCTCCGGAATCCGGGTGACAACGGATATAAACGAGGGAGCGGGAGCAGACCTTGTGATACTGGCGGTCCCGTCCTTCGCGGTGCGGGAGACGGCCGCTCGGGCAAGGGCGATTCTCAGCCGCGATACGGTTGTCGCCAGCGTGGCCAAGGGCCTTGAAAAGGGGAGCCATAAGATGCTCAGCACGGTCATTGAGGAGGAAATCCCCGACCGCGCCGTTGTCATCCTGTCCGGGCCGTCCCATGCGGAGGAAATCGCCCGCGGCGTCCCGACGACGATCGACGCCGCCAGCAGGGAGCGCAGGAACGCGGAATATGTGCAGGATGTCCTGAGCAGTGACCGGCTGCGGATATACGTCTGCGACGACCTTGTGGGTGCGCAGCTGGGCGGGGCGCTCAAAAACATCATTGCGGTCTGCGCCGGAATGTGCGACGGTATGGGACTGGGTGACAACGCGAAAGCGGCCCTGATGACCAGGGGACTGGCGGAAATTGCCCGGCTGGGCGTCGCGATGGGGGCGGACCCGGCGACGTTTGCGGGGCTGACGGGGATCGGGGACCTGATTGTCACTTGTACCAGCCTTCATTCCCGCAACTACCGCACTGGGCTGTATATCGGCCAGGGGATTCCGCCGGAAGAAGCGATTCAGCGGGTCGGCATGACGGTAGAAGGCTGTATCGTGGCGGAGACGGCCTGGGAGCTGGCGCAGGAAAAGGGCGTGGAGATGCCGATTGTCGAGCAGCTGAACCTGGTGCTGCACCACGGGAAGGATATCCGGTTGGCGGTGCAGGACCTGATGGGGCGCCCCAGCCGCCATGAGAACGAGAAAATCTGGCTGCAGGAACGGACGCTGCGGTCGAGGAGATGACGGAACTCCCCTGCGGCAGAGCGTAAAGGCCGCGGGGGATTTTCTTACGTATATCGTCGATCAAGTGAAAGAGCGTTTACTTTTCTTCGCTGTGGGAGTGGAAATATTCACCCATCTTCCCGTGCTCTGGCGGGCCCATAAAGTCGCGGCCGCCATCGACGGCGAGACGGTACATAAAGACCTGCACTGCGGCGGCAAACTCCAGGCAGGCAAACGGGCCGCCCTGCGGTTCAAAGCCAAGGTCATGTTCATCAATTGCGCCTACACCGAATACATAGCCGTTTTGATAAACATCTTTCATATAGCGGGCGAGCTGGAGAGATTTATCGATGTCGTGCCCGCCGCCGTTGAGGACAATGACCGCGTGGTTATGATTATAGCCGAAGTTGGGGCCGTGCATCCCCTCGTCCAGCTCATACCCGGCACTGGGGAACTGCGGGGCCTCCCAAACCTTGATCGCGCCCTCGATGGCGACGCCGTATAGGGCATCGGAGCCGGTGAAGGTGATGAAGGAGGACTTCATGATCCTGCGGCGGCTGGTGTCCATCCATTTTTGTGCGCGGGCAATGATATCGGGAATGTTTGCGGCGGCGGCCTTTGCCTGCGCAATATACTGTTCATAGTCCGCTTCGCTGATGTGTCCGGTACGGCGGCCCAGTTCAATGCCGAGCAGCTGGAGGGTCAGGACGGATGTGGAATAGCCGATTGTCCGCATCGGGTATTCCTCATATCCGCAGCCCATATCGATGTAAGCCCCGGCTTCCCTTGCAATCGGCGTATCCGGCTTTTCAGAGACGCAGGCGGACATGAAGCCCAGGGCATTTACATATTGGACGGCTTCCATTGTAACGGTGGAGGTGCCGGTCTGGGAAATGAAGACGTAGAGGGCCTTCGGGTTGCGCACCGTAAAGCTGTACAGGAACTCGTTCGGGAGCATCGGAGTCACCCGGACGCCGGAAGCGGCTTCGGCCAGGTACCGGGCGCTGACGGCGCTGTTGTGGGAGGTACCGGAGCCGATCAGGCAGATTTCGTCGATCTCTCTGGGATCATATTTCGTAAAAACATCGTGAAAGGTTACCGGCGCGTTTTCCAGAATCTGATTGATCAGGGAGGGGACGCGGGCAATGCAGTCCAGCATGGTTACCATAATCATTCTCCTTATTTTTTACTCGGAAAGGGCAAAGGCCTTGGGATCAAAGCCGGGGTTTTTATGACGGATCGCCATCATCAGTGCGCCTACGTCCGGTTCAAATTTCGGCTCTAAGAGACGTGCGCCCGCAGCTTCAATGCGTTTGCGCAGCGGGTCTAGCGCACAGGCACCGGATTTGAACAATCCGCCGGTATAAGAGACCGGATATGAGGTGCCTTCAAAGCCAAGTGCGCGGGCTACAGCCTGGATACCCATCCAAAGCTGCTCTGCGCCCTCGTCGTAAATCTGCGCGGCAGCCGGGTCGCCCGTATCGTATATTTGGGCCAAAAGGCGCTGAAGCTCCGGCAGATTGCTTGCTTGACCGGTTATGTCGTTCAGCGCGCTGATAAAATGTTCGTCCTCGCCTTTAATATGGAAATGCTTCCGGAACATCGTGTATAGATTGGTATGGGGCTTGCGGCCGTCCGCCTGTCTTGTCCATTCCTGTATAAGGCGCTGGCCATGCCATGTGCAGGAACCTTCGTCGCAGCCGGCTCCCGTGCAGCCCCAACCGCCGCTGCGGGCGTCATGGCCACCGGCGTCCACACCGTATACAATCGAGCCGGTACCTGCGATCACGTTGATGCCTGGCTCAAATAAAAGGGAACCGGCCCAGCCGACATAGGTGTCCCTCTGGCAGACCGCCCGGCCGGGAGAGAGCACCGCTTCGCAGGCCTCAAGAGGTGCGGTTTCTGTGCCTTCGCCTTCGCCGTAGCCGCTGATGCCCAGGCCTATGCAGGCAATATCGTCCGGTGAAATCCCGGCGAGACTACAGATTGCGCCGACTCCCTTTTCCACCATACTTTGAATACCGTCCTTGTGCGAGAAGAGAACCGTACAGCCTTCTCCGCGATAACGGGCATAAATCTGCCCTTTTTCATCAGCCAGCAAGAAAGCCGACTTTGTGCCGCCGGAATCAATGCCGAGATAGTACATAGAATCACCTTTCCTATAGATAAAATGAAGATAAATGATAATCGGTACTTCTATCTTATCACGGGACAGATCTGCGGACAATGAAAAATATAGGATATTATTGTAAAAAATGGGAAAATGGAAAAATAAAAAGCACTGCCGATATTTCAGCAGCGCTTTAAATGGAGCGGATTACGAGGCTCGAACTCGCTACCTCCACCTTGGCAAGGTGGCGCTCTACCAGATGAGCTAAATCCGCATATGGTGCCTCCGGTCGGAATCGAACCAACGACACGGGGATTTTCAGTCCCCTGC
>CAYWRQ010000128.1:0-6396 GCA_964460915.1 uncultured Oscillospiraceae bacterium
GCTGCTGGTCTCGCTGGTCATTGCGGCGCTGTCTTTGATCTTCCGGAAACCGCTGCTCCGGGGGATTTTCGGGAAGATCGATGACGACGTCATGCACAATGCGCAGATATACTTTTTCCTGTCGGCGCTGTCCTATCCGTTTTTGTCGGTTTACAACGGGGGCGCGGCGCTGTTCCGGTCGATGGGCAACTCAAAAATCTCGATGCTGACCTCGTTTGTCATGAACGGGCTGAACATTATCGGCAACGCGATTCTGATTTTCGGCGCCGGGATGGGCGTTACAGGCGCAGCGCTGGCAACCCTCTTTTCGCGGATTGTCGGGGCGGTGTACATGGTCTGGCTGCTCATAAAGCCGGATAACCCGCTTTCCATCCACGGCATCCTGAAAATTGAGCTGCACCCCCACATGATCCGCAGCATCCTCCGCATCGGCATCCCCAATGGGGTCGAAAACGGGCTGTTCCAGGTCGGCAAAATCCTGGTCGCGAGCCTGATTTCCTCCTTCGGCACCTACGCCATCACAGCCAACGCGGTCGCGAACACCCTGGCGGGGCTGGAATGTGTCCCGTCTTCGGCTATCGGCCTGGCGATGGTGACGGTGGTCGGGCAGTGCATCGGCGCCGGGGACGACGCGCAGACCAAGCGGTTCACGATGCTGCTGATGAAGATTTCCTACGCGGCGATGCTGATTGCGGATACGGTGATGATCCTCCTTTGCGGCGTGCTGGTCGGGTTTTACAACACGACTGCAGAAACGGCCGAGATTGCGCGGCAGCTGGTGATCATCCACTCGGTGATGGGGATTATCTTCTGGCCCGCATCCTTTACGCTACCCTGTGCTCTCCGGGCGGCGGGGGACGCGCGGTTTACGATGATCGTGTCCATGCTGTCGATGTGGGCCTGCAGGATCGGTTTTTCGTTCCTGCTGGGCAAGACGTTCGGCCTTGGGGTCCAGGGCGTTTGGATTGCGATGACGATTGACTGGATTTTCCGCGCGGCCGTCTTTGTCTGGCGGTTCGTTGCCGGCGGATGGAAAGGGAAAAAGGTTGTTTCCTGATTGATAAAAAATCCCGATACGCTGTAAAGTTGGCGTACCGGGATTTTGTTGTTTATGGATGGGTGTAAAACGGAGGATGCGGCGGTTAATATCTGTAGGGGAGGGGTTTCCCCTCCCGCCAAATTACCGGTCTGCACCCGTTTCCATTCTGTATTGCCTATGTTGCGAAACGGCGGAACGGTCAAAACCGTTCCCTACAGTCACATACGAAAGTGTCTGAAAAATCGGAAGGCAGATGCGCCCAATTACTCTACATCTTCGCCGTTCGTTTTGCAAACCTTCTGGTACCAATAGAATGAATCTTTCCTCGATCTCGCCATGGTGCCGGTTCCGTCGTCATGCTTATCGACATAGATAAACCCATAGCGTTTCCGCATCTCGCCAGTTCCGGCGGAAACAAGGTCGATGCAGCCCCACATCGTGTAGCCCATGAGGTTGACGCCCTCCTCGATCGCCTTGCCCATCTCGATGACGTGCTGGCGCATATAATCGATGCGGTAGGGGTCGTGGATCGAGCCGTCCGCTTCAACGGTGTCCAGCGCGCCGATACCGTTTTCGACGACCATCAGCGGCAGGTCGCCGTACCGGTCCGCCAGGGTGTGCAGCGCAATCCGCAGGCCGACGGGGTCGATCTGCCAGCCCCAGTCGTTGGCCTTCAGGTAGGGGTTCTTGACGCCGGCGTCCATGCCCATATCGTCGCGGCCTTCCTCGTTTTTGTGGGTGGTGATGCAGTGGGTGGAATAGTAGGAGAAGGAGTAAAAGTCGACTGTCCCCTCGCGCAGGGTCTGAAGATCCTCCTCGGTCATGACGATGTTCAGGCCGTGGTTTTTGTAGTAGGCCAGGGCATAGCCGGGGTAATAGCCCCGGACATGGACGTCGGAGGGCAGATAGCAGCCCATTTCCATCGACTGGATCGCGGCCAGCTGGTCCTCCGGGTCGGCGGTCATCGGGTAGGTGGGGCCGTAGGCGACCATGCAGCCGATCTTTGCGCCCGGGATAATTTCATGGCAGAGCTTGACTGCTCTTGCCGACGCAACCAGGAGGTTGTGCTCCGCCTGATAGCGCATTTCCTCGGTGTAGGGGGAGCCGTCGAAAATGCCCGCCGCCATGGCGCCGCCGAAGGGAGTCATGAACATATTGATCTCGTTGATCGTCAGCCAGTATTTGACCTTGTCCTTGTAGCGGGTCAGGACGGTTTTCGCGAACTTTTCGTAGTGGTCGATCATCTCCCGTTTCAGCCAGCCGCCCTGCTGCGCCAGGTACAGGGGCGTCTCAAAGTGGTAGATGGTGACCAGCGGCTCGATGCCGTATTTGTGCAGCTCATCAAACACATTGTCGTAAAACTTCAGCCCTTCCTCATTGGGGGTCTCCTCGTTGCCCTTGGGGAAAATCCGGCTCCAGGCGATCGACATCCGGAAGACGTTGAAGCCCATCTCCGCGAACAGGGCGATATCTTCCTTATAATGATGGTAAAAATCGATGCCGTCGTGGTTGGGGTAGACGGTGTCCGGCTCCAGGACCGGGGTCCAGCGCCTGCGGGTATTCACCGTTCCGCCGGTGGAAATGTCGAAAACGGACATCCCCTTTCCGCCCTTGTCCCAGGCGCCCTCGAACTGGTTCGCGGCCGTCGCGCCGCCCCACAAAAATCCTTTGGGGAATTTGCTCATAAACATTCATCCTTTCTTTATTTCAGCGGGAACCCGCTTGATTACGCTCCTCAATATGTCCGGTTCCGGAGCCGCGCCATCTTCTCCAGGCTTTCGTTGGCGATCAGCTCCTGCGGGAAATGGATTTCCCGGAGCATCGCCTCCGCCCGCCCAAACTCGCCGACGAACCAGGCGCTGTGGGCGTCGCTGGACACGACGATGTACACGCCTTCCTCGGCGCATTTTTCCGCCAGCCTGCGGCAGTTTTCGGTGGCCGAAGGGGTGTCAAATGTGTGGTCGTTGATTTCAAGGAAGGTGTGCTCCTCCTTCGCCGCCCGGACGATCTCGTCCATGTCGAAGGGCACCCCCGGACGGCAGGGATGGCCGAGGATATCGATGTAGGGGTTACGGATGGCGCCGAGGTACATTTCGGTGTTCTGAACGACACTCCCGTCCCGGCAGCCGGGGAACATATGCAGGCTCGCGATGGCGATATCGCGGTTTCGGAGGATACTTTCACCGAGGGAAACGCTGCGCTCTTTATCCGGCCCAAAGGGCATCATAAAATCATGGAAAGCGAGCGTCCCTTTAAAATCGACGATATCAATTTCGCATCCGGCCAGCACCCGCACGCCATGGACAACCTTCGGCAGGGCGGCGATGTTGAACAGCGGCCCTAAATTCGGCCGCCCGTCATTGCCGATCGGGTTTGCCATCGGGCCAAAATGATCGGTCATGCCGATCCCCTCCAGCCCCTTTTCCCGGGCCTCCATCGCGTTTTCGCCGATCGTGGAAAAGGCGTGTCCGGACGCAATCGTATGGGTATGCGGGTCGACTTTGATTTGATACATATTGGAAGACCTTCTTCTTCAGATTTTGTATATTTTTAGTATATCATACCGGGCGGAAAAAAGAAAGACGGGCGCGGGAATTTTCATTTTTTGACACTTTTCATGGAGGGAAGATGTTCAAAAAACTGCCCTTGCAAAATCTGTACAAATTTGCTATAATGATAATGTGTATGTTGCGTAAACCGGATAAAAGGTGAAAAAAATAAATGAACAGTATACGAAATTGCATAGACAAAATTCGCAAGCGGATCCCCAGGCCCAATTGGCAGGTAGGGAAACGCAGGCGGCTGTCCCGTTCCTGGATGATATCCTATCTGATTGTACTGATTGTGCCGCTGCTGGTCAGCCAGCTGTTTTATCGCCAGTCCTATACCCTGGCCAACGAAAACGCAATGGAGGTCTGCGAGATTGCGCTGGAGCAGACGACGGCTTCTTTAGATCGAACCTTGAACGATGTGCGTTCAGTCAGCCAGGAGTTGATTACCCGGGATGAGGTCGTTTCTTTACAGTATACGAATACGCTGACACCGATCAAGCGAATCAAGATTGCTGATTTGAAAAAAGATATCATAGACAAAATAAATTATAGCAATTATATCAGTGATATCGGTATTTTCTTTCCCAATAGTGAGATTGGCCTTTCGTCAGACGGCTTTTTCGCGGATGATGAATTCGTGCGTTGGAAGGTATCCAACTCCTGGGGAGTCTCTTACGAGGATTTGCTCGACGCGACGATGGGGTCGGGAGATTTTCACCTTGTGATGACAGCTTCTGACGGAGATTTTTCTCAGGTCAGCCAGATTTTTACGGTCATGAGTATCCGTACGGCATACGAACAGCCAGACGTAATGGTTGTCTGCCGTCTGAACCTTTTGAAGTTCCGTATCATCCTGACAACCAATGGAACGGATATTTCGCCGGTGGTTTGGGCAGTTGCGGACAACGATATATATCTGACCCCGGTCAATGTGAACGAGGAACAGATGGCGGGGCTGATTCGCCAGACGGAACCATACCTTTCTGACAACCAGCGAAAGGCCGCGATTCAAAGCGAATCTCTTGTGATCAGCACGGCTTTCAGCTCCGTCGCGGGCTGGGAGCTGGTTTCGGCGACCTCGATTGCTTTTTACGCGGAAAAGCTGGGGCAGATCCGGATCTGGTACCTGATCTATCTGATCATCTGTTTGCTGGTCGGGATTGGCATGGCGGCGATGTTCACCCGGCAGAATTATTCCCCGGTCAAACGGCTTTCGGACCTGATGCATTCTACCAAGGAATTAGCCCCCCAGGGGGGGGAGTTTGAAGCGTTAGAGGCCGGTTTAAACCAGCTGATCCAAAAGGAGCAGGATTACGAGCGGGAGATCGACCGTCAAAAGAAATCGCTGCGTTCGACCTCGCTGGTGCGGATCATGAAGGGGACGCTGTATTCCGGGGACGCTTTCCGCGCGGCCTGCCGGGACTATGATATGCAGTTTTCCGGGACGCGGTTCGGGGTGATCGGCATCCTGGTCCGGGATTATTCCAACCTCTTTTTCGACGGGCAGGCCAAGCAGGACGAGGAGACGCAGGATCTGGCTCATTATGTCATTATCCAGATTACAGAAGAACTGATTCGGGAGGAATTCGACGGGTACATCTGCGTCAGCGAAAACCGGCTGTACGCGGTGGTTTCGGTGCCGGACAGCTTTGCGGCGGAGGAGTACGTCGAAACGGCGTGCAGTGTCTGCCACAAGGCGGAGACTTTTATCCGGGAGCGGCTGGGTCTGCTCTTGACCTATTATGTCACCGACCTATTTGGGAAGGCGGGCGATCCGGACGAACAGATCCCCGGGTCGATCCGGAGCGCCTATGAAGCGGCCCAATGGGGGATGGAGCAGATCGAAGGGTTCGGGATGACCGACCCGGTCATTGTCCGCAGGATGCTGGCCGGTTCCTGGCAGTCGGAGACGGAGCCGGACTTTTCGGCGGTCAACCTCCGCCGCCGCCAATATGTGGCCGCAACGGCGTCGGGGGACTTTGCTGAGGCCGACCGGCTGTACAAGGAGCTGAGCCGGGAAGGGATTTTCCAGTTGGAGCACTCCTTCTCCTCGATGCGGGCGCAGACGCTGATGCTGGTCGACCTGCTGGTCAGCAGCCTGCTCACCGCCCGCCAGACCAAGGAGCAGGGCGCCTTGCTCCAAAGCCTTTCCTCCCGGCTGATGAAAGCGCATGATATTCACGTGCTGGAGGAGACGATCCATGAGACGGAGGAAGCGATTTACGCGATCTGCCATCCGGACGACGCCCAGCAGGAGGATCCCTACAGCGTCCGGATTGCGCGGTACATCGAGGAAAACTACATGAACCCGGAGCTGTCGGTCTCGATGATCGCCGAGTACTTCGGAGTCAGCCAGTCCTACCTTCTCCGTGCGTTTAAAAAGGACGGCAGCGGCTGCTCGGTATCTGATTATATCCACCGCCGCCGGGTCGATGAAGCGAAAATCCTGCTGAAGTCCACCGATGAAACAGTCGGGGATATCGCGATCCGGGTCGGATACGCCAACTCCCTGGCCCTGATCCGGGCCTTTAAGCGGGTAGAAAACGGCGTAACCCCGACCGCCTATCGTGCGTCCGCCAGAGGGTAGGCTTTTTTGCAAACCCAAAGGCTTTGCCTCTGGACTCCACAGCCCTTTTGAAAAAGGGCTGGCGGAAAACTTTTGTCCCCCTCTCCGTCAGCGCGGGGGAAACATTGGGCGGCCGCTCTGCGCGGCCGTTGCGTCTTCGGGTTGGTGTTTGTCTTCCATCCGGAGGGCTGGCGGAAAACTTTTGTCCCCCTCTCCGTCAGCGCGGGGGAAACATTGGG
>CAYWRQ010000128.1:6496-7158 GCA_964460915.1 uncultured Oscillospiraceae bacterium
CGGCCGCTCTGCGCGGCCGTTGCGTCTTCGGATGGGTGTATGCTTAGGAGTGAAAAGCAAGGGAAAAGGCGAAAAATTGCCGGCAGCCTGTATGGTCGCGAAATCATACAGGCTGCCGGCTTTTATAAGAGAGGAATGGTTAGGTATCAATCGATGCGATTTCGGGATAATTGGCCATCAGAGTGATGATGTTCTCGGTGTCAAAGTCCTTCGGGAACACGACGTCAAGGTTTGCTTCGATGACGTCGTCATCGTAGATATTTAAGTGGGTCGCTACCACCTGGATGTTTAAATGGGTGAGGGCGCTGGTGACCCGTTCGCGGACATTGTCGTCCTTTTTCATGTGCAGCAGGACGTGGCCGATGTTGTTGTCCCGGAAAATCCGCAGGTTTTTGTGCAGGAAATACTGGATGATGAGCAGCATCAGCGAGGTGCCGATCCCCAGCGTCCACATCCCCGCGCCGATGGCCATGCCGATGCCGAGGGTCGCCCAGATCCCGGCGGAGGTGGCAACGCCGCTGATATTGGTCTTGCGGTTGAGGATAATGCCCGCGCCGAGAAATCCGATACCGGTGACAACGCTGGCCGCCACACGGGAGGCGTCCACCGAGACGCTGTCCCGCGTAATCACATCAAAGAACCCGTATTTGGAAATGACAACC
>CAYWRQ010000129.1:0-7057 GCA_964460915.1 uncultured Oscillospiraceae bacterium
CAGCGGCGGATCATACGGGTGACTTCCGGATTGCGGAACAGTCTTGCCAGTTCCCGTTCGATGGGCGGGTTGCCCTTTTGGACCTCTGCGCCGCAGGTTTCCAGCGACTGGAGGGTATGGGACTTGGAGGAGCCGGTTGCGCCGCCGCAGCCGTCGCGTCCGGTGCGTCCGCCGAGCAGGATGACGATATCGCCGGGATCGGGGACTTTACGGATGACGTTGCCGGCAGGGGTTGCACCGACGACCGCACCGATTTCCATGCGCTTTGCAACGTAGCCGGGATGATAAATCTCAGTGACTTCGCCGGTCGCAAGGCCGATCTGGTTGCCGTAGGAGGAATAGCCGCGGGCGGCGGTGGTGACAATCTTCTTCTGAGGGAGTTTTCCTTTCAGGGTCGCACTTCTCGGGACGGTCGGGTCGGCAGCACCGGTGACGCGCATTGCCTGGTAGACATAGCTTCTGCCGGAGAGTGGGTCGCGGATTGCGCCGCCAAGGCAGGTGGCAGCGCCGCCGAAAGGCTCGATCTCGGTCGGATGGTTGTGGGTTTCGTTTTTAAACAGCAGCAGCCACTTTTCGTCGGTGCCGTCCACATCGACTGTAACCTTGACGGTGCAGGCGTTGATCTCGTCGGATTCGTCCAGATCGGTCAGGATGCCGTCCTTTTTGAGCTTTTTTGCGCCGATCACCGCGATATCCATCAGAGTCATGGGCTTATTCTTGCCGGCGTAGAGTTCTTCCCTGGCGGCGACATAGCGGTCATAGGAGGCCCTTATTGCCGGGTCTTCGATCTCAACGCTGTCGATGATAGTGCCAAAGGTCGTATGGCGGCAGTGGTCTGACCAGTAGGTGTCGATCAGGCGAATTTCGGTGATCGTGGGGTCGCGGTGCTCGATATAGCGGAAATACCGCTGGCAGAAGCTGATATCGTCAAAGTCCATGGCAAGGCCATAGGAGACAATAAAGCCGGCCAGTTCTTCGTCCGTCAGATCGATAAAGCCGTCCAGAGTTTTGACGGTGGTGGGGATATCGTAGCTGACCATCAGAGTCTCGAACTTTTCAAGGGATGCCTCTCTTGCCTCGACCGGGTTGATGAGGGTGCCTTTGATCGTCTCAAACTCTTCATCGGAGATTTCTCCGTCAAAAAGGTAGATGCGGGCATTCCGGACACGGGGACGGTCGCCCTGGGTCATGATCTGGATGCACTGCTCACAGGAATCCGCCCGCTGGTCAAACTGGCCGGGCAGGTATTCGACAGCCAGCAGCCGCTGAGAGGCGGTCAGGGCAGGAAGCTCGTCGGAGATCGTGTCTACCGCCGGTTCCGAAAAAACTGTGCGGGATGCGGTTTCAAAGGTTTCCGGGTCAATCCCTTCAACGTCATAGCGGTTAAAGAGACGGACGTTTTTTACCTTGATGCCGAGGGTGGAGATGTCGTGACGAACTGAATTTGCTTCAACGGCAAATTCCGGTTTCTTTTCGACGTAGATTCTGAAAACAGCCATTTTTTCAAGTCCTTCCATATTTGCGTCAGAATAAGGTGCAGGAGTGATGAACGGGGGTTCACCAGGATTGGAAAGCGGTGCGCCTTCCTTAATATAAACATGGAAAACCGAAAGAGTCGGTTCCGCTTATACCGTCTGTACGCTTATATTATACCGTCAGAGCTGCGCCGGGTCAAGCATCTGTCCGACACATTTTTCGCCGATTCTCGAAAGAATTTTGACAGGTACGATACGTCCGCAGTATCCCGGCCCGCAATTTACGATTACGGGGGTGTAATTGGCGGTGCAGCCTTCATAGCCCAGGGCCGTATGGGTTGTTTCGATGAGCACCTTTTCAGTCCGCCCGACCATTTTGTCCAGGAAGGCGGCGCGGGTTTCGTTTGTCGCGGCGATCATCGCTTTGCTGCGGGCGGATTTGGCCTGCTCGGGAACCTGCTCGGGGCGTTTGGCGGCAGGTGTGCCGTCCCGCTTGGAGTAGGAAAAGACATGGACGCGGGCAAACCCGATTTCCTTTGCAAAGGCGACCGAAGCCGCAAAGTCCTCCTCGCTCTCGCCGGGGAACCCGACCATGATATCGGTGGTAATCGCGGGCATTTCAAAGGAAGAACGGATGGCCCGTACAATCCGGGCGTATTCCGCCGTATCGTAGTGGCGGTTCATGCTGCGCAGGGTGTTGTCGCAGCCGCTTTGGAGCGCCAGATGAAACTGCGGGCAGAACTGCGGCAGCTGCGCCATCTCGGCGATATCCTCGTCCGAGAGCAGCTCCGGCTCCAGGCTCCCCAGCCGCACCCGCTTGATGCCGGGAATCGTGCAGGCGAGCTTGACCGCGTCGATCAGCCGCAGGCCGGTTTCTTTTCCGTAGGAGGAAAGGTTGATGCCGACCAGGACGACTTCCTTGTATCCCCTTTCCGAAAGGGCGATCAGTTCCTTCCGGATATCCTCCATCGGCTTGGAACGGATTGGACCGCGGGCCTTTGGAATAATGCAGTAGGAGCAGTACCGCTCGCACCCGTCTTCTATTTTAATGTAGGCGCGGGTGCGGGAGCCAAGGCCGGTGACCTGCATCGGCTCGAAGGCTTCGCCACGCCGGTGCTGGGGGATATCGATGATCCGCTCGCCGGTTTTCATCGCCTGCTCGACCAGTTCCGGGATCCGGGAACGGTTCAGTTCGCCGGTGATGATGTCCGCTTCGGGAATTTTTTCGGCGGCTTCAGGGAATGCCTGCGGAAAACATCCGGTTAATACAGCGATCGCCGACGGGTTTCCTTTCTTCATGCGGCGTAAAAGCTGCCTGGTTTTCTGGTCGCCGGTGGCGGTCACCGTGCAGGAATTTAAAAGATAAATGTCAGCTTCGGCATCCGGGGGGACAATTTCAAATCCCCTTTGCCTGAAAAGCTCCGTCAGGACTTCTGTCTCATATTGGTTGACCTTGCAGCCAACAGTGGTCAGGGCAATGCGCGGCATCTCAATTTCTCCTTCTGATATAGATCGTTATTTTTTTAACATAGCTGTTTTTCGGGTGAAAAATAGCATATTCCGTATTTAAGGTGTATTTTCCGTGAACAGGAAAAATGACGCTTGGTCAATATGTTGAATCGCTGCACACATTCATTGTGAAAATTCACTAATTCCAAATCTTTACATTATCTATTATAAGGGAATAGAGAGAAAATGGCAATACCCTGTTGACTTCCAAAAATGATCCTGCTATAATGCAGGTGTAGCGAGGAAAAGAAACCCAAATGGGTCGCCGGTGCGCACAGCCTATCAAAAGGTTCGGCCTTTCGCTGCAAAATAAATCGGGTAAGGAGGAATTACCGAAAGATGCGAACTTGCAAAATCATGCTGAACACAGTGAACGATGTGAGAGAGCTGGTAACACTGGTCAGCGATTGTACCTATGACGTCGAATTGGTATCCGGTCGTTACGCAATCGACGCAAAATCCATCATGGGTATTTTCAGTCTTGACCTGTCCAAACCAATTACGCTTTGTGCTCACTTCGATGACACCGATTCGTTGTTCACCGAGCTTTCAAAATTCAAGGTCGCTTAAGTGTGAAGCATGCACAATGCGAGAGCCGAGTGGGTTTCGGCTTTAGAAAACCCAAAAGACACAACGGATATCGTGGGCAGACAGTATAAAGAGAAGCTGCTGCGGGAACACTATCCACAGAGAATCCACTTACGTCAATCTCAGTCAGACTGAGAACAAAAAGGAGAAATATTTATGAAGAAAGTATGCGAAATTAAACTTGGAACCATCAGCGAAGTCAAAGAATTCGTCAATGCGGTTACCCAGTGCCCTTACGATGTTGACCTGGTTTCTGGCCGTTACACCATCGACGCGAAGTCGCTGATGGGTATCTTCAGCCTGGACCTGACCAAGCCGATTGATCTGATCGCCGATTCCGACGATACCAAGGAGCTGCTCCGGAAGATCGATTTCTGTGTGGTAAAATAAGTTTGTCTGGTCAAACGGTTACATGACAACTGAAGGGAAACGGGGGCAGGGAAATGTTGCCGTTTTACCGGAAAAGCCTTGTAAACGATTACATCCGACAAAATCCACACGACGACCCTTTGACATTGAAAACGCCGTACGCTATATTCGGACGGCAGGGAAAGTTGCAAACACAAAAATTGGCTGAGGCAATAGAAAAACGCTGCAGAAAGAAAAAAAGGAAAAGCGAATGCCCGGCCCGAATGACACAAGGTAATGAAAGGAAATACTGCTATGAAAACCTGTAAAGTAAAATTGAACGCCTTTGGCGAGATCCTCGATTTTGTAAATGCCGCATCCAACTTTGAGAGCGCTGTTGACATTGTCACCGGCTCCCATAAAATCAACTGCAAATCGCTCCTGGGTATGATGACCCTCGACCTTTCCAACCCCGTTGAGCTGCGTGTTCACGGCGAACATCCTGAAAAGTTTGTCAACGCGATCAACGCCTACTTGGTTGCGTAATTGCAGAAGGAGAGATCATGATGAAAAAAGTATGCGCGATTCAGCTGAGAACGATCAGCGAGGTCAAAGACTTTGTCAACGCGGTGACCGAATGCCCGTATGATGTGGATTTGGTTTCCGGGCGCTATACCATCGATGCGAAATCCCTGATGGGCATTTTCAGCCTGGATTTGACCAGGCCGATCGATTTGATCGCCGATACGGACGAAGTTGAACAGCTGCTGCAGAAAATTGATTTCTGCGTTGTAAAATAAGAGCCGGATAGGCCTGTTCTATCATACGGGCGATATCTGACCAAAAGAAAAACGCCGTCATCATATAGAAAGACGGCAGGGAAAGTTGCAAACATAGCATATGGACGGCATGATACAGAAAAAGCTGCGGGAACAAAAAGAAAAACCCAAAAGCAAACGCCGGTTCCATTGACACTAGGGTAATGAAAGGAATAATTGTTATGAGTATCTGCAAAGTAAAACTGAACGCAATCAGCGATATCCGTGATTTCGTAAATGCAGCGTCGAACTGCGAGAACCGTGTAGACGCCGTTTCCGGCCGCTATATGGTCAACGCCAAATCCCTGATGGGCCTGTTCTCTCTGGACCTGTCCAAGCCTGTGGAGCTTCACGTCCACAGCGACAACCCGGAGAAGTTCTATAACGCCATCAAGAGCTACATGGTAGCTTAAGGGAACCTGTTCACGAATGTACAACCGAAAGGGAGGATATTGTTATGAAAATCTGTAAAGTAAAGCTCAGCGCATTTGGTGAGATCCGTGATTTTGTAAATGCCGCTTCCAGCTTTGAGGGCGCGGTGGATATCGTCACCGGCTGCCACCGGATTAACTGCAAATCGCTGTTGGGCATGATGACCCTGGACCTTTCCAGCCCCGTTGAGCTGCGCGTCCACGGCGATCATCCCGAAAAATTCATCGATGCGATCCATGCGTATCTCGTAGCGTAAGCCGCATCGAACAGAAGGTTTGGACAGAATTTGTTTTCCGTTTTTGTTTGCGTATTTGATAAGCAGAAGCGATGCCTTTCCCGGGCGCTGCCTGGGGAAGGCTTTTTGCATATTCCTGTCCTTTTTGCATATACTACTACCAAAATCATAGGCGGAAGAGATCGCGGAAAGGCGGCAGGAGTATGGCGGCAAGGGTTGGAAATTCGCACGGAAGGATCAGGTGGAAACGGGCGGCGGCCTGGGCGATGGCAGTGCTGATGGGTGTCTTTTTGGCGGGATTCCCCGTTTCGGCGGAGGGAGCGGAGGGTACGGCGGAGACATCTGAAACGTCCGAAGCAGCTGGTTCCGGTGAAAAAACAGTGCTGGATATCCCGGCCAAAAGCTGTATCCTGGTAGACGGGGCGGGAAATGTCCTCTATGAGGACAACGCCGATGAACAGATGCCGCCGGCTTCGATCACCAAAATCATGACCCTCCTTTTGACCTTTGAGGCATTGGAGGCGGGGACGCTGTCGCTTGACCAGACGGTGACCTGCTCGGAATACGCGGCGTCGATGGGCGGCACGCAGATTTGGCTGGAGCCGGGGGAGGAGATGAGCCTGTCCGACATCATCAAAGCCTGTGCGGTGAACTCGGCCAATGACTGCGCGATGGCCTTGGCGGAAACGGTGTCGGGGAGCGAAAGCGCCTTCGTAGCCCTTATGAACGAGCGGGCAGCCGAGCTTGGGATGAAGGGCACCCATTTTGAAAACCCGACCGGGCTGGACGCGGAGGGCCATCTTTCTACCGCCCGCGATATCGCGATTATGTCGGCGGAGCTGCTGCGGCATGAGGGTGTAACCGATTATACGACAATCTGGATGGACTCCCTGCGGGGCGGCGAGACGGGACTGGTCAATACCAATAAGCTGGTGCGGTACTACTCCGGCTGTACCGGCCTGAAAACCGGGACGACCGACGGGGCGGGCAGCTGCCTTTCCGCTTCGGCGACCAGGGACGGGATGTCGCTGATCGCCGTGTCGATGGGCAGCACAACCTCAAAGGAACGGTTTGCCGCCTGCCGGACGCTGCTCGATTACGGGTTCGCTTCTTATGAAAACTATACGCCGGAGATTCCGGAAGGGAGCCTGGTCCCGATTCCGGTTGTAGGCGGGCAGGAGGAAACGGTCCTTCCCCTTGTGCAGATGCCGGAAAGCGTCCTGATCCCGAAAGGGAAAGGGGGAGAAGTGCAGATGGAGCTTCATCTCCCGGAGTCGGTTACGGCGCCGGTGGCAGCGGGAGACAGTCTGGGAGAAGCAGCCTTCACGCTGGACGGGAAGACCCTGTGTACGGCCCGGCTGACAGCCGAACGGGACGTCGGGAAGATTGGTTTCAGCTTTGTGCTGCACCGGCTGTGGGAACTGCTGACATCCGCACCCTTTTGATACCGGATGAGCGGTTGTCACGGCCCGGGTATGCACGGGCGGATATGGGCAGATCCGAAAAAAGAAGCCGTGCATAAGCTGGGACTTCGTAAAACAGTATTTGCGTGAAATCTTGAAAACCTTGAGTTTTCAAGGGGTTGCGGCGTGACCTCGGTCACGCCGTTTCCCTTTCCATCAGTTCATCCAGAGGAATAAAGCCGATCCCGT
>CAYWRQ010000130.1:0-7001 GCA_964460915.1 uncultured Oscillospiraceae bacterium
CCGATGGCTACAAAGTCGGCGCTGACGGCGCTATGCTGTAATTGATAATCGCAAGATTATCTCTGAATAGCTAGGAAAATCCCCTCCCGGGTGACTGGGAGGGGATTTTTGCGCCCCCGTGCAAAGGCTATTGAATTTCTGTCCGCAGTGTGGTATGATAGACTAAGATTATGATGTGGTTCTATGCGCTTGACGCCCGGAACCGCAAAATCCATTCCATTTCACACGGAAAGGAAGGCGTTTTATGGCCAAAAAACGCATTGCCATCTTGTTTGGCGGAACCTCTCCCGAACACGATATATCCTGTATGTCCGCATGGTATCTGCTGCGGAATATGCCGCCCCAGTACGAGACGGTCTGCATCGGCATCACCCGAAAAGGACGTATGCTTTACTATCCCGGCGACGCCGCCGGTATCCGCAGCGGGCAGTGGGAAGCCTACCCCGACTGCTGCACCTGCATCTTCAGCACCGACGATTCCAAAACCGGTATCTATAAGCTGTTAAATGACGGCAGCGCCTCTTATCTTGCACTGGACTGTGTCTTCCCGGTGCTCTACGGCAAGCGGGGAGAGGACGGCAAAATCCAGGGAATTTTGGAGGCATCCGGCATTCCCTTTGTCGGATCGGGGGCCTGTACGTCGGCGCTGTGCATGGACAAGGGCTTTGCCCATATGGTGCTGACCTCCGCGGGGATCCATATGTCCCGCTATATTACGGTCCGACGGGAAGAAAAGCTGGATATACCGTCCCTGATCGCTCAGATTCAATACAGCTTCGGTTTCCCGGTCTACGTCAAGCCTGCCAACGCCAATACCGCCAGCGGCATTTTTCACGCATCCGCGCCGGATGAACTGGAAAGGGCCGTAAAAATGGCCTTTGTCCATGACAATAAGGTGCTGATCAAGGAATCCATCCGCGGGCGCCAGATTAAGTGCGCCCTGCTGGGCAACGATAACTCCAACATCGAGGTATCCCCTCTCGGCGAGATCATCATGGATAGGACCTTTACCCCTGCGACCCCTTATGAGAGCGTGCCGCAGCAGCTCAAAATTCCGGCAGATCTGTCGGAAGAAGTGGCCGACCATATCCGCCGGATTGCAATCCGTGCTTTTGAGGTCATGGAGTGTGCCGGCGTGGCGTCCATCGACTTTTTCCTGACAGACGACGGCCATGTTTATCTGAACCAGATCAATACGGTCCCCGGATATACGGAGGTCAGCATCTTCCCAAGGCTTTGGGCGGCGGCTGGCGTTTCGATAGGCGAACTGATCGACCGGCTGATCATGCTGGCGTTTGAAAAAGCGGATGTTGAATATTAAGATAAGCGAGGAAAGTTGCATGGATAATCAGGGATTGGAACGCAAGCGCCCGGTTTCCATCTCCATCCGCGGGATTTATAACGCCGCAGAAGATGATGAGCCCATGGAGGCGGAACTGTTTACCGACGGTATCATGTACCGGATCGGCAATCATTGGTTTGTCCGCTACAATGAAACGGAAACGACCGGATATGAAGGCTGTGTCACGACCCTTAAGGTCGCGGATCATGATCAGAATGATATTGTAACGCTCACCCGTAAAGGAAATGCATCCTCCCATCTGATTATGCAGCAAGGCGTGCGGACGCTGGGCAGCTACAATGTCTACGGAAGCACGATGGAAATCGGCGTTTATACCAACGATATGGAATATAATTTCGGCGAAGAAGGCGGCACCTTCCACCTGCATTATACGCTGGATATGAATACAAACCTGCTCAGCGAAAATGAGCTGACAATAGAAGTTAGGCCGGTCTAAGGGCAGGACGGATGCTCCGCTCTTACAGTACAACGGCAAAGAGGAAAGGAGAACCTTTGATGGTAAACCCCATTCTGGATGTAAAACAGGAGTGCCGGGATTTGGTGCAGGCCGCTTTACAGGCAGCCGCTGCTTCCGGTGCGCTGACGGAGGCTGAACCGCCTCAATTTAATGTAGAAATTCCCGCCGACGTGTCCCACGGCGACCTGTCCACCAACGTGGCGATGGTTTCCGCCCGCGTCTTCCGCAAATCCCCGAAGATGATAGCCGACGCGATCGTCGCGGCGATGAACCTCGACGGGACGAGCTTTGAACGCGTCGAGGTCGCAGGCCCCGGCTTTATCAACTTTTTCCTCGGACGGAAATGGTTCTCGGAGGATGTCTTAAACGTCCTGCGGGAAGGGGACGGCTATGGCCGGACGGCCTTCGGTGCAGGCAAGAAGATGCTCGTTGAGTTTGTCTCCGCAAACCCCACCGGGCCGATGCATATCGGCAACGCCCGCGGCGGCGCCATCGGAGATACGCTGGCTTCTGTGCTCGACTGGGCGGGATATACCGTAAACCGCGAGTTTTATGTCAACGATGCCGGCAACCAGATCAATAAATTCGGTCTGTCCCTGTCGATGCGGTACCTGCAGGTATGCGCCGGCGAGGAAGGCAGCCCCGACGACAGCTATATGCCGGAGGACAGCTACCACGGCCAGGATATCATCGACCACGCAAAAGCCTTCTACGCTATCCATGGAGACGCGTACAAGGACTGCTCCGAAGAGGACAGACGGGCGGCGCTGGTTGCCTATGCGCTGCCGCTGAACATCGAGGGCCTGGAAAGGGATCTGCTGCGGTACCGGATCAAGTATGACAGATGGTTTAAGGAATCGAGTCTCCACGAAAGCGGTGAGGCAGCAAAGGTTGTCGAGATGCTGACCGAAAAAGGGTATACCTACGAGAGCGAAGGCGCGCTCTGGTTCAAGGCCACCGACTTCGGTGCGGATAAAGACTTTGTCCTCAAGCGCTCCAACGGCTTTTTCACCTATGTAGTCCCGGACATTGCCTACCATTATAACAAACTGGTCACCCGCGGCTATGACAAGGCGATTGACGTGCTGGGCTCCGACCACCACGGCTATGTGCCGCGGCTGAAAGCGGCGCTGCAGGCCCTGGGCGTCGACCCTGACCGGCTGGACGTCGTGCTGATGCAGATGGTCAGACTAGTGCGGGGCGGCGAGGTTGTCAAGCTGTCCAAGCGTTCCGGCAAGGCGATTACCCTGGTTACACTTTTGGACGATATCCCGATTGATGCGGCAAGATTTTTCTTCAACCTGCGCGAGGCGAACTCCCAGTTCGACTTTGACCTCGACCTGGCGGTTGAGCAGACCAGCTCCAACCCCGTTTATTACGTCCAGTATGCCCACGCGCGGATCTGCTCGATTATGAACAAGCTCAATGCCGAAGGCATCAAGCCGAGAGCGGTGACGGTCGAGGACCTGAACCTGCTGACCATGCCGGAGGAAATCGAGCTGATCAGACGGATTGCCCAGTTCCCGAACGAACTGGTAGACGCAGCCAAGGCCTATGACCCCGCGCGGGTTACCCGGTATACGACCGATCTTGCGACCCTGTTCCATAAATTCTACAACGCCTGCAAGGTAATCGGCGAGAACGAATCGCTGATGCAGGCGAGAATTGCGCTCTGCATGGCCGTGCGGATCACGCTGAAAAACGCGCTGACTGTCCTAAACATCACCGCACCGGAATCGATGTAACTATGGGCTGCGAAATTATTGCATATGAAATGTATTTTTGCCGTGAGTATGCAGATCAGCCTGCTATAAACTGTGTTCCTTTTGAAGAACGCTATTTTACTGAATACAAGGAACTTTACAATGCTTGTTATTACGATATGCGGAAATCTTTGGATGTAAAGCCCTATCATTTTTATCAGGATTTTGCGCAAATGAAAGGGCGAGAGCAGAATACTTTTCTCCTCATACAAAACCGTATAATCATCGGTGCTGTTTCCTGTTATGAAAATGAAATTGACGATTTGTTTGTCAATCGGGTGTTCCAGGGAAAAGGATACGGCAAGCAGTTACTGCTTTGGGCCATCCACCATATTCGAGAACAAAATCAAAATCCTATTACCCTGCACGTTGCTGAATGGAACCAGCGGGCAATTTGCCTGTACCAAAATATGGGATTTACCGTTTCTGGCAAAGAAAAAGTGCGCTGAAAAATGTGCGGATAGGCATCCATCATATGCAGTATACTATTTGGAGTATACCTATAATTTCTTTGACAGATTTAATATGTTTGAATTGGCAGCGAAGAGTTGACAGCCGCGCAGAGCGGCTGGGCAAGATTCTTTGCAGACAGATGAAGAGAAAGACAAAAAAGTTTTACCCCGCTTTTTCAAAAGCGGGCGTAACTCCAAGAAAGGAATATCATAAACATGAAACTAGGCATGGTAGGACTGCCCAACGTTGGAAAGAGCACGCTGTTTAACGCGCTGACCAATGCCGGGGCTGAGTCCGCAAACTATCCCTTCTGCACGATCGAACCCAATGTCGGCGTCGTATCGGTGCCGGACAAGCGGCTGGACCGGCTGGCCGAGATGTATCACCCCAAGAAATTCTCTCCGGCTGTGCTGGAGTTTGTCGATATCGCGGGCCTTGTCAAAGGCGCGTCCAAAGGCGAGGGCCTCGGGAACAAGTTCTTGCAGAACATCCGCGACGTAGACGCAATCGTCCACGTTGTCCGCTGCTTTGAGGACACCGACGTCATCCACGTTGAGGGCAGCATCGACGCCCTCCGCGACATTGAGACGATCAACCTGGAGCTGATTCTGGCGGATATTGAGGTGTTGGAGCGCCGGATCGCGAAGACGCAGAAGGCTGTCCGCGCCGATAAAAAGCTGGCTGGGGAGCTTCAATTCCTCGAGGATCTGCGGGATCATCTGGAGGAGGGCAAATCTGCCCGTTCCTTCCCCTTTACCGATGATCAGCTCGCTTCGCTCCATGACACCCCGCTCCTGTCCAACAAGCCGGTTATCTATGCCGCCAACATGAGCGAGGATGACTTTGTGGGCGGATACGAAAGCAACCCCGAGTACCAGAAGGTCCAAAAGCTGGCCGAGGAGGAAAACGCCCAGGTCCTGCCGATCTGCGCGAAAATCGAGGAAGATCTCGCCGATATGGATGAGGCGGATAAAAAGGATTTCCTTGCAGACCTCCATCTGGAAGAGAGCGGCCTGTCCCGTATTATCCGCGAGGGGTACGCGCTGCTGGGCCTGATTTCCTTCCTGACCGCCGGGCCGGACGATGTCCATGCCTGGACGATCACCCGCGGCACCAAGGCTCCGAAGGCTGCCGGTAAAATCCATACCGACTTTGAAAAAGGCTTTATCCGTGCGGAAATCGTCTCCTTTGACGACCTGATGGCCTGCGGGACGATGGCGGCCGCCCGTGAAAAGGGGCTTGTCCGTCTGGAAGGCAAAGAGTATGTGATGCAGGACGGCGATATCGTCACCTTCCGGTTTAACGTATAACGTCCTTTCCGGCTGTCAGCCAGCCTGATATCTTGTCATAAAACAAAAAGACCCCGATGCATCTGCCCGGGGTTTTTGTGCGCCAAATAGTAGGAGAGTACAGAGAAAATGAGTACGATGGTTCAGAAAAACGCCATGAACGCGTCGGCCGGCAACGGGATTACCGACGGCGTTATTTGGAAACAGCTCTTGAAGTTTTTCTTCCCGATTCTGCTCGGGACCTTTTTCCAGCAGCTGTACAACACGGTCGACGCCATTATCGTCGGGAATTTTGTCGGCAAAGAGGCCCTCGCGGCGGTAGGCGGTTCGACAGGCACGCTGATCAACCTGCTGATCGGGTTCTTTGTCGGCCTTTCCTCCGGCGGCAGCGTCATTATTTCGCAGTTTTACGGGGCCGGTAAAAAGGAAGAAACCTCCTGCGCCGTACATACCCTGATCATGCTGGGGATTATCGCCAGCATCCTGTTTATGGTGGTCGGGCTGATCTTCTCCAAAGCCGCCCTGCAGATCATTGCAGTCCCGGCGGACATCATGGACTATGCCCTTGTGTATATGCGCATCTATTTTGCCGGCGTCGCCTTTCCGATCCTTTATAACATCGGTTCCGCCATCATGCGCGCGATTGGCGACTCCAAACGCCCGCTGTATTTCCTGATCGTCTGCTGTATGGTCAATATCGTGCTGGATTTACTGTTTGTCGTTGTCCTGCATATGGGCGTTGCAGGCGTAGCCGTCGCAACGATGCTGTCGCAGGTTGTCAGTGTTTTGCTGACCTTCGCATCGCTGATGAAGACAACCGAGTGCTACAAGGTTATCCTGCGCAGGCTGCGCATCGACTTCGCACTGCTGCGCTCAATGCTGCGGATCGGCCTGCCGGTCGGGCTGCAGTCGACTCTGTACACCGTCTCCAACCTCCTGATCCAGTCCAGTATCAACTCCTTCGGCACCGACATTATCGCCGCCTGGACAGCAATCGGCAAGGTGGATTCGCTCTTTTGGATGTCGATCAACGCCTTTGGTGTCGCGGTCACGACCTTTGTCGGCCAGAACTTCGGCGCGGGAAAATACGACCGGGTAAAAAAATGCGTGCGGGTCGGCATGGGCATGGCGATGGGTATGACAATCGCGATTTCGGTTTTTATCCTGCTTGTGCGTGATTTTGCCCTGGGCCTTTTCACCCAGGACCAGAACGTAATCCGGTACGGCTCGGACATGATTGTCTATATGGTCACCTTCTACTTTACCTATGTGCCGATTGAGGTGCTCTCCGGCGCAGTCAAAGGGGCGGGGGATTCGTTTATCCCGATGATCATTACGCTGCTGGGCATCTGTGTGCTGCGGGTATCGTGGGTCCTCGTCCTGCTGCCCATCTGGCACAACCTCTTTACGCTCGCCATCAGCTACCCTGTTTCCTGGGTTGTCACGGCAATCATCTTCATCCTCTATTATTTCAAGGGCGGATGGATGCAGCGGTGCATGAAACATCAAAGTTAAATTACAGTGCTTTGTGCGCAGCACGCGGACACTTTTGCATCTCTTACAGAAGCTTATTTTTTGTAAGAGGTGCATTTTATTATATCTTACCACTCCGTTTCCGGATTAAGGGACGAACAAGGGAAAGCTTTTTCCCGAAGCCCGCAGCTACGGCCTTAAAT
>CAYWRQ010000131.1:0-6963 GCA_964460915.1 uncultured Oscillospiraceae bacterium
GTAAAGTGCCTATTTTCGGGGGTTTAGAAGGTATTAATTTTTCCACGTACGAAATATCCACGACTGATCCTCCGTCATTTTTGATTGATTGCGCAATTGAAGATTCGCTGAAGGCTTTTCAAAAGCAGTTTTATTCGTGATGGCCCCCGCAGGTATGCTCCCCATAGGAGTGCTCCCCGCAGGTATGGCCCTCCTCATGGTGATGGTGGCTGCATACGGTGTCGGGCTCAAACGCCAGATTCCCGGAGAGTAGGGCACTTACACATTTGTCTGCGCTCCCCGAAGCGCCGGGGTAGAGGTCGATTCCGGCCTGGGCCAGGGCGGTCCTTGCGCCGCCGCCGATGCCGCCGCAGATCAGCGCGTCCACTCCATGGATTTTCAAAAATCCGACCAGGGCGCCGTGGCCGATGCCGATGGCGCTGACCACCTCAGAGGATTTTACGGCGCCGTTTTCGACGTTGTAGATTTTGAAGGCTTCGGTGTGGCCAAAGTGCTGGAAGACAAGGCCGTTTTCATAGGTAACTGCGATTTTCATAGTATGGTTCCTCTCTGATAGATGAAAGGGCTGGACAGGCTCGGGAACGGTCAGTTCCTGCGGACAATCCAAACGGTTAAAGCGGCAGTGTCCCGCACAGCCGCAGCTTGTCTGCCGGCCGCCGCATACTTCATAGTCTCCGCCTTTTATTTCCAGCTCTTTTTCGTTTACAAGACATTGCGCCAGCTTCAGCCGGGCGCTGCTATAAATCGCCTGGACAGTCGTGCGGGCAACGTTCATCTGCTCGGCGCACTGCTGCTGGCTCATGCATTCTAGGTCGATCAGCCGGATGGTTTCAAATTCGTCCAGGGTCATTACAACCGTTTCCTCTGTATCCCCTTTGCCCAACGGGCCGAAGCGGCCGCAGGACGGTTCCGCGCAGATTCTTCTCCTTTTGCAGGGCCTTGGCATCAAAACCACCTCCAGATTATTTTTGACATATGTCATTTACTGGTATTATACGATAGGAAAGGGTATATGTCAATAGGAAACATTTTTGAATTTTAATAATGGTATTTATATTTCCTAAATAAAAATGTATAATATAGTTGATTGGATGTGGAAAGGAGAATTGTATGGAAAATAAGTTTCTTGATGGAAAATGCAAATGTGATTTATTCGTGAAGCTTTTATTTTGTGCCTGTTTGCCTGTGTTCCTCTTTTTTGGCTGTAGCTTTATTTCCGAGCCGGAGCCGGAACCGGCAGACTCATTTATAGAATCGGCTGAGGATTTATCCTAAACTACTGATTTGCCGGTATCTGTTTCTGAAAGCGATCCCGGGGAGGAAAACTTGCCGAATGAGACGGAACGGGAACAGATTACACAGCTGTGCGCAGAATTTGCAAAACAAAATGCAAAAGTTTTTACCGATACAGAGGTTGATGCGGACGGATTAACCGAAATCGGGGAGGACTGGTATTTCCCTGTAACCGGCTATCCCGCATCTATGGCAGAAATACAAGACGATTTCCTGGAAATTGTGACGGAGGATTATTATCATGCCCAGCTGGAGGATTTGGCTGCACGGATGTATTTGGAAACAGAGACGAGTATGTATATCCTACAGGCTGATATCCCGCTTCGTTACGGTATGGATTTTGAGACGATTCAAATACTGTCGCGGGAGACGGAAAAGCTCCTGTTTACGATTGATACGGATGATGGGCTGATTACCTATCAGATTGAATTGGCAAAAGAGGACGGTTGCTGGAAAATCCATAAGCTAGACTATGTGTAATAGGATTGCTCCCCATTGATTGCAGGGCGGACTTGCAGTCGATGGGAATTTTTGCGCGGGAATGGAATTCGTTTCCCGTTTCCTTGTGAAAATTACCGCCTTGTGGTATAATAAAGTTGAAAAAACGAAAGATGTGGGATGAGGGCATGATCTGGATGATTGCGGGCGCTTTGGTGCTCCTTTACTGCATTATAGTCAATGTAAAACTGGGCAAGGTGCGCTTTTCGCTCATCCCGGCTTGCGGCGGGCTGGGGATGATTCTGCTGGGAGCGCTGATCAGTGCGTTTCCGGAGCAGCTTTGGGTATGGATTTTGCAGCTGCTGGCGATGGCCGGAATTTTGGTGTTGGCGATAGTCGAATGTATCGTGCTGGCGGGAAACCGTCTGGAAAACGGAACGGAAAGGCCTTGCCCGGATTATACGATTGTGCTGGGCTGCGGGCTGCGAAAGGGGAACCAGATGCCTTCAACCCTGCGGGAACGGCTGAAGCTGGCAAAGGAACGCTATAAGGGCGAAAGGATCATCCTCTCCGGCGGCCAGACGCCGCGTGAAACGGCTGTCGAGGCGGATGTGATGATCAATTGGATGAAGGAAAACGGCGTCCCTGAGGACCGTTTGCTGGCGGAGAGAAAGTCTCTGAATACCCTGCAGAACCTGGAAAACTGTAAGGCGCTGATACAGGCGGAAACAGGGACGGATATCGGCCGGTTCTCGGTCCGCATTATCACCAGCGATTTTCACGCGGGCCGGACGAGACGGCTTGCAAGGGAGATCGGCTATCAGAAGGTAATAGTCTGCGGGAGCAAGACGCAGACGCTCATTGCGCCGATGTATCATCTGCGGGAATGTCTGGCTATTGTGTATGGAATACTGAGAAAAAGGGAAGAGGGGTAAAATGGCCCCTTGTTTTGTGCCATTGGGGATGGCAGATCTGAAAGGAATGGATTGAAAAATGATAACAGGCAATAAGTTGCCGAGCTTTGTAGCGGTGCCGTCGGAAATTATCGACGAGCACCTGGGCAGGGTCAGCGGAATTTACATAAAAGTGATTCTGTTCATTCTGCGGGCCAATAAGGTTGATCCGCCCCGCATTGCGGAAACCTTGTCGGTCCCGGTTAGCGAGGTGGAAGAAGCCGTTCATTACTGGTGCAGCTGCGGGATCCTTTCGGAAGAAGAGGTACAAAAGCAGCTTTTGGAAGTGAAAAAGCTGCAGGAAGAAAAGAAAAAAGCAGCGCTGCCTGCGGCGGGGCCGGAAGCGGTGCGGGCAGTCGACTTTGCGCAGAGCGCCCAGCGGGAAGAAGTACATTTTTTGCTGACGACGGCAGAGCAGATTCTCGGCCGGCCGCTCAACTCCACGGAACAGAAGGGGTATGTCTTTTTCCTGGAGGATTATGACCTGCCGGCGGATGTGATCGTGATGGCGATCGAGTTTTGCGTCATGCATGGCCGTGCAAATTATAAGTATATTTCCAAAATGCTGGCAGGCTGGCATGAAGAGGGCATCAACACCCACCCGCTGGCGGAGGAGTATATCCGCGTCCGCACGGAACGCTTAAACCATGAGGCAGAGGTTATCGAGGCCTTCGGTATCCAAAACCGCGGGCTGACGACCTCGAACCGTAAATATATTATGCAGTGGTATCAGGATTACGGCTTTAATATCGAGATGATCCGGATGGCGTATGAGCGCGCGATGGATCAGATCGGACAGGCCTCTTTTCCGTATATCGGGAAAATTTTGCAGAACTGGCACGATATGGGGCTGAAAACACCGCTGGAGGTTATTGAAAAAGACCTTCCGAAGCGGAAGAATAATAAAAACGGCGGCAGCCCGTCTTTTGATATTGACCAGTTTGCACAGCAGGGGTTTGATCTGCCGGATTTGGATTAAAGGAGGAAAAGTATGCGGAGCGATGTTTTTCAGGAGGCAAAACGCCGGATTGACCGGCGCCGGATGAATCAAGAAGTTGCTCTCTCTGCCCGGATGGACGAAATCAAGGAAAAGATTCCGGAAGTCATGCAGATTCGGCGTCATCTCGCCATGACTTCTGCCGAGATTAGCAAACTGATCCTGCAAAAAAATACGGATATAGCTGAGGGAATTGGCCGGATTGAGCGTGTGAACCTGGAGCTGCAGCAAAGGGAGAAATACCTTTTACGCAGCGGCGGATATCCGGAAGATTATCTGGAACTTCGGTACGATTGCCCCCTTTGCAAAGACACCGGATTTGTAAACGGGAAACGCTGCAAATGTTTACAGGAGGAAATTCAAAAGATCAGCGTTGAACGTCTAAACAGCCTGTCTCCGATGGGAAAGAGCAGCTTTGACACCTTTGATTTGAGCTATTATCCCGATGTGATCGACCCGGAAAGCGGGCAGAACCCAAGGCAGTCAATGCAAAAGGTGCTGCGCTACTGCCGTCAGTATGCGGAGACATTTACGCCGGATAAGCCGGGGATTTTTATGTACGGGGAGACAGGACTGGGGAAAAGCCATCTTTCGCTGGCGATAGCAGGGGTTGTCGCTGCGAAGGGATACACCGTTGCGTATGGTTCGGCCCAGGATCTGCTGCGTCAAATCGAAAATGAAAATTTTGGCCGTGTAGAAAATCGAAATACGCTGGAAACGCTTCTGGATGCGGATCTCTTAATTTTGGACGATCTTGGCGCGGAATTTGGAAGTACTTTTTCGGAATCTGTTGTATACAATATTCTGAACAGCCGGATTTCTGCAGGGCGTCCGATGATTATCAGCAGCAATCTTACGGTTCAGCAGTTCTACGATCAATATTCCCGGCGGATTGTCTCCCGCCTATTTACCCAGCTGGTGCAGATGCGCTTTATCGGAAAGGATGTCCGGCAGCTCAAACGCCAGCGGGAAGCGGCGGCGCGGAAATAAACGGACAAAAAGAGGCTCCCCCCAATTTGGAGAGAGTCTCTTTTGATTATGCGGAAAATCGATTAAGCCTTGCCGACAGAGCCGAACAGTTCCATCTTCTCTTTGACTTTCGCCTTGATTGCTTCAGCGCCGGGAGCGAGCAGCTTACGGGGATCGAAGCCCTTGCCCTGCTGATCCTTACCAGCTTCAATGTATTTACGGGTAGCCTCTGCGAATACCAGCTGGCACTCGGTGTTTACATTGATCTTTGCAACGCCCAGGGAGATCGCCTTGGTGATCTGGTCGTCCGGGATACCAGTGCCGCCGTGGAGGACGAGGGGCATATCGCCGACTTTCGCCTTGACAGCTTCGAGCGTCTCAAAAGAAAGGCCTTCCCAGTTTGCGGGATATACGCCGTGGATGTTGCCGATGCCGGCAGCCAGGATGTCGACGCCCAGATCTGCGATCATCTTGCACTCATCGGGGTCAGCGCATTCGCCTCTGCCGATAACGCCGTCTTCTTCGCCGCCGATTGCACCGACCTCAGCCTCGATCGAGATGCCCTTGGAGTGAGCAAGCTCAACCAGTTCTTTGGTCTTCGCGATGTTTTCGTCGATGGGGTAGTGGGAACCGTCGAACATGATGGAGGAGAAACCGGCAGCGATGCACTTCTTTGCGCCCTCATAGGAGCCGTGGTCGAGATGCAGGGCGACCGGAACGGTGATACCCAGCTCGTTCAGCATACCGTTGACCATGCCGACGATGGTGGTATAGCCGCACATATACTTGCCCGCGCCCTCGGAAACGCCGAGGATAACGGGAGACTGCAGCTCCTGAGCGGTGAGCAGGATGGACTTGGTCCATTCAAGGTTGTTGATGTTGAACTGGCCGACTGCGTAATGGCCGTCACGAGCCTTGTTCATCATTTCTGTTACAGAAACTAACATTGGAATAACCTCCATTATTTTAATTGCTGCCCCGTAAAATAAGGGCGGCGCGCGGCTACTGCCGTTGTTATATTCATTATACCGTAGGATAGAGAAAAAATCAAGAAATTTATTTCTTACCGCGCATATTTGTATCTACTGCCAAAGGAAAGGTTCCCTTTTTGGAAGAACCATGCTATAATAGCAGGGGACGAGGACAAAATCAGTTCGGGAAATAAGGAGGAGCTTATGGAAATAGAGCATCGCGCCGCAGGTCTGGGCATCCGGACCGGTGAACTGAAAAAAGGCCCGCGGAACTTGATTTCCGATGTACCGGGGGTGAAGGTCGGCCACGCGACCGTCTCCACCGGTGAATATGAGACGGGGGTAACCGTCATCCTGCCGCCCACCGGCAACCCGTTCCTGCACAAGATGACGGCGGCGTCCTATGTGGTCAACGGCTTCGGCAAGACGCTGGGGCTGGTACAGATAGACGAGCTGGGGACGCTGGAAACGCCGATCGCCCTGACCGGGACGCTGAATGTCGGCAAGGTGCACGACGCGCTGGTGGAGTATATGGTGGAGGTTTGCGCACAGGACGGGATTGAGCTGACCTCGATCAACCCGGTTGTCGGGGAGTGCAACGATTCTTATCTGAGCCACCTTTCCGACCGGCCGGTGGGGAAAGAGGAGGTCTTTGCGGCGATCGCTTCGGCCAGCGAGGACTTCGCGCTGGGCGCGGTCGGGGCCGGGCGGGGAACCGCCTGCCATTCCCTCAAGGGCGGCATCGGCAGCGCCTCCCGCCAGATCGAGCTGGACGGAAAGACCTATACCCTCGGCGTCCTGGTGCAGACCAACCACGGGCGGCTCGCGGATTTTACCCTTCCGCAGGCGGAGAACCTCGGGAAAGAACTGCTGGAAAGACTGAACGGGAACGCGCCCGATCAAGGCTCCTGTATCATCGTGCTGGCGACCGATGTCCCCCTTTCCGACCGGCAGCTGCGCCGGGTGTTAAAGCGCTGCCCGGTGGGGCTCATCCGGCTCGGCTCCTTTATCGGCCATGGAAGCGGCGAGATTGTGATCGGGTTCTCGACCGGCAACATTGTCCAGCAGCATCCGGAGAGCGACTTCCAGCCCCTTATCCAGCTGAGCGAAGGGCGGATCGACCGCCTGTTCCGGGCGGCCGCCGAGGCGACGGAGGAGGCGGTGCTGGATTCGATGCTCTGCGCTGAAACGGTCACCGGCTGGCATGGGCATATAAAACAGGCGCTTTACCCGCTGATTGCGGGGAAGGAAAATGCAGCTGGGAAATAAAAAACAACCGGTAGGAGAATATAGGGCAACACCGCACAAATGCCTGTTTGATAACAAAAGGGAATCCCGACCG
>CAYWRQ010000132.1:0-6961 GCA_964460915.1 uncultured Oscillospiraceae bacterium
CGGACAGGATATCGTACATCCGCGCAAAGACGTAGTCCTGGACGTCTTGCCGGGACATATCCAGCACATACTGCCAGCGGGCGGGGGAGTTCTTTCGCCCGGGGATTTGCAGCGCCCAATCGGGGTGCGCCCGGTAGAGGTCGGAGTCGGGGGAGATCATCTCCGGTTCGAACCAGATGCCCATCATCATCCCCAGCTTATGCAGCTCGTCCGACAGATGGGAAAGCCCCAGCGGAAGCTTATTCAGATCGACATACCAGTCCCCTAAGGAGGAGTGGTCGTCGTCCCGCCTGCCGAACCAGCCGTCGTCCATTACCAGCATCTCGATGCCGAGCGGGGCGGCTGCCCGGGCAATTTCCAAGAGCTTTTCTTCATTAAACCCGAAGTAGGTCGCTTCCCAGTTGTTGATGATGATCGGGCGGTCCTTGTCCTTCCACGGGCCGCGGGTTAGGTGATGGCTGTAGAGCTTGTGATAGGCGCGGCTCATCCCGCCAAGGCCGTTTCCGGAATAGGCCATGACCAGCTCCGGCGCGTAAAATTCTTCGCCCGGCTCCAGCCGCCAGCCGAATCCGTCAGGATTGATACCGGCCAGTACCCTGGCCTGCGAAAAGCCGTCCACCTCCACGTCGATCGAGAAGCTGCCAGAATAGACCAGTGAAAAGCCGTAGACCTCGCCCGTTTCCTCAGTGGCATCTTTTGCCATCAGGGCGGCGAAGGGGTTGTGGATATGGCCGGAGGAGCCGCGGACGCTGGAAATCCGGTGGCCGGCATGGGTCAGGGGCGTCCGTTCGGGTGTGCGCTCCATCGCCCAGTTGCCCCAGAGATGGAGCAGGTCATACTCCGAGGTGGGGAAATCGACGCAGCCGGAGTAGATGCGGTCGAGGATCAGCACCGCTTCACCGGTATTTTCAGCCCGCACGCTCCGGGTAATTACGGGGTAGTCGCGGAAAACCGTGTAGGAGAGGATGACTTTCAGGCCAGTGTGGCTGTCCACTAGATCAATTTCCAGCGTGTCCGCCTCACCTTCCCCGGCAAAGGTCGCGGGGAGCCCGGGCAGGCCGGGTTTTCCGGCGATAATCCTGTGGGCGAGGTACCGCAGGTCAACGGCTGCCGTCCCGTCCTGCCCGGTCGCCTGAATAGCGGAAGGGCGGAAATCGCCGGTACCGTAGCCGGGGTATTCCATCAGGGCCGTCCCAACGGAGGAAACCTCGTCCTCATCCGGGGTATTGGCGTAAAAGGAGCCTATCATCGGGTAGGACTGGAAAAGGGAAAACGGATAATCGCCGTCCGGAAGGGCGGCGCCGTAATAAAGGTGCAGAAGATAGCCGGTGCTGCTCACCTGCATCAGCAGGGAAGAACCGGAGGAGCGGAGATGGAAGGATTTTTCCTTTACAGTAATCGACATAGTCATCATGCCGCAGGCGCGGACTTGGGAGAGAATTTACAGGTTTTCGTCTTTGACAAACTGATAAAAAGCATCTTCGGCGGCTTTATCGGATTCACGCACTGTCCCGACCGGGGCGGTATAGACCACGTATTCCTCGTCGCCGTCCAGCTCAAACAGACGGTTACAGTCATCGTGGGAAAAAGCCGCGATTCCGCAGCAGCCCAGCCCCAGCCCGGCGCAGGCAAGGTAGAGATTCTGCCCGATATGTCCCGCGTCGATCAGGGCGACCCGGTGGGCGTAGATGCCGTACCGCCATTCGGCCCGGTAGGCGGCCATGGCCCAGTAAAAGACGACGTTTGCTTTTGCCGCCCATTTCTGGCCGCACAGGGAGGCGGAAACCGCTTCGTCGAGATTCTCGACCGGGTGGAGGAATTCAAGCGCGTGCTCCATCGGGAGATAGTGATAGATGCCGGGCTTTAGCCCCTCGACCTTCCGCACGGCCAGATAGGTTTCATATTCATGCCGCGCGCCGCCGCAGGGAACGGTGCGTAAGGTCGCGTAGGCTTTCCCCCGGATTGCCTGTACGCCCTGGGTTGCCCAGAGAAGGAAAGAAAGCGCTGATAGGGTCATTCTTTCCTCAGTATATACCCGCGCGCTGCGGCGGTCCCTGATCAGGGAGATCAGATCGTTTTTCAGCTCCAGCCCGTCAAAATCCCGCGGCAGGCTTACGCGCGCCGACTCCTCCCGCATCGGGGCCTTGACAAGGGGCGGCTGCGGACGCTTTAGGTTCTGGTCGGACTCAAAATCCGCTTCATAGGGGTCGTCCTCCCGGTGTCCTTTCATGAAGGCCCGGCCGTCCTCGATGATCTTTTTTTGTACGGTTTCATCCAGCATGGTGTGATCCTCCTTTATATGCAGCTGTCTGTTTGGTTTATATCCAGATTATAACACAGGGTGTTTCAAATGAAAAGCGGGAAACCGGATATTTGTAAAAAAACTGTATCGAAATTCGACCTGGAACATCAGTTGCGGATGATCTTTCACTATAGCTGCCCTACTGTCATTCTGAGCGTCAGCGAAGAATCTGCCCACTTGCTGTTATTCGGAGACACAAAGATCTTTCTGGCACTCAGGATGACATATGGGGAGCCGGGTAACTTATTGGGGGACAGAATAACATACAGGAAAGTCGGATAACCTGCCGGGGAACAGGACAACCTATTGAAAAATATATGTAAACCAATCTTGAAAATGTGGTTGACAAATCATTCCAGCCGTGCTATACTCCTATATGTAAACCAATAAAAGAACAAAGGTTAACAGATAGGAGCATCCATATGCACAAAGTAAATGTCCGTTCCCTCTGCCTGACCGCGCTGATGGCGGCGCTGATTATGGCCTGTAGTTTTATCGCCATCCCGATTCCGTTTTCGGCCGTCCCGGTGACCGCGCAGACGCTGGCGGTCGCGCTGACCGGTTTTTTGCTGCCGCCGAAGGAGAGCGGCGCGGCAGTTGGCGTGTACATCCTGCTGGCGATTGTCATGGGCCGCTTTTCGATCGGCCCGTCCACCGGTTATTTTGTCGGCTTTTTGCTCTCGGCCGTGCTTATTTCGCTGATAAAGGGCAAGAAGAATAATCCGCTGCGTTATTTTCTCGCCGCTCTGGCCGCAATCGCGGTCACGGATATCTGCGGGATGATCGGCATGATGATCGCAACCGGATGTAATTTCCCGACGGCTTTTTTACAGGGCTGCGTTGTTTTCCTCCCGGGCGATCTGTGTAAGGCAGTGGCGGCGGCGGTTCTGGCTGCGGCGCTGAAAAAGGTGCTGCCGAAAACCATATCCGCTTAAAACCGGCCGATTGACCGAAGAAGGGTTTCGGGTCAAATTTTGTCCGCAAAAACTTTACAAAACATCCTCGGGGTGCGTCTTGACAGGCGTATCCCGATTTTACTATAATAATATTAAACGAGCGTTTAATATTTAAAGAATGGAGGTGGCCGCGTGCAGATTCCAAAAGAAGAGGTCCGCCGGGCAATTTTGCTTTCCGCCGAGGAAGAAATCCTGCAGGAAGGCTATAAAAACTGTTCGATGCGCCGGATAGCGGCCCGGGCAGGGGTTTCCCCGGGAAATATCTACGCGTATTTTTCCGGAAAGGAAGAAATTTTGGACTGGATTGTCCGCCCGGCGCTGGACGCGATCGATCAGGTCATGCAGATGGGCTTTGCCGCGACCGGAGAGCCGCCCGGCACCTCTCTGCGTAAGATTACGCGGAAGCTGGCGCAGACCTTCATGTCCTTTCAGACGCCCTGCCTGATCATGGCCTACCGTTCGGAGGGCACCGCTTACGAAAATGTTGTCAAGGAACTGAGCGGGAAGATTGCCGAAAGGGTATATACCGAATTGCTGCCCTCCTTCCCGCCGGAGATGCGGAGCCGTCTGCTGGCCGATATGATGGGGGAGGCCTTTCTCCACGGCCTTTTACGGATGTTCCGATCTGATCCCGTCGACGGGGAGCAGCTGGAAAACGCACTTGAAAGCTTTTTGGAACTGATGTGCGGAATGAAAAAAAAAATTAATGAATAATGAATGATGAATAATGAATAATGAATAATGAATAATTATGGTGTGCCGCGGGTCGCGGCACGATTGAATTTCCCCGTTCACGCGGGGAAAAGAGGCTGAAAACCGGCCGGATGCCCCGCACGAATTGTGGATAACAAATTCTCGTTCATGCGGGAAGAATAGGCCATAAACCGGTTCCACACAAATCGTAGGCAATCAAATCCATCGAGCGAGGTTAGGTCTACATATATTTACATTTTTCTTTCGGGGACGGCGCTATTGAATCATGCGCCGATCCGGCGCATACCATCATTATTCATTCTTCACTATTCATGATTCATTAAAATAGACAAGGGGTGTGCTTATGAGTTATGTGGAACTCAAGGATGTGTATAAACGGTATAAGATGGGCGAAGTGACGATAACGGCTTCCGACGGGGTGAACTTTTCGATTGAAAAGGGAGAGTTCGCGGTGGTCGTAGGTTCGTCCGGCGCGGGAAAGACGACGATCCTCAATATCCTCGGCGGCATGGACGGCTGCGACGGGGGAGAGGTGTTGGTAGACGGCAAGGATGTGGCGAAATTGTCGCGCAAGGAACTGATCGAATACCGGCGGTTTGACATCGGCTTTGTTTTCCAGTTTTATAACCTCGTGCCGAACCTGACGGCGAAGGAGAATGTCGAGCTGGCCACCCAGATCTGCCCGGACGCGATGGATGCCTCTGAGGTACTTCAGATGGTCGGGCTGGGGGAACGGCTGGATAACTTTCCAGCGCAGCTCTCCGGCGGCGAACAGCAGCGTGTTTCAATCGCAAGGGCGCTGGCGAAGCGTCCAAAGCTGCTGCTGTGCGACGAGCCGACGGGGGCGCTGGACTATAACACCGGCAAGAACATCCTAAAGCTTTTGCAGGACACCTGCCGTTCCCAGCAGATGACGGTTGTCCTGATCACCCATAACCAGGCGATTACCCCGATGGCCGACCGGGTGATCCGGATGAAGAACGCGAAGGTCGTGGATATCACGGTGAACCAGAACCCGACCCCGGTCGAAGAGATTGAATGGTGATGCGGATGAAAAATACGTTGCTCAAAAGCGCCCTGCGGGAGATCCGCCATTCCCGCAGTCGCTTTTTCTCAATCCTCGCAATCGTCGCGATCGGCAGCGGCTTTTTTTCCGGGGTCAAGGCCTCCTGCCCGGATATGAAGCTGACTGCGGAGACGTTTTTTGAGGATCAACAGCTGGCGGATGTCCATATGCTCTCGACCTGGGGGTTTGAGCAGGAGGATTTGGACGCGATTGGAGCTGATGCGGGCGTGCAGGCGCTGGAAGCGTCCTATACAAAGGATGTGCTGGCGATGTCCTCCCGCGGGGATGAGTTGGTCATCAAGGTGATTTCCTACGACACAGACGGGACGCTGAACCGGCCGCTGCTCCAGGAAGGGCGGCTCCCGGAGGCGGAAGATGAATGTGTCATCGGGACCAGCTCGCTGCAGGAGTCCCATTGGCAGATCGGCGAGACGGTTTCGGTGCGGGGGGACGATGAGGACCTCTCCGAGACGCTGGATGTGACCGAATTTACCGTCGTCGGCATCGCCCAGCTTCCCCAGTATTTCGGCTACAGCTACGGTACGACTTCGATTTCCGACGGCACCCTGGATGGCTTCATTATGGTGCCGGAGGAGGATTTTTGCTTAGAGGTCTGGACGGATGTCTATTTGACGCTGACCGGTACCGAGGAGCTGGATCCCTTTGGGGACGAGTACGAGGCACTGGTGGACGACACGGCGAAACGGCTGGAGGATATCGGGAATGTCCGGACCGAGACGCGGTACCAGGAAACCGTTGATGACGCGAATACCGAGATTGCCGACGCGGAAACGGAGATCGCCGACGGCGAAAAGAAGCTTTCCGATGCGGAGACAGAGCTTGCCGACGCCCGTAAGGAGCTGGACGACGGCTGGAAAGAATACTATGACGCCAAAGAGGACGCAGACCGCCAGATCGCCGACGCCGAAGCGGAGATTGCCGACGGGGAAAGGCAGCTTGCTGACGGCGAAGCCGAGTGGCAGGAGGGGAATGATTCCTATCAGGACGGCCTGCGGCAGCTGGAGGACTCGCGGGAGCAGCTGGATAGCTACATTGCCCAGGCGGATCAGCTGGAAGCGCAGCTTTCCGAAAGCGAAGCGGCCCTTCAAAACGGCAAACAGCTGGTTTCGGGCCTAACCGGTATCCAGGCGGCCTTTGCGGAGCAGTCGGTTCCCGATGTCAGCTACCTGGATGACCAGACAAAAGGGGTGATCAGCGCAAGCGCCGCTTTGGACGAATCCCTTCCGGAGCTGCTGACCGGGTATGTGACGGCGGAGGGCGCGGCGAAAGCGCAGTATGGAGCCGCCCTGTCCGGCGCGATTGAAGGGGCGCAGGGCACCTTACATGAAAGCGAAGCCCAGTATCAGGAAGGCGTCGCCGGCCTTGCCCAGCTGCGCGCCGCCATTGAAAGCGGGGAGTCGGAGTACAGCGCCGGGAAGGCCGAGCTGGACAGCGCCAAAGCGGCCCTGGACAGCAGCCGGCGGACGATTGACCGCAGCCGCCGGGAGTTGGAGGACGCCAAAGCCGAACTGGCCGATAAAAAGGCCGAAGCGGATCAGGAACTCGCCGACGCCTTGCAGGAGCTTAATGACGGTGAGGCAGAATATGAAGACGGCCTGGCAGAGTATAACGACGAGCGCCCGGACGCCGAGCAGGATATCGCCGACGCCAAGGAAAAGATCGCCGACGCCAAAGAGGAGCTTGCCGACCTGGAAAAGCCGTCCTGGTATGTTTTTGACCGGGAGAGCTTCCAGGGGGTCGGGACGATCGCGGACGATGCCGAAAAGGTGGATGCGATCGCGGCCGTATTCCCGGTGTTCTTTGTGCTGGTGGCGGCACTGGTCTGCCTGACGACGATGACCCGGATGGTCGAGGAACAGCGGACGGAGATCGGCACGATGAAGGCGCTGGGGTACGGAAAAG
>CAYWRQ010000133.1:0-6920 GCA_964460915.1 uncultured Oscillospiraceae bacterium
ATGCTGAGTTTGTAATCATCCGCGCCGGGTATGGCAAATATCAGTCGCAGGCCGATACGCAGTTTAAAGCAAACATGGCCGGATGTAAAAAGTACGGTAATACCTAAAAAGAGCATCCCTATGCGCAGGATTTCCCGGTGCGGCTGCATCACGGTACCGAGCGGCATACAGATCAGCAGCTTCCAGCCGTTATCCATTTTTGCTGTAGGAGGCAATCTGTGTATCACCCTCGGCCACCTCATATTCCGCGTACCTTTTCTCCCCGCCCAGCAGCTCGGCATATCCGGAGACCGACTGCAGATACGCCTCCCCGTACCCTTCTGTCGACCGGATAATCCCGCCCTTGCTGTCGACGAGGAAGAAGATAAAGCTCTCGTTATGCAAAGGCAGGCATTCTTCCAGCTGCGACGCATAGATCTCCACTGTAAGGATTTCCTTGGGATTATACACGTTATTGGAGCTGCTGATGACCCGGCTGTAGGCAAGTACGCTGTCTCCGGCATCGCTTTCCTGAGGGAACCAGTATTCCCGGCCCGAGGCGACTGTTTGGATCCCGCTCCAGTATCCAATCGTACCGGTCGCCATAATCCGCTCATACTGCGCGTTATCCTTCATATAATCGTTGATGTCGATCAAATACGGCCTGACCGATACCAGGCTGGGGTTGTCAAAATAAATCGTCAGGTTGCGCAGATAGGGCCAGTTTATCTGCAAATTCGTATATCGGTTCCATACCGCAGTATAGGCGTCGCGCGCCTCGATCAGCGAATCATATTCCGTATTGACGGCGCTGATTAAGTCCTTGTCGTAGGCGAGCATACTGGATACTTCCTCAACCGACGAGATCATAACGTCCAGCCGCTGCTGGGTCAGGCTCAGTTCATTGATCATCCGGGCCGAGGACTGGGCCTTTACGATGGAACGCGTCCGGTTCAGATAAAAGGCGCCAAGGCTCAGAACCGGGATAAAGATTGCAAACAGATACAGCAGGATCATCTTTTTTCTCAGGCCGGCATCCGTAAAATACGCGCCAGCCGGGAAAGAAAACGCACGAAACCATTCCGTCACCCGGTCTTCTCCCGTCCGTTCTCCATCTCCATCACGATCCTTCATAAATATTCATTCGTTCCCGGTATTTTCCCGGCGTCATCCCGTAGCATTTCTTAAACACCATCGAAAAATAGGAAGGGCTTTCGTATCCGACCAGCGACCCGATTTCGTAAATTCGGTACTGGGGCTGCTGCAAAAATTCGAGAGCCTTTTTCATCCGGACCGACTGCAGCCGGTCCAAAATCGTCTTGCCGGTATAGTTTTTGTAGACGCGGCTGATATAGGATGCCGACAGATATACCCGGCTCGCGATCTCATCGATGGAAAGGGAGGACTGATACTCTGTCCCGATAATCTGCTCGATTTGGCCGATGAGCTGGGCAATCTGATCCTGGCGTTTCTCCAAAACAGCGGCGCAGAGACTACCCCCAAACGCCATCATATAATCCAATGTTTCATCCAGCGTCCGACAGCTCAGAAAATCAATATACGGCCTGCTGCTTCCCGTCTCATCCCCAGGCTCCTTAATGCCCAATTCCAAGCACAGCCTTTGGGCTTGCGAGATAATATCAATGCAGATCCCGCGGATAACCTCCTTTTTCGTCATGACATCATACGGGGACAAAAGCCGCCGCAGACGCTTATCATAGCTCCCGCAGTCCCCTTCGGCAATCGCGTATAATATGTCCTTGATATTCTCCGGCGACTGGGTGATAATGCTGTTGACTGCGGCCGGCCGCCGTTCATATAAAAAGACCTTGCCATATCCGGAATAAAACTCCTGCCGGACAATCGCCCTGGCCTGGCGGACCAGGGTATAAATCTGGGTAATATCTTCGCTGATTTCCGAAATACCCACATTGATCCTGGAATAGATATTGCCAATCGCAATCCGTACAATCTGCTCCCCGGCAGCAATCAGGTGGTTGTTGACCTCTTCCTTTGAAAGGATATCCGAAAAGGAGAACAGAAAGCAGATATCCCCATTGGTCAAAATGACCGGAGGGAATGCATTGTATTTCGTAACAAGGCTGTCCCACAACGCGGCCGAGCTGCATTCCCAGTACTTATCCTCTTCGTCATGAATGTACATATACAGCAGGACAATCGCCAGCTGACGGCCCTCCATCGGAAGGTCCAGCCGCTTTGACTCGGACAGGATCTCCTCTTTCGTCATCGTATCGTTCAGCATCAGCCGCCTGGCAAAGGTCTGCTTGTCCAGGTGGCTGAGATGCTCCAGCCGCTCTCCTATAACCTGCTTTTGCATCGTTTCCCGCTCTCCCTTTTGCAGCTCCTCGCCTGCCTGCAGCAAAAGGGTGCGCAGGCTGTCGCGGTTTACCGGCTTGAGCAGGAAGGAACGGGCGCCCAGCTGGATCGCCTGCTGGGCGGCGGAAAAATCCTGGTGCCCGGAAATAAAGACCAGGAAAGATTGGATCCCAAGCTCCTGGATTTTGGCCGCCATTTCGGTGCCCTCCATTTTGGGCATCTTGATATCCGAAAGGATCACGTCTGGACGGTATTTTTGGGCTAATTCGATCCCCTGAAAAGCGTTTCTGGCTTTCCCGCAGACGGTACAGTCCAGATCCATCCCATTGATCATCGTTTCCAGGCCTTCCAGTTCCATGTCTTCATCATCAATTAACAGCACCGTTATCATATCCATCACCAAATCCAAAATATATTCGTCGTTCCATATTATAGGAAGGAGACAGATTGACATGACCAAAATGAAAGCAGAATACATTGAAAAGATCTATTCCGGTTGGCTCGCAAAGGTGATCGGCGTCCGGCTGGGCGCCCCGATTGAGGGCTGGACCTATCAAAAAATCCGGAACGTTTTCGGTGAACTCCATAACTATCCCGCGGATTATAAACAGTATGCGGTCCGACGATGATACCAACGGCCCGATCTTCTTTATCCGGGCGCTGGAGGACGGCAAAAACGGCTATGATATCACCGCGCAGGACGTCGGCGACGCGCTGCTCAACTATGCCTGCTATGAACAGGGCTTTTTCTGGTGGGGTGGCTACGGCAACTCGACCGAGCACACCGCTTATCTGAACCAGCGCGCCGGTATCCCCGCGCCCCGCAGCGGCAGCATTGAACAAAACGGCGCGACCATTGCCGAACAGATCGGCGGGCAGATCTTTATCGACACCTGGGGCCTTGTCTGTCCCGGCAATCCCGATCTGGCGGCAAAATATGCCGAAAAGGCGGCCAGCGTGACCCACGGCGGGAACGGGATCTACGGCGGCGTATCCTGCTTCACGCTCGCCGGTTTCATAGCGGCAGATTGTGTTTTGATTCACGTGCAGATCCAGCGCCAGTTTCAGCTGAGAAATATTTTTCATTTTACGCAGTTTTTCAAGACGTATGGCCCTACCTCATTTCCAGACAGATTATTTTTCGTAAGGCTTTATATTGTCCGTCCTTCCGAGAAGGTAGTCGGTCGATGTTTGATAAAAGTCTGCCAGCTGGATAAGAATACGCGTAGGAATGTCGTTTTCTCCGGGTTCATAGCGGCTGATTGTATTTTGATTCATGTTCAGATCCAGAGCCGTCTTGACCATGCCGACAGCGCCGTCGGCCATCATCTTTCTCGCGTTGATGATGGCGGAGGCCTGCTGCCGCTGGAGCATAGCGGCAGCGATTTCAGGTACAAATGTATGAATTTTGTCAGCGTAGGGAAGAGAAAAGAAAAAATTTCCTGCCGGAAAGTGAGACATTTCCCGGTTCCCGTTCGTTTATATAAGTGAAGGGCCTTCAAAAGGAAAAGACGGAAAGAAGGATGATAATGCATAAAGGAAAGGACACGGATGATGAACTCTTGCAGCTGCTGGTTCAAAATCCGCAGGCCGGTTTGCAGCAGCTTTTGGAGCAGTACGGCGGCCTGATCGCGGGGATTATTTTCCGAGTGCTGGGGGATGCGCCGCAGGACGCGGAGGAATGTGTGTCAGATGTATTGGCGGCGGCGTGGCAGAATGCGGAAAGACTGTATCGGAAGAAACAACCGCTTAAGCCTTGGCTGATCGTCATATCCCGCAATAACGCGATTGACCGGTACCGTTCCCTCCGCCGGCGCCTGACCGAGGAACTGGATGAGACCGTTGTCCCGGATTGGATGCAGGAAACGCAGCAAAGTTCAGACGGAGAAGAGGTCGTCGAAAGCCTAGTGAACGGAATGCCGCAGCCGGATCGGGAGATTTTCCTGCGGCGGTACTATCTGATGGAATCATCCAAAGAAATCGGAGAAGCGCTGGGGATGGATGAGCACGTGGTCAATATCCGTCTCTCCCGGGGAAGGAAGCGGCTCAAAGAAGAGTATATACGACAGATGGGAAAGGAGGCAGGCTCTCATGCCTAAAAGGAACGAACAAGAAATTTTCTCCGAGCTTCAAAAGCTGGATGCGGCGGAATACCCTCTTTCTGAGGTACAACGGCAGAGGATCCTTGCCTATGCATTGGAAAAAACAGGACTGGAAAGGAAAGTGCAGATGGAGGGTAAGAAGAAAAGTAAACGTTTCAAAAGGGCACTGCGGATCACACTGATCGCGGCGGCTATGCTCAGCGTCAGTGCGGCGTCGGTTTATGCGGTTGGCCCGCAGCTGCTGACAATGCTGAGTGAAAAAATTGACTTTTTTAGCGCTGCTCCGTCTCAGGCAGAGGTGTCTGATCCGGTAGAGGCGCCCCGCGGGGAATATACGGATGTAAAGACCAAGCTGGAGGCCTATAACGCCCCCGTCGGTCAGTCGGTTACCGATAACGGCGTGACCGTCACGCTAGACACGATTTCGATGGATGTATCCAGTATGGATATCTTTTTGACCATTACAGGCGAAGACGCGATCCAGGAAATTCTGGATTCCAGCGATTATGGTCCGACCTGGAGCCAATTTTTTGGTACTGTCCCGAATTTTCTCCGGCCGGTGATCAATGGAAAAACAATCGCCCAGAACGATGTGGACGATTGGTACCTGGCGGAGGACGGTTCATTAAAATACTGGAAACACTATATTTTAACGGAAATGCCGAAAGGGGACGAGATTACAGTCGAACTGACGGAGGATAACTGTGCACTCGGGCGAAAGGGGACTTGGAATTTTACGGTTACACTGGACGGCGCATCCGTCCGCGCCGGAGCGAGAATTATCGAGCCGGATATTTATGAAATGCCGGATCGGGTTTATCCGAATTTTGATGGCCTTGGGAACAGTCTCACCGTGGGCAATAACCTGGAACTCGATTATCTCGCCTTTGGTCCGGTTGGCGGCGTCATAAAGACGAAGATAGAGACAAAGCATGGGATAGGAGTTGACGGAGCGGCCTATGAAGCCGGGGAGGGGATGGCTCCTGGGAATTTATATATTGTGGATAATACCGGGAAAGAAATTTATACCTCTAAGTCGGCTGTTTACGGTGGAGATGCTCTCAATTTAAGCCGGCCCGATGAAAACGCTGTATCATTGACCATGACGCCGGTATATGCAAAATTGGGAGAAGACGGCGAGTGGCTGGGAGAAAGTCGGATTGTGACCCTCGATGAGCTGAAAAAAGGTACCAAGATCGAAACAACCCCGTACGGCGGCTATACCGTCCGGAATTTTACGATCAAGAACAGCGCCGTGACCTATGATCTGGTGCCGTATGGCTATCCCGGCTATGATCATGAACTGTACCCACAGTATGACGGAAAAATCACGGAGATTAAGGAGCAGGTAACCGATCTAAGCGGCGGTGAGACTGCGATGGTTTTAAAATCCGGGCTGATTTCTTCAACGGTTGATCCGCAAACCGGCATCATCTCGACACGGCACGATTTTTATGCCGCGACTGATGAAGAAATCGAAACTGTAACGGAATGGAGATATATCTATACCGAGATGGAAATGGATACCGAACATACTGTTACAGTAGATTTGAAAGATTTTGGATAAGACATATCAATATATGTAAAATCGCCGGGAAAACCTTGACAAGCGGCTTTCCCGGCGTTATAATGAAGGTGCATTAAAATATCCGACCGGCTGTGAACAGAACCAGCGGGGAACTTTGCGTATCAGAGAGAACGCCGTTTTCGAGAGAAATCTTCTGTAAGGCGTTTGACGCAGAGCCTCGCGTGCCGCCTGGGAGCCCCGCTTAATCGGCGGCGTTTTCCGCGTTAAGGAGAAAGAGCGTGGAGAAGTATGCTTCTCTTCATTTGGGTGGTACCGCGGAATGGAAGATTTCGTCCCTTTGGGATGAGGTCTTTTTTATTTTTTGCAGCGCGGCGGGTCGGAGTGAAATAAATGAGCGGCGCCGGTAACAGCGCCGAAAATGAAAGGAAGTTATCCCTATGCAGTGGACAAGTCTGAACGACCTGCGCGAAAAGTATTTGTCCTTCTTTGAGGGCAAGGGCCATACCCGTATGGCCAGCGCACCCCTGATCCCCCCGAAGGACGATACGAGCCTCCTTCTGATCAACTCCGGTATGGCCCCCTTAAAGAAATTCTTCCTGGGCCAGGCTACCCCGCCCAATACCCGTGTCACCACCTGCCAGAAGTGTGTCCGTACCGAGGATATCGAGCATATCGGCAAAACCGCCCGCCACGGCACCTACTTTGAGATGCTGGGCAACTTCTCCTTCGGCGATTACTTTAAGCATGAAGCGACCGCATGGGCCTGGGAATTTATCACCCAGGTTTTGGAGCTGCCGGTCGATAAGCTGTGGGTCACGATCTATCAGGACGACGACGAAGCGTTTGATATCTGGACCAAGGAAGTCGGCGTAGATCCCAGCCGCATTGTCCGTCTGGGTAAAGAAGACAACTTCTGGGAGCACGGCTCCGGCCCCTGCGGCCCCTGCTCCGAGATTTATTTTGACCGCGGGGAA
>CAYWRQ010000134.1:0-6867 GCA_964460915.1 uncultured Oscillospiraceae bacterium
AAAGTATTGAGTTTTCAAGGTTCAGCACACCTTTAGGTGTGGGAAGTTTGAGTATGTTACTCTCAAAAAAGTAACTGGTGGTTTTTCTGGTGCATCAGGTACTTCCGGAGACTATGTGGGCAGCGGTGTCTATGTAACAGGGCAGACCATTTACGCTGGTCAATATGGTAGAGGGCTTAGCGGTTATCCTGTTAATGTACAAGATACAGTTTCTAAGCGGACCTCTCTTCGCTCTTGGACTTATTATCCCCCTTCCGGTTGGGATTATGTCTTTATTGACGGAGTCGCAATTTCTGGCGTAACTTATACTGTTACTTTAGCACGTGGAACCGATGGTTCACCATGGGAAGTATCGGTGCAGGCTAATTGGAGTTGATATGAGCTTGAATAAAATCTCATCCGTCCTTACAATCATAACACATGCTATCCCCTTTTTATCATACTTTATCTTTACCAGCACTTCCTTATATGAGCAAAGGAGTTATACGCTCATATCTCCATATGTACGTATGGTGGTAATTGGCATATACGGTATTTTATATGCTTGCTCGTTGTTGATATATAATCATAGCGATATCAAACGGAAAAAGCAAAAGGCAATCATCGGATTCGTCGTAACCGTATTGATCGTATTGCTCTATTATGCCGGATATTATTTTGTGCCTATTATATCCAGTTCCCATCTGAAAGATCCATTTACGATGCTTTTAATGCTTCCCGGATATTGGGCTGCAATTATAATTTCCAATATACAGAATGACTCTAATTCCAATACGAGAGACGAAGAATGATATCAGTAAAAGCGCCGTTCCCGATTTACCGATGGCGGCGCTTTTACTGATATCATTCTTCAAATCAAAAATTTTTTTCCAAGAAATTGTCACAAAATCGTTTTTTCTGCGTCATTATATATAAGAGGGTCAAAAACAGGCGAAAAGGGTTCGGTAAGGCCGATAAGAAATGCAATTGGATGTTACACGCTCGACAAAAAAGAAAGGACGAAAATTATGAAAAAACGTATTATTTCTGTATTACTGGCTGCTATGATGGCGCTCTCTTGTGGTGTAGTATCCGTTTCGGCCAAAGAAACAATAAACACACAAGAAATTTCTACCTATTCTGAAACTAATCAGACAGAAAATGTCCTTGCAATAATTGACATCGAGCAAGCCAATGCTGATTTACTCACCTTAATATCCGAATCTGGTATTGTACTTGGTAATGACGATGTAATTACCTGTTGTACAGCAAAATGATTTCTCCCGAAACGTATCTGCTAACGAAATTAAGGTCGTCCAAAATACTGGAGACGAATATAGTGTTTCCTATCTCACTGCTTACGATGAGGATATGGTTCCAACAGATATCGTCATCATTTCCTCCACAACTCGTGCTGTCGTTAATCCGAGTGTCACAGTTACTCAAGCTAACCTTACAATGACTGTAACCGCAACCTATACTAAAATTAGTAGGTCAACTGCACCAACTGGATTATTTTTAAGACCTCGTTCTGTTAGTATGTTGTTTACAACTAGTACTGGTGCTAAATTAAATTCTGTCACTTTAAGCTGCCAAGCACAAGGAATCAAATGCGGCGCTGATTTCGTACAGAGTACTCCTTATGATCCTGATTTCATAATCTATACGGAATCGAGTTTTTCAAATGTTTCAGCCGGTAGAACTATTAGCAGTTCCACCATTAAACCCGTTGGTTTTTCTGGATATGTCCAATATTATGGTGGCATAGACAGCAATGTATTTGTCACTGTAGAAGGATACACTTCCGAAGGAAAGAGTATTGGATTTACAAGGCCTATGCTTACCGTAGAGGGGTAAAATAAAATGAAAAAAGTATTCACCTTTTTCTTGATTATGGTCATCATGCTAACCGGATGCGCTAAATCTAATCCAAGGATCGAATTTTCAATTTCAGATTTTATAGAGAATGGAATGTTTCAAACAAAAGAGACAATTTTTTCTCGATACGATTTTGACCTGAATAAAGCAATCGTATCCGAAGAAAGCAAAGGGAATATTTATACAAGCAGTGAAACGGTTACTCTTGGAAAAGATTGTGCTCCTATACAATTCTACTTTGTCGATGGAGAGTGTACTATGCTGAGATATCGAATATCTCTTCCAAGCGAAGAAACTGCAGCATCTGCGTATGCTGTATTAATGTCACAGAGCAAATTGTTGCGTAATGAATTGACACCTCTATGTGTATTTGAAGGGATGGACGATCAATACACAAAATTTCCGGATGATCTTTTTATTTCTACAGAAGATTTATCTACCGCAATCGATGGAAAAGAGGTTTACGATCATTTTTGGAGCTGGATATTAAATAAGTACGATGAATCCGAAAAAATTTGGGCAGATTTATTGCTTTGGCTCCCAGAAAATGGTGTAAATGCATATGTAGAATTTCGTGTATATTATGCAGACCGAACTCTGATTGGTTCTTAATAAAATTCTCTGCCAGTCTCACAACAAGGAAAAAGCCCTGTGAGACTGGTAAGGAGTATTTTTACAGAGGAATCATATGATTTTCCATTTGAGTCCTCGCAGAGCACTATATAATGAACCCATATATCCCCTACGCTTCACTGTTACGCTCCTACATACCAAAAAAGCCATCCCCACTCCGAGTGGGGATGACTTTTTTCATACCTTTGTCTGTCGGTGCCACGTGATATGAAACATCTTCTGCGGCAGTTCAAACACGAAAATGATCCCTAAAACGATCGCGACCGCGTCCTGTAAAGCGACAAACCCTCTCGCCGCCGCCTCCGCGGGGTGTTTCATGACCACCTCGTAGACCGTCCAGTAAATCCCGGCGCCCGGTATCAGCGGGAACAGGCCGGGGACCATAAAAATCGTGACCGGGCAGCTCTCCCACACCGCGCAGAACCGCGAGAGCATCACCACCGCCGCCGACGCCAAAAATACGGACGCCATCCGCCCCGCCGGGCCCTGCAAAAGCCGGAGACAGACCCAGCTCACGGCCCCGATACAGCCGCACCAGATATAGTATTTTTTCGGGACACGGAACAAAAGCGCAAAAGCGACCGTCCCGATAAACGCGGCCAGACATTCCTTGAACAGTACCGTTACACTCATGGCAGCAGCATCCCTCCCGTAAAATAGTGGATCAGCGACATCGTCACGCCGACCCCCAGCGCCGCCGAAAAAATGACCAGCAGCGCATCCAGTATCCGCACAATCCCGGAAATATAATCCGCGTTTCCTAAATCCCGGATCCCGATCACAAATGCCAGCCCCGGCACCAGCAGGATAATCGCTCCGCCGAGAATCGTATCGAGGTGCTCCCCCAGCCCAAACCGCCACAGCAGCACCGAGCAGCCCGCTACCAAACCGCCGCACAGGATATTCAGAACGATTTTGGACATTGGCCGGTTCAGCGGGAACAGAAGCGCCAAATCGGTGATCACGCCGACCAAAAACGCCGCCAGCACATCCAGCATCGTCCCGCCGAAAAGATAACAAAACGCCCCGCTGCCGAAGCCCGACGCTAGGATCTGCCAGCCCTTTTTCTTTTCCGGCAGCTGCCGTATCCGGTCCAGTTCCGCCCGCGCCTCGGGGACCGTATGGCGGCCCTGGGTGATCTCGCGGGAGAGCTGGTTGACGGCTACGACCCGGTCGAGGTGGGAGGAGGAAAGCGGGATATGCTGCACCCGCGCAAAGTACTCCTCCCGTTCGGAACCGGCGGTCAGGAAAATCCCGTTGCTGAGGGTAAAAATATCGTCCGAATAGATCCCGTAGGCCCGGTTGATCCGCCGCATCGTATCCTCAACCCGGAACAGCTCCGCCCCGTTTTCCAGCAAAATATGTCCTGCATAGAGGGACAGCTGACAGACATCCTGGTCGCTGACCCCGTCACCGCGAAAAACCGGCTGGGATTCGTTAGCCCTTCGTTCCTTCTCCACCGCACATTCCCTCCTCGATCTCCCACTTTCCGCTGTCCAGATACACCGTCACCGTGACCCTTTCCCGTCCGTCCGAGAAAACCGTGCGCTGATGCAGCGGGTCACCGTCCAGGATCTGATGGCGGCACATTTCCATTTTGGCCACCCTGCGCTGCAGCTTAGAAACCACCTGCCAGCGCTTGACGCTTTCTTCCATATCTGCCGCAGTGCAGTCAAAAGCGCCGTCAATGCCCACATAAGCCGGGTCCTTCTGCAGGTAGGCCGCGCCGCCGTTTAGGAGTGCATAGAGCATATCATCCTCCTGCCCGTCAAAATGATCCATCGGCCACGGGATGATCAGGCAGTCATGGTATACCAGGTTAAACAGCGGCACCGGAATCCCCTTTCTCGGCGCCCCGGGCGGCGACATCATAAACTCGTATGGGGCATAATGGCAGAACACCAGTTCCCGTATTGACCAGTCGGACGCTTCCTCAGACGAAGGCACAATCCCCTGTGAGGTCAGGTATGCAAAGCAGCGGGCGCGAAAATCCAGACAGTCCTTCCGGCTCATCCGGTGCTCCGGATGGACACACTCATCCGGCTCGTTGCAGGTAAAGACGTCCAGGTAGCTGCAGTCGGGGTGTATTCCCTCCGCAAACAGCCCGGAGAAGTTGCGCTTGACGTAAAAGGGCGCCTGGGACGCGCAGAGATAGCTCTGGTGCCCGCCCGCCCAGCGCGCCATCTCAAAAACGCTGCCGTCGGGCGCCAGGATCCCGAAACGCCGGTCAAAGGACGGGGCGGCAAAATAGTAGTCCCGGTACTGATCATGCAGCCCCAGCAGATACCCGTATTCATGCAGCGTATCCTGCAATTCCCGCAGCCCTTCCCATCCGCCCGCTTCGATACAGGCGGGAAGGTAGTCCGGGTGTTTGTTGTCATAGCCCGGGTCGCCCCAGCCGTCCAGATGAAGATACAGCTTATCGACTCCATAGGCATGATACCGGCGCACCAGCTCCGTCCGCGCTGAAAATGGCGTTACCCGGTTGTTCTTCTCCGGGTCGGCGGGATCAAAAAAATCACTGTCGCGGGCGACATGGGTCTTGATGCCGGTGTGGACAAAGCCCGCACCGATCAGCTTATCCACGCCCGGATTGCGGGCGGCTTTTTCGGCCAGCGTCGTCAAAAACCCCGTCTCTTTCGCGTACTGCCGGTATACCTTGCACAGATCATTATAGTCGCAGCCCGATAAAAAGGTGTACCGAACAATCCTCCGCCCGTCCATCCTTCCGAGAACCGGGAGCCAATAATAGGACAGATGGGTATAGGGGCCACTCTCCGGATGGTCGCAGATATATCCCGCGTCCCACGGAGTCTGACAGATCGCAATGTATCCGCGCTCTCCGCCTACCTGCCCGAACCAGGGCATATACGCGGCACAGCTGCAAAGCTGCCCGTTAAACGGAAGCCGGGTCAAGGGCTGCGGCCAGGTATTCGGCAGGAGGACGCCCTGCTGAAGGTTCAGAAGCGAATACCAGTCCTCCCGCTTTTCTTCAAACAGCAGGTATCCGGGCCATCGGGTGTTCCGGAGTACCTCTCCGGCACCCCCTTCCTCCAGCGGGATCCATTCGGCATACACATCCCCGGTTACGTATTCCGCCCAAAGAATCGTCTCAAAGGAAAAATCCCGGAGGGCTTCGTCCGCAAAACCGCTGTACCGGGCGCGTATCCCCGCCCCGACACCGGTCTCCCAGCGGTCAAGGGTTATTTTCTCTGCCGCGGAAAAGGGGATCTCGCGCCCGTCTTTCTTCCGCAAGCTCCCCGCCTGTCCAAATTCCCAGCGGCGCCCATCCTTTTCAACAAAAGCCTCTCCCGTTTTTTCCATCCGCAGCAAAACCGGGCCAGCCTTTACTTCCACTCTTTCCTGCACTTCCCTTCCATGCCAGATCATTTCCTTACCAGTATAGCATAAAGCGGTCGCAATGGAAATGAAGCAAAACGCTTTTTTTCAGAAATTTTTTCGGGCGGCCGGGATTTGCACCTGTCCCTTCCGCCCTAAAAAAACGGATTCCTGTGCCATATACCTACACAAGAATCCGCCGGTATCAATCTTAGTATTTTACAATCCAGTTTTCGCCGTAAATACCAGCCTGTGTGCCGGAATCCAGCAGGCTCCGGCATTCCTCATGCGCCAGCAGCCATTTGTTGTTCGCGGTCAGCCGCTTATCCGCATGGGGCAGCGTCAGCGCCGTATTGGTGCCCTTCGGCAGGCAGACCAGGCAGCGGAACCCTTCGCCGCTTACCTGGCAGGGGCAGTAATGAAGCGTCGTGCCATAAACCTCGATCGCCTCACCCGGCTCTAAGACAAAGGCGGCAACCTTTCCAGCGTCCAGCTTGCCGTCCTCCAGATCGAACAGGGTTGCCAGCAGCAGCACCAGCGGCTGGCCAACCGCCAGGTTGATTTCGCTGCCCTGATGCCATTCCAGCGCATCCATCTGGGAATTATACCCCCAGCAGCAGCCCGCCTGCGTCGGCATCTCCCCGTACAGCACGCGGGAAACCTCCGCCGCGGATGCACAGCTTTCCAGGGAATCAATCGACGGCTCATAGGCACTCCCTTTTTCCGGCATCGGCAGGGCGGCAACGGCCGCTCCGAGATCGGAAAGGTCGATATCCAAAACCTTCCCGTATTTTTTGAAAACCGGGTCATGGACCGAGTAGAAGGGCAGTCCGGGATTTTTTTGTTTTAAGGTTTCAAGCAGCATAGGGAAAACCTCCTGATGAAAATGAATAGATTTTTCAAACACGCACATGGTCGTTCCGTGCTCCTGCACGGACTTGCCTTTATTATACGCTTCTATCCGCACAAAATCAAGGGGGAAAGGCTATATTAGGGAAAATAGAGGCTGACTTAAAGCACTGCCCTCCCTGTTCCACA
>CAYWRQ010000135.1:0-6861 GCA_964460915.1 uncultured Oscillospiraceae bacterium
GAGTGTGGAAAAATAAAGTTTGTTACTTTTGCAAGTTGTGTAAACAATCATTGACAACTATAGAGATGAGCTTGCGCGCCTTTTTTGTATGCCATTGACAAATACAGGATAATCCGATATAATGTAAAAGACAAACCGTCACATATCTGTGTAGGAGGTTAAACATATGAAAGTCCTTTTGATCAACGGCAGCCCCCGCGCCCATGAATGTACCGGTACCGCCCTCTCCGAAGTCGCGAAAACCCTCCAGGAGAACGGCATCGAAACCGAAATCATCCATGTCGGCAACAAAGACATCCGGGGCTGCATTGCCTGCGGGAAATGTAAGACCGCCGGAAAATGTGTTTTCAACGACCTGGTAAATGAGGTGGCGCCGAAGTTTGCGGCCTGCGACGGCATCGTCGTCGGCTCCCCCGTCTATTACGGCAGTGCCAACGGCACGCTGGTCAGCTTCCTCGACCGGCTGTTCTACTCGTCCTCCTGCGACAAGCGGATGAAGGTCGGCGCGGTGGTTGTTTCCGCCAGACGCGGCGGCAATACCGCGACCTTTGATGAGCTGAACAAATACTTCACCATCTCGGAAATGCCGGTTGTCTCCAGCCAGTACTGGAATATGGTGCACGGCTTCTCCGCCGACGACGTCCGCAAGGACAAGGAAGGGATGCAGACCATGCGCGTGCTCGGCCGGAACATGGCCTTCCTGATCAAGTCGATCGCCCTCGGCAAGGAGCAGCTTGGCCTGCCGGAACGGGAAGCAGCCCAAGAATTTACTTCCTTCTGCGACAATCTTTAAGTACGGGTCGGCTTTTTGAAAGAAGCTTCGCTGTCCGATGGACAGCCGCAAAACATTCCTGTCATTATCCCCATTCGTCCCGAAAAATAACAAAACAAGTGCCCCATCTTCAGCATTGATTTTGCCAAAGAAAGGGCACTTAAATTTTACTCAGCTTCCCGGCGCGACCCAAAAACTCATGTCTATCACGACCGAGCGGATGGCGCAGCCGGAGCGAACGCCGCGAATACGAAAGTTTTTGCCAGGCTTTTTTCAAAAAGCCGACCGTAACTCTTTAATCAACGTCGGGGTCGTCTTTGAAGATGTTTTTGCCGTGGCACTTTTTGTACTTCAGGCCGCTGCCGCAGGGGCAGGGGTCGTTTCTGCCGATCTTCTGGACGCGGATGGGCTGCTTCTTCGGCTTCTCCCCGTCCGGGCCGGAACGGCCTTCGGTCGTTTCGCGCATCAGGCTTTCCGGGCTGCGGGAAACCATCTTCGGCAGGATCGGCGTGACGTTATTTTCCTCAGCAGCCGAGCCTGTCGGCTTCAAAGCGTTTGCTTCCGCGCCGTCGGAATCCTCGGCAACCGCAATGTTCTCGTTCGGATCCAGCTGGATCGCCTGGCTGCGGGGTGCGAACTTGACCTGCATCGTCAGCAGCATCCGGACCGTATCCTCGCGGATTGCCGCGACCATCGCGTCGAACATATCAAAGCCCTCGATCCGGTACTCGACAACCGGGTCATGCTGCGCGTAGGAGCGCAGGTAGATGCCCTGACGCAGCTCTTCCATGTTGTCGATGTGGTCCATCCACTTCTGGTCGACATTCTGCAGAAGGATCCGTCTTTCCATCGTGCGCATAAATTCCTTGCCGTAAGCGACGTCCTTCGCTTCGTACCTGGCAATCGCCTTTTCGTCCAAGAACTTGACAATATCCTTCTTCTCTACCTGAGCCAGCTCGTTGACGTCATCGTAGCGGAGATCGTCCTTGTCGGTAATAATCCCCAGATAATGGTCCCGCAGGCCCTCTACATTCCAGTTATCATGGATTTCCGTATCGGGCAGGTACTCGTCGACCGTCGACTGGATATTCTCATGGATCATCGACAGGATATATTCGTGGCAGTCCTCGCCGTCCAGCACCTTGCCGCGCTGTTCATAGATCAGCTCGCGCTGCTTGTTGAGGACGTCGTCAAACTGCAGGACATTGCGGCGGATCGAGAAGTTGCGGCCTTCGACCTTCTTCTGGGCGGATTCGATCGAATTGGTCAGCATCTTGGTCGTGATCGGCTGGGTATCCTCAATCTTGAGGGTCTCCATCATATTCTGGACCTTCTCGCCGCCGAACAGACGCATAATCTCGTCCTCCATCGACAGGAAGAAGCAGCTCTCGCCAGGGTCGCCCTGACGGCCTGCACGGCCGCGGAGCTGGTTGTCGATACGCCTGGACTCGTGCCGTTCGGTGCCGAGGATATACAAACCGCCGGCCGCCTTGACTTCTTCCGCTTCGGGCGCAATCTGCTCTTTAAACTTCTGCTCCAGCTCGGAGAAAGTCTTGCGGGCCTCCAGAATCGCTTCGTCGTCGGTTTCGCCAAAGCCGGTCGCCTCGCTGATCAGGTGCTCGTCATAGCCTTTTTTGCGCATCTCGGTCTTTGCCAAGTACTCGGCGTTGCCCCCCAGCATAATATCGGTGCCGCGGCCCGCCATGTTGGTCGCAATCGTAACCGCGTCCTTCTTACCGGCCTGGGCAATGATCTCCGCTTCCTTCTCGTGGTACTTCGCGTTCAGGACCTCGTGCTTGATGCCGCGGGCCTTTAGGAGCTTAGACAGCATCTCCGACTTATCAATCGTAACCGTGCCGACCAGGACAGGCTGGTGCTTTTTGTGGCACTCCTCAATCTGAGCCAGGACAGCCTGGTATTTGCCGTGTTCGTTCTTGAAAATGACGTCGTCGTGGTCAATACGGGCAATCGGCTTGTTGGTCGGGACCTCGACTACGTCCAGATGATAAATTTCCTTAAATTCCGATTCCTCGGTCAGGCCGGTGCCGGTCATGCCGGACAGCTTCTTATAGGAACGGAACAGGTTCTGGAAGGTGATGGTCGCCAGGGTCTTGGACTCCTTCATGACCTGTACGCCTTCCTTGGCTTCGATTGCCTGGTGCAGGCCTTCGTTGTAGCGGCGACCCTGCATCAACCGGCCGGTGAACTCGTCGACGATGACAACCTGTCCGTCCTTGACGACGTAGTCGACCTCGTTGTGCATACAACCGTGGGCCTTGATCGCCTGGTTGATATGATGGAGCAGGGTCAGGTTTTCGGGGTCCATCAGGTTGTCGACGCCGAACGCGCGCTCCGCCTTCTGAACGCCCACAGGGGTCAGGGTCGCGGTCTTCGCCTTTTCGTCGACGATGTAATCGCCCTCAATATCGTCGTTGTCCTCCTTGACGTCCAGCTCAACGACCTTGGTCATCGTCAGGCCGCGGACAAACCGGTCGGCCATCGTGTACATCTCGGTGGACTTCTCGCCCTGGCCGGAGATGATCAGCGGGGTACGGGCCTCGTCGATCAGGATCGAGTCGACCTCGTCGACGATCGCAAAGTTAAACGGGCGCTGAACCATCTGGCGCTTGTCGGTCACCATGTTGTCGCGCAGAAAATCGAAGCCGATTTCGTTGTTGGTGCCGTAGGTGATGTCGCAGGCATAGGCTTCGCGGCGCTCCGCCGGGGTCTTGTCATGGATAATCAGGCCGACGGAAAGGCCGAGGTAACGGAACACCTTGCCCATCCACTCGGAGTCACGCTTGGCCAGGTAATCGTTGACCGTGACGATATGGACGCCCTTGCCTTCCAATGCATTCAGGTAAGCCGGCAGGGTCGAAACCAGCGTTTTGCCTTCGCCGGTGCGCATCTCGGCGATACGGCCCTGGTGCAGGATGATGCCGCCGATGACCTGTACCGGAAAATGGCGCATATTCAAAACACGGGCAGACGCCTCACGGCAGACCGCATACGCGTCCGGCAGGATCGTATCCAACGTCTCGCCATCTACCAGCCGTCCGCGGAGGTAGTCGGTCTGGGAGCGCAGTTCTTTATCACTCATTGCCTTATACTTGTCCTCGAGTGCCAGGACCTTGTTTTTAATCGGCTCAACCCGCCGCAGCTCGCGCTTGGAATAGGAGCCGAAGATCGCAGAAATGATACCCAAAAAAGTTCCATCCTTTCGGGATGCGGCAGGCCGGATCATACGGCCCGATCATCCTCGTTCGGTTTATTTACCCAGATTTTTTCATCTGCGTATACGGTTACTATTATATCTTTTTTCAAAAGGAAAAGCAAGGGATATTTTATGAACAGAAACGGTTTCCGGCAAAAAGAAAAGGGTTCCGAAAAAAACAGATGCCCCTGTACAAAAGGGCATCTGTCCCGCCGGCGGGACACGGAAACAAAGGCAAAAAAATACGCCTATGCCTTTCCCCTATCCGGCAATCCTCTTTTTATAAATTATACCATTGGATAAACGAGAAAGAAAGCACGAATACCGGAAAATCCATCACGATAAGGAGATCTTCATTTTTCCGGAACTGCCGGGCCGCCGGGCGCAATACGGCATCCGCTGCAGGTGACCACGGCCACATCGTTTCCAAGATTGTCGGTGATGCTGATTTCGTAAAAACAGGTCCGCCGGCCATCCTTCAGAAGCCTGCTCTCTCCATAGAGGATCTCCCCTTTCGGGGTCCCAAGGTAGCTGATCTGGCTCACAGTCGTGACCGTCACTGGCTGCCGCCAGTTGGACGCCACCGCAAAAACAAAGTCCGCCAGGGTAAACAGCACCCCGCCCATTACATGGCCGGTCGCGTTTTTATGCCGTTCGTCCAGCTTTAGGCTGCATTTGGCGTACTGCTCCCCGACCGCTTCGATCTCAATCCCGGTCGTCACCATGGCGTAACGGTCGTTACAGAAAAAACTCCTCGCCATCTCCAGTTCGCTCATACCATCATCCTTTCCGTTTTTATGCAAAGCTTTCCCATTTGGGCTTGCAGATATGTACCCTGCGCCAAATAAAGACAAGGCCGCCCGCAGGCAGCCTTCTCTCTTTACACAACAAAATTTTATTTGATCCTGCCGATATCGTGACGGTAATGGACATCGGTAAAGGTAATCTTTTCGGCGGCGGCATACGCCTTCCAGAGCGATTCCTCCCGGTCCTTGCCCACAGCGGTCACACCAAGCACGCGCCCGCCGGCCGTATAAAACTTGCCATTTTCCAGCTTCGTACCGGCGTGGTAGACGGTGACGCCCTCCGCCTGGCCCTTTTCATCCAGGCCGTGGATCTCATAGCCGCTTGCGTATTTGACCGGGTAGCCGCCGGACGCGAGGACGACGCAGGAGGCCGCTTCATCGGAAAACTGTACGTCAACCTCGGACAGGCGCTCCTTGTAAATCGCCAGCATGATCTCCATCAGGTCGGTTTTTAATAGCGGCAGGACAACCTGCGTCTCCGGGTCGCCGAAGCGGCAATTGTACTCGATGACCTTCGGCCCCTTCGGGGTCAGCATCAGCCCGAAGTACAGGCAGCCCTTAAAGGGCCGTCCCTCCGCGTTCATCGCCCGCATTGTCGGCAGGAAGATCGTTTCCATGCACTCCGCCGCGATTTCGGGCGTGTAATAGGGGTTCGGGGCGATCGTGCCCATGCCGCCGGTATTGAGGCCCTCATCGTTGTCGTTTGCCCGCTTATGGTCCTTGCTGGAAACCATCGGGACGATCGTATGTCCGTCCGTAAAGGACAAAACGGATACCTCCGGGCCGGTCAGGAACTCCTCGATGACCACCCGCCTGCCGGAATCGCCGAACTTGCCCTCGCTCATCATCTGATGGATCGCTTCGACTGCTTCCGCCTCATCCTGGGCGATAATAACGCCCTTGCCCAGTGCCAGGCCGTCCGCCTTGATGACAGCCGGGTAGCTGTCCTGCGCCTTGACGTACTCGATTGCAGCAGTTTCCTCCGTAAAGGTCTCATACGCTGCCGTCGGGATGCCGTATTTCTTCATCAGGTTCTTGGAGAAAACCTTGCTCGCTTCGATCACCGCGGCGTTTGCTTTGGGGCCAAAGGTCGGGATGTGCACCGCTTCAAAGGCGTCGACCATGCCCGCCGCCAGCGGGTCGTCCGGCGCGACCACGACAAACTCAATGCCGTTTTCAACCGCGAATTTCACCATATTTTCCTTGTCCATGACCTTGATCGGGACAGGGTGCGCCACCGCGCTGATGCCGCCGTTCCCGGGCGCGCACCAAATCTCATCGACCAGAGGGCTTTCGAGCAGCTTCAAAACCAGCGCGTGCTCCCGTCCGCCGGAACCGATTACAAGTACCTTCATATATTTTCAAATCCTTTCTAGCTGGGAATAGAACGAGAGTCTATTTTTAGAGTGGAGTGTGGAGAGTGAAGAGTGGAGTTATGGTATGGCGCGGTTCGCGCCATGATTGAATAGATGTGTGCACGCACCTCAGCAACCATTTTAACGAACACTCTACACCGCTCGTAAATGATACAGTTTAAAATAACGGTATTCGAGCGTGAATATTGTTTCCGTAAAAAGAAGACATCTCCCTTCAGAACGGAAACCGCAGGAAAAGAGTGGAGTTTATTTTTAGAGTGGAGTGTGAAGAGTGAAGTTATGGTATGGCGCGGTTCGCGCCATGATTGAATAGGTGTGTGCACGCAAGGCAGCAATTATTTTAACGAACACTCTGCGCCGCCCGCAGATGATAGGGTTTTTAATGAAAATATTCGAGCGAGAATACTGTTTCCAAAAAAAGATGACGTCCTTTCGGGAAAACAGTTATTCAATTATGCGCCGATCCGGCGCATACCTTCACTCCACTCTTCACTCTCCACTCTTCACACTTTCTAAACTCTCCACTCTTCACACTTTCTAAGCTCTCCACTCTAAAAAATAAGCTCTTCACAATAATAAAAATTAATGATGGAAAAGTCTCATTCCGGTGAAGGCCATCGCGATGCCATACTTGTTGCAGGTTTCAATGACATTGTCGTCACGGATGGAGCCGCCGGGCTGGGCGATATAGGC
>CAYWRQ010000136.1:0-6797 GCA_964460915.1 uncultured Oscillospiraceae bacterium
CAGAGGGCTATGCCCGTCTATGAAAAACCACCGGCTTTGCCGGTGGATATTTATTACTTTATTTGGAAAAATACTATCCGAATGGGCAAAAATCGTGTATAATAGGAAGGGATTGTGATCAGCAAATCCTAATATATAAATCCTGATATCATAAGGAGAGATTATTTTCATGAAACTGCATGGCCTGCAAAAGGTGATTTGCCTTACGCTAACCCTGCTGACTTTTTTAACAGCGACTTCCGGTTCCTTTTCAGTATCCGCTGCTTCAGCGGAAGGGGAGGAGCAAGCTGTTTCCGGAAAATTTGTAACGTTGAGGAATCAAACCCGTTACCGGATAAGGGGAGGCGGGTATGCTGAAGGCTTCCTAGAGATAGACGGAAGCCTGTATTATTTTGACCCGGATTCTCATCGTATGATGCAGTCAGAATGGTTCCAGATCGGGGAGAATCAATACTATGCCTCCGAAGAAGGCCCCCTTCTGACGGGAAAGCAGACAATTGAGAAACGTACATATTATTTTGACGCAGACGGCGTGTGCTGCAGCAGCTGCTGGTATGAGGACAACGGCACGTGGCTGCGGCTGGACGCGGACGGGATCCCGTTGACCGGCTGGTTCGAGGATCAATCCTGGTATTACCTGGGGCAGGACGGAAAGATGCTGGCCGGCCAATGGCTGGAGCAGGATGGACGCTGGTATTATTTGGATTCGGATGGCCGGATGGTCGCAAACAAGTGGGTTGAATGGGAAGAAGAATATTATTATTGTGATGCAAACGGTGTCATGCAGAAGAACTGCACGGTGACGACCGGCGGTAGAAAATGGTACCTGGACGGGGGCGGAAGGCTGGTTGTCTCCCCGGACCATCCGTTGGATGTGCCGGTTGTTAAACAGGCGCCCGCGCTGCCCAACGGCTGCGAGATTACCGCATTGACCGAGCTTTTGCGGTACAATGGGTTCCCGGTCAGCCATACGACGATGTCGGCAAAATATCTGCCCCGTAAACAGCTGACCTGGTCGAAGGGGAAGATGTATGGCCCCGACCCGAACGAGTACTTTGTCGGAAACCCGGAGGACGATACCGGGTGGTATTGTCTGGAAGGGCCGATTATAACCGCCGCCAACCGGTATCTGGAGGAGCAGGGAAGCGCTTTGCGGGCGGAGAAGGTGTCCGGTGCGGATGTCAAGGAACTGAAAAGCTATCTGAAGCAGGGCTATCCGGTTATGGTTTGGATGACGCCGGGCCTTCGGGAATTCGGCTATTCCTCCGTCCGGTGGTACCTTCCCGACGGCACCCTGTACAAGCCCTATATCGGGACGCACGGCCTGGTTCTAACAGGAATTGATGAACAGGCGGGTACAGCTTCCTTTTCTGACCCAGCAAGGGGAAAACATACCCTTTCCCTGTCTTTCTTTCTGCGCATTTATCGTGCGATGGGGAGCCGCGCCGTCATTATTCGATAACTTTTCCAAAAAAGTGCAGGAATATAGTCGTCTAGTCTTGCAAATAGGCGCATATTGCCTTATAATGATAAGACATGGCAGCACAAAAAATGGGAGGTCATATCTATGAACATTCTGACCCTTGGTGGGACACGCTTTTTCGGCAGGCATTTGGTACGCTCTCTGCTCGCAAAAGGCCATATCGTGACCATTGCAACCCGTGGACGGGCATCTGATCCCTTTGGAGACGCGGTCCGCCGCATCCAAATCGAACGCACAGATCCAGACAGCTTACAATATGCCCTTGCCGGAAAGCACTATGATGTTGTCATAGATGACCTTGCTTATTGCTCCAATGACATAAAATATTTGCTGGATATTCTGGATTGTGACCGGTATGTCCTCACTTCGTCTACAGCGGTCTACCATAAGCATATGGACACGAAAGAAGAAGAATATGACCCGCTGCGAACCACTCTTGTCTGGGCAGGCAGGGGAGTGTTTCCATATGATGAGGGGAAACGGCAGGCAGAAGCTGCTCTTGCGCAGTGCTACCCCCATTTTCAAGCAGCCTCCGTGCGTTTTCCGTTTGTCATCGGGCAAGACGACTATACGAACCGCTTGTATTTTTACATTGAGCACATCATCAAAGGAATCCCAATGCAGATTGACAATCTCGATCATACGATGGCTTTCGTCCGCTCCGATGAGGCTGGTGCTTTCCTGGCATTTATGGCAGAGAAGGATTATTGCGGCCCAATTAACGGCAGCAGCGAACAGACTATGTCAATCGCCGATATAGCGGATTATGTCAAACGGAAAACCGGGCGCAGCCTGACTTTGTCACCTAATGGCGATGCCGCACCGTACAACGGCGAAAATCCCTATAGCATCAATGTCGATCGGGCAAAAAAGCTGGGCTATACCTTTACCCCGTTAAAGGAATGGATGTATGACCTGCTTGATTATTATATAGAGAAAATAAAATGTGAATGAAGGAATGAATGCCTGTGCGTACATCAAAATCCATGACCCATGGCAGCCCGATTAAATTGATTACCACCTTTGCGCTGCCGATTTTTCTCGGCAGTATTTTCCAGCTGATCTATTCCATCGTCGACAGCGCCGTCGTCGGACGGATGATTGGCGTAGAGGCTTTTGCGGCCGTAGGAGCCGCAGGGAATCTCAACTGGATGGTTTTCAGCATCGTTCTTGGCCTGACCCAGGGCTTCGGCACCGTTATTGCTCAGCATTTCGGAGCCAATGATCTGGAGAAAGTCCGGAAGAGTTTTGCGATGTCCTTGCTTTTGTCGGTGGCTGTCGGCGTGGTGATATCTGTTGTCACCGCGTCGCTCGCGCCTTCAGTCCTGCATCTGCTTCAGACTCCGGATGAAATTCTGTCGGATGCCTCGGCCTATCTACAGATTATGTTTGGCGGTATGTTTATCACCTTTACCTATAACTCGCTGGGTTCGGCGCTGCGGGCGGTCGGCAACAGCCGCGTACCCTTTTATGCGCTGATTTTATCGTCGATCCTCAATGTTGTGCTGGACATCCTGTTTGTCAAGATTACGCCTTGGGGCGTTGCGGCGGTAGCAGTCGCGACGCTGATCTCTCAGGTCGTTTCCTGTATCTATTGTCTTTTGTATATATCAGGCGGGTCGAGGTGCTGCGCCTGCATAAGGCGGACTTTAAGCCGGACAGGAAGATTCTCATCAATCATATCCGTCTCGGCGGGCCGATGGGCTTCCGCAACTTTGTCATCGCCCTCGGCGGGACAATCACCCAGTTTTATGTCAACGGCTACGGTACGGAATTTATTGCCGGCATTTCCGCGACCAAGCGGATGTACAGTATCATCGAGCTGGTCAGCGTCTCGATGGAAGGCGCTGTCGCTACCTTTACCGCGCAGAACTACGGCGCCAGACGGATGGACCGCATCAAGCAGGGTGTCAAGCAGTCGGCGGTCGTTTTGCTGATCGGCGCAGGCGTGATTATGGCGGCGATGTTTACTTTTGGGCGGAATATCATCAGTTTGCTGATTACCGGCGAGTCCGGCCAGATTGAACGGATTTTGGATATCGCGCTCGCCCAGCTGAGCCTGATGCTGCTTTTCCTGCCTGCACTGCATCTTTTGGTTATGTTCCGTTCGGCGCTGCAGGGGATGGATAATGCGCTGATGCCGATGATTTCGGGCTTTGTGGAAATGATCACCCGCCTGGCGGCTGTTTTTACGCTGCCAAGGCTGCTCGGACAGCAGGGGATCTATCTGACCGAGGTCCTTCCGTGGCCGGCAGCGATGATTGTTTTGGCGGTATCTTTTGTGGTCATCTACCGCAAACGCTGTGCGGCGGTTGAAAGTGAAAAGGGGGAGGAAAATGGACTTTGAGCAGATTACCCCCTGCGGAGAAAACTGCGCCGGCTGCCGGCGGTATCGGTCAGAGGGCGCGTGTGAAGGATGCCGGGAGACAGAGGGCAGATGCGTCAAAATGTGGGAGAACGGCTGTGCAATATATGCGTGCTGCCTGGAACACCGGGTACATTTTTGCGGGTTATGCGAAACGTTCCCCTGCCCATGGCTGACCGAAAAGATCGGCAGCTGGAATCCGGATGGGATCCGGAACCTGGAACGCCTTGCAGAACTGTATCGGGCGCAGGCTGTGGAATAATCGAAAAAGGCTCCCTGCCATTTTTCGCAGGGAGCCTTTTTGTCGTTTTTACGCCATCATAATTTCGGAAATCGCATCCATGATCTTGTCGTGGCAGCCGCCGCAGCCGGTAGAGCAGTGGGTGATCTTCTGGACTTCGTCGAATGTCTTCAGTACGTCTTCAAATTTGTTGATCTGATGGAGCGCTTTTTCAACATCATGATAAGAAACTTTTTTACATTTGCAGATAACTTCATTGGGAACCATAATAAAACCTCCTAAGATGGAATCGGTACGGATGTTGTCTGTATCGTGATTTTATTGTATCACGCCGGAAACCCCGTGTCAAGCGTGCGCTTTAGTCCAGCGCACATTTGGCGGTGCTGTTCCCTCCGGTTGGAGAGGATACGGAGACGGTCAGTTCGGTTCCGGCAGCCGCCAGAACCGTCCAGGTTACGATTTTTTGCTGCGGCTCCTTGGTATGGGTGACAATGCCGGTGGAGGTAAAGAAGCTGTCTACGCCGGAGAAGCCTTGTAAATGCCCGATTTTTTGGACAGCCGCGCCGTTTGCCTCTTTTTGGTCGACGGATACCCGTATGGGGGAATCGACGCCGAGCTTGATGGCTTCGCGGGTTAGATAGGTGGGAAGGTACCCTCTGTTGCCGACAACGGCCGACACCTTGTAAACCCCTTCTCCCAGCTTCTCGGCGCTGACCCGGTCAATTACGACCCTTGGCAGCAGCTTTACGGCCCGCAGCATATAGCGGGTATGCTTTTGGACCTCCTGTAGCAGGAATTTGGGCGGGCAGTTTTGGAACATGAACTTGAAATCAAACCCGCCATATTCGACCGGTCCCAGCTGAGGGTGCACAGCCGGCGTCCAGTCCATAAAGCCTTCGCCGTCCAGATTTTCGTCATTCCAGCGCATCAGCTTTTCCATCTGCTCCTGTTCCTCTTCGACGGAGATGCTCTCCGGCTGCGGCCAAACGTGGGGGATTCCGGCCCGCGGCTTTACGTCCCAGCATTCGATCGTGTATGCGGGGATGCCACGGTTAAAGTGGCACCAGTCGTCCATGGCGCCGGAAGAGATATCCGCGCCGACCGGCGTAAATTCGTCGAACAGGTTGACGACCGGGTATCCGGTCACTTCGGTGGCGATTTTTCCGATCTCCTTGTACCGCTGCATATCTTCCGCAAACACTGCGTGAGAGGAAACGAATCCGGGCGGATAAAGAAACATCCCGCCGGCCGTATGGAAGGTGATTACGCTGCCGATATTTTTGTGGGCAATGATAAAGTCTGCGACAGTGCGGGTTTCCACATTGCAAAGGGGATAGTCCCCGGCGCCTTGCTGTTTGGATTCCGGCGCCCATGCGATCGGGTAGTTGCGGTTAAAATCGTTGCCGAAGGCTGCGGGCGCCTCGTCGATATGCACCCCATCGTATTCGGTCAGGTACCCTTCCGGATAGACGTTGTAGAAATCGCCCTCTGTTTCGTCCGGTTTTCTTCTGACCATCTGGCGCGGATCGGTGGGGGAAACCTTCCAGACACCGTAAGGGGAGCGTACCCGCATACTGCGGATCGAGCCGTTTCCATCCATATCGGCCGGATGAAGGCCGGGAAGCTCCTGTTCATGGGGATACAGCCGGTTTACGCTGCGCAGCCGGGTTGGCGTTGTCAGGTAACATTCGACCCCGTCCGGGGACATCCGCGGGATAAAATAAAAGGTATAGGTTTGCAGCAGGGACTTTACCTCGGCCTGCGTGTCCGAATTGGTCAGTAGGTAATCGAGAAAATAAACGGCCGACATTGATCCGGTGACCTCGCCCGCATGGTGGCTCCCGTCCACATAGTAGGCGGGTTTGTCTTTGGGACTGCCGGTTGCCGGATCGGTGACCTCGGCGCACCAGATTCCCCGGCCCTCCGGCGTTTGATTGAGGGAGTACAGCTTCATCAGCTGCGGGTAGGCGTCCGCCAGCTGTTTGAGATTGGCAGTCAGTTCGTCAAACAGCCAATAGTGGTCGTAGCAAAAGGTTGACTTCATATGCACGTTCCTTTCAAAAGGCAAACAGCTTGCCGGAGAGCAAGCTGCCTATTATAATACCTTACTTAAAAATTCAATGGTTCTGGGATTTTTCGCATGGCCAAAAATCTCCTCCGGCGTGCCGCTTTCCGCAATGACGCCGCCGTCCATGAAAAGTACCCGGTCGGAAACCTCTCTTGCAAAGCCCATCTCGTGGGTGACCACGACGATTGTCATCCCGGACTCCGCTAAAGACTTGATGACGTCCAGGACATCCCCGACCATTTCCGGGTCGAGGGCGGAGGTTGGCTCATCAAACAAAATTACCTTTGGCTCCATCGCGAGCGCCCGGACGATCGCCAGCCGCTGTTTCTGGCCGCCGGAGAGCTTGCGGGGATATTCGTTCCATTTGTCCTCCAGGCCGACCTGCTTGAGTAGTTGCATTGCCTGTGCCTTTGCCCCCTCTTTGGGAATCTTCTTTTCCAGAGTCGGAGCGATGGTAATGTTTTCGAGGACGGTCAAATGGGGGAATACGTTAAAATGCTGGAACACCATGCCCATCTTCTGCCGGTGCTGGTCGAGATTGACTTTTTTTCCGGTCAATTCCACGCCCTCAAAGAAGATGCTGCCGGAGGTCGGCTTTTCCAGCAGGTTCAGGCATCGCAGAAAGGTAGATTTTCCCCCG
>CAYWRQ010000137.1:0-6759 GCA_964460915.1 uncultured Oscillospiraceae bacterium
CCTTTTTGATCAATGTATGCTCGGAAGGGGAAAAATGTGATCAAAAGAAAAAGTTGAAAAAAACTGAAAAAATATCTTGACAAATGAAAACGGCTCTGGTATAATATCAATTGTTCCGCTGAGAGCAAATCGCTCGAGGCGAAAGAACAGATGCAGATGTGGCGGAATTGGCAGACGCGCTACTTTGAGGTGGTAGTGAGTATTCCTCGTGTGGGTTCAAGTCCCGTCATCTGCACCATATGCGGATATGGCGGAATTGGCAGACGCGCTAGATTCAGGTTCTAGTGAATGCAAGTTCATGCAGGTTCAAGTCCTGTTATCCGCACCATATGGACGAGTTCCCGAGTGGCCAAAGGGGGCAGACTGTAAATCTGTTGCGTAAGCTTCGATGGTCCGAATCCATCCTCGTCCACCAAAAAGCACTTGCATCAGCAAGTGCTTTTTTTGTGGACGAGGACGGTTCGTGAGGGACGTTTTGAACGACCTGGACTTCCTGCGGCGCTATGAACCGCACGCATCCAAGCACGCAGCCGTTTCCCATTCATCCCGGTTCATGTCCACAGGATCCGGTGAACATCGTTACGCAGCGTGTCTTTTGTACAATGAGAGGTAGAATATGAGCGAAAAAGATATATTTGAAGGCAACCGGGCGGCGTGGAACCAGGCGCTGTCCTATCATCAGAAGGCTTTGAACCATTCGCTGCACAGGGAATTTGCGGATCCGAATTTCACGACGTTCAAAAGAAGCCGGGATTACGTGGTCAATGAAAAGCTGAAGCAGATTGATTTTACCGGAATGACCATCTCGCATATTCCCTGTAATAACGGCAGGGAATTGCTGTCCCTGATGCGGCTGGGGGCCAAAGAGGGGATCGGGTTCGACATTTCCGACGCTGCAATTGCGGAGGCGGAGGAACTGGCGGCAATCGCGAAGGTGAACGCGAAATTTGTCCGTACGAATGCATTGGAAATCGATGAATCGTATAACAACTCTTTCGATTTCATCTATATTTCGCAGGGTTCGCTGCAGTGGTTTCCGGACCTAAACGATTATTTCCGCGTTATTTCGCGGTTGCTCAAGAAGGACGGGAAAATCATCATTTTTGAAATCCATCCGTTTAAATACTTTTTTGAGAACGGGTTCAGCTTCAAGGAGCAGAATTTTGACCAATTGACCTCTTACTTTGAAGCGGAGCCGAATCATTATCCAAAAGGGCTGGACTATTTCGGCAATGTAGAATACGATTCGGACGAGTGCTTTTGGTTTATGCATAAAATGTCCGATATCATTTCTGCGATCCTCCATAACGGCCTTGTAATGGAGGACTTCGAGGAATACAGGTTTGACCTGGACGGCGATCCCAATGAAGAAGTTGAAGGAAAGTTCCCGTTTAGCTATCTTATTACCGCCCATAAGAAATAAAGGAATTCACGACTACCCGAAAAAAGGATTTGTGTAAGCAAGCCAGAGCCTGCCGGAAACCCGGCGGGCTTTTTCCAATTTCATAGCTTGATTTCGAGGTCCTCGATCTCCCGGTGGGGTAGCTCACATACTGCCGCGCAGGCCGCCCGCCAGGCAATGTTTTCCGCCTGGGCAAGCTGTGTGCAGATGATCGCAGAAAGCTGGTTTACCTGTCCGGAAAGCTGCTCCGCCAGCTGCCGGCCGGATTCGGTCAGGTAGAGCTTTCCGTACCGCCTTTTCATGATCAGCCCTTTCTCCATCAGGATCGGGGTCATCCGGGAAACAGAGGCCTTTTTGACCTGCAGGAATTGGGCAACCTCTGAAGTCGATACGTCGGTATTGGTTTTCCCAAGCCGGTAGATCGTGAGCAGATAGCGAATCTGCGCGCTGTACAGTTCGGTCATGCTGATCCATCCTTTCTTCTGAGCGTGTGCACCGGCTATGCCTGCCGCTCTGTAGTTTTCCCTTCCGGGGATGGGCGGTGTCTTTTTCGCATGGGGATGCGCACGCAAAAGGTTAGTTAAAACTAACTAAAGCACATCTTGTAGTTTACCACCGCTAACTTGATTTGTCAATAGAATTTGCCGATATTCCGTGGCGGGACAAGAAAAAAGCGGCAGAATGTACATTGCATACATCCCGCCGCTTTCTGATCGCGGTTTATTTCGGTTAGTTGGAAGCAGAAGCGCCTGAAATATTGGCCATTCCGTTCCCGTCGCTGCTTCCGGTGTCGGAGGAACCGGTTCCGGCCGTCCCGTCGGGGTTGGAGGAGGCGACAGTATTCATCGTAACGGTCACGATAAAGCCGCCCTCGTTGGTGCCGGAAACGGTGTAGGTTTTGTTGTCGGGAACCGGTACTTCAGTGGTGGTCCCGCCGCTGGGCACATAATAGATCTGATAAGCCGCTCCGGACTCGGAAACAAACAGGTACGGGTTATCCTTGTCGTGGAGCTTGACCATATCAATATATTCTTCTAAGCAATAGTCGCCTTTGGTGACGGCCTCCGCATGAACCTTGCCGATATAGCGGAAATGCCAAGGCTCATAGGTGATGCCAGTAATGGAAGTTTTATTTTCGGGATAGCGGACAATAAACCCGTAGTTATAGCAGTTTTCATTGATCCAGGCGTACTGGCCGGTGCCGTCCAGGTAGGAGTTGCCGGCGTTGGATTTGTACGAAAGGTCGACCGCGTAACCGGAATGGTGTTCGCTGTAGCCGGCCTTCGCGATGGAGTCGGAGGTTGTGGTTCCGTTTTTCGCCAGGTCGTTGTCATACAGCGTCTGCTGTTCTTCGACATTGCGGTAGGCGCTGGAAACCATCACCGAGCCGATGCCGGTCTGGGTCTGGAATCCCGCCATCATCTCGTTCATAGCCGTTACAACCGCAGGCTTTGCGTACATCTCGGCGATCTTTAAGGTGTACGAGGAATTTTTGTTGCCATAAAAGATCTGCAGGTCTTCTACTTCACTTTGATATCCGTAAAGGGAATTGATGAGAATCAAGTCGCCCTGTCCTTCATCTACGCTGGTCATCTGTATGTTGCTGAAGGTAATCGCCGGTTCGGAGGAAGCCTCCGAGCTGGGAATGCTTTCCGAGGTGGAGGAGGACGGGGTAGAGGAAGATTCCTTCCCTTCCTTGGTCAAGGCACCGATCCCTTTGGAGATCAAGCGGACCGCTCCGGAAATCAGCAGAATGAACAGAACAACAGTGACAACCGCTCCTGCAATCAAGATGGACAGGTTGCGGACATTGATGTTTTTGCGGCGCCTTCTGACTTTGCGTCCTTTAGGAGAATACGACACTTAAATTCACACCTTTCAGCGGAATCATTTCCGCGCTTATAAATCATTCACTAAAAATGCTTTGTGACAGAATCACAGGATACCAAAACTGAACATAAGTTAAGTATAGCACATTCGCAAGAATTTCGCTACTGTTTTCTGAGATTTTGTCGTAAAGCGGTAAAAATACGGTTTTCTTTCATGCACTTTTTCGGGAAAAAATGGACGTCCTGTTTTCTTTATGGGAAAACCGGTCGAAAACCGGTAGGATACCCCCTGCTTGGAGCACAATATCTTGTGGTTTGGGCAGAAAAAGATTTTCACTCTTTCAACCGGTGAAATGTGGATAACTTTTTTCAAAAATCGGGGGAAAAGGCATAAAATCGGGGCTTTTGCGGCTTCGAGCGGAATTTGCCAGCCGTTTTGGTGGAAAACTGGCCTGTCGGGCCGTTGTGGAATGTTCAAAACCCTGTGGAAAGTGTGGAAAGCGTGTATTTTTTTCGTCGATTGTACAATTTGTAAAATCGATCGAAAATGGGGCCGAAAAAATGCCGGAACAGAAAATTTTTCGGAATTTTTCTGTACAAAAAGCCATTCCTGGAAAATCGAAAGCGAAAATTTGTCCGAAAACAGGCGTATTTTTGGAAAACATGGATGGCTTAGCGTCCGATTTTTGAAAAAAGTTATTCACATTTTGAGTCTTGCAAAAACCAGCTAAATATAGTATAGTGAAAAATACACGCAGTCACCTGCGCTGCCGGTACTGCTGCGGCGTAAGGATGCGAATCCGAAGGCCCAGCTTTTTTGCATAACGAACCGTGTAGGCGGTGCCGCCGCGGGGGGAGCCGGTGTATACCCCGATTACCAGGGAGGAGTGCTCCACCATATACCGGTTCCGCAGAAAATACCCGCCCTTTTGGATGTGCGTCAGCAGGATCTTTACCTCGTCGGATTTTTCCAGCAGCTGCTGGTACCGCCGGACCCATTCCTCGCTCCAGCCGTCGGTCTGTTCCGGAAAGGGGATAACCGCTATCAGCCGGATCCAGGGATATTGCTGCCGGAGATCGGCGGTCAGCTCCCCGGCCAGGATGTCGGTTCCCTGGGCCATCCCGCAGTAAAAGGTATCGTAGCCCTGGTCGATTGCTTCGACAATCGCGTTGCTGATATCCAGCCGCAGGTCGTCGATCCGTATTTTGGAAAAATGGCTGGGCCGGTGCCCGGTGAAGCAGGCGCTGTGGATCGTGCTTTCCGGCTGTTTTACGAGCATATGCGTCCCTCCTGGAAATATTGAACGAAAAATAAACTATGCAAAATCGTTTGTGGCACGGCTTGTGCCGAAAACGGAAGGAAACAACATGGAATTTCTTAAGCGTACCTGGGCGGAGATTGATCTGGACGCCCTGCATCAGAATATAGCGGAAATCAGGAAGGCAATCCCTGCCGACACCGGCATTATCGGGGTCGTCAAGGCCGACGCCTACGGCCACGGGGATTGGTACATCGCCTCCGAGCTTGGGAAGCTGGGGGTGCGGTTTTTTGCCGTCTCCAACCTGGAGGAGGCGCTTTCCCTGCGCCGCAGAGAGATCGAGGGGGATATCCTCGTCCTGGGGGTCACCCCTTATACGAGGGTGGCCGACCTCGCCCGCTATGATATTACCCAGGCGGTTTATTCGTCAGAATACGCCCGTAACCTGAGTGCGGCCGCCGCGCAGGCCGGGGTTTCCATCCGCTGCCATATCAAGTTGGACACAGGCATGGGCCGCATCGGCTTCATCGTCCGGGAAGGGCTGGACCCGCTGGAGGAGATCAAGGCGGTAGCGGCGCTGCCGGGGCTGTGCATCGAAGGGATTTTCAGCCACTTTTCCTCGGCCGACGACATTACGCCCGAAGGTGCCGCCTATACCCGGCTGCAGCAGCAGCGTTTTGATCGGACAGTCGAAGCCCTGGAACAGGCGGGCCTGCATTTCCGGTACCGTCACCTGCAAAACTCGGCGGGCATCGAAAACGAACGGGACTGCCACTATAACTTTGTCCGCGCCGGAATCATAATGTATGGTATGCCGGTCGATACAAAGGAGGGCTGCGCGCTGGATCTGCATCCGCTTTTGTCCATTCGTTCGGTAGTTTCGATGGTCAAGACCCTTCCGGCAGGTAACTGCATCAGCTACGGCCGCCATTACACGACCGACAGGGACCGGAAGATCGCGACCATCCCGATTGGGTACGCAGACGGGTACCTGCGCTGTATGTCCGGCAAGGCGAGTGTGCTGATCCGCGGCAAACGCGCCCGGGTCATTGGGAACGTCTGTATGGACCAGATTATGGTAGATGTCACCGGCATCGACGGGGTCGCGGAAGGGGATATTGCAACGATCGTCGGCCACGACGGGGAGGACTGCATCACCTTCGACGAGCTGGCGGGGTACGCCGGCACGATCAGCTATGAGCTGTTCTGCCTGATCGGCAAGCGGGTCCCGCGGGTCTATTTCCGGGACGGCAAGGAGGTCGGCGCGGTCAATTACATCCTGGGCGAAATTTCGGTTGACCTGCCGGAATAAAGCGAGGGTACTTGACATAAACGGCGTATTCGCGTTATAATCATAGTAATCAAGTAGTATTTAATTTCATTCGGAAAGGACTGTTGTTTATGACAAACGCTGTACTGGAATCCCTGAAAACCCGCCGCAGCTGCCGCAAATATGAGGACCGGCAGATTACCCGCACGGAATTGGACGCGGTTTTGGAGGCAGGCGCCTGGGCGCCTACCGGCATGGGGACGCAAAACCCCTTGATGGTTGTCGTGCAGGACAAGGAGACGATCGCCACGATTGAACGGCTAAACGGCGCGGTTATGGGAAATCCCGACGGACACCCGTTTTACGGCGCGCCGACCGTTGTAATTGTTTTCGCCGATTCCTCCCGCGGGACATACGTGGAGGACGGGAGCCTGGTCATGGGGAACCTCCTGAACGCGGCTCACGCAGTTGGCCTGGGGAGCTGCTGGATCCACCGGGCAAAGGAATCCTTTGAAAGCGAACAGGGGAAGGCAATGAAGGCCAAATGGGGAATCCCCGAAGGCTACGTCGGCATCGGCAACTGCATCCTCGGCTATGCGGTGGAAGAAGCGCCCGCTAAGCCCCGCAAGGAAGGACGCATTATGTTTCCGTGATGTTTTCCTGACACCAGAGGCTCTGCCTCTGGACTCCGCCAGCCCCTTTAAAAAGGGGCTGGACCCCTAAATTTGTGTCGCTCTTTCCGGATAGCTTGCAAAGAATTTTGCCCCGGCCCTCAGCGGGCCGGTCGAACGTTCGGAGAGAGTTCTTTGCTATTTTTTGTTCCGAAGAAAAAACGCTCTGAATCGCCGCACGTACCCGGCTCGCTTCGCCATTTCTAAAAATAATCGACCGACGGAGTGGCAGAGCCCGGAGGAACGGCGCGAACAGGAAAATTTTTAACCAGTTTTTTTCCGCAAATTGCAATAGCAAGTTGCAATAGTTAGCAAAAATTTATGGTAG
>CAYWRQ010000138.1:0-6702 GCA_964460915.1 uncultured Oscillospiraceae bacterium
AGGAGGAATTCAATGAGATCCGCAAAGCTGCAGCAGGAAGTTGAGAAGCAAATTTTAGCATCTTACGAACACTTATACCGTTTGGCTTACCTATATGTAAAAAATCCTGACGACGCCATGGATGTTGTACAGGAAAGTGTATATAAAGCAATGACCCATTCCGAAGACGTTCGGAATCTCGATTCGATCAAAGGTTGGCTCTGCCGGATTGTCATCCATACAGCCTTGGACCAGCTCCGCCGCTGCTCCCGGGAGGTCCCCATGGACGAAATCCCCGAAAGCAGCCGGGAGGATACCTATGAAAACACAGATGTACTGCGGTCGCTGGACGTTTTGGAGCCGCGGGAGCGGAATATCGTTGTCCTTCGTTATTTTGAAGATTTACGGCTGCAGGACATTGCCGAAATGACCGGCGAAAACCTGAATACGGTCAAGACCATCCTTTACCGCAGTCTGAAAAAGCTGAAAAACGCACTAACGGAAGGAGAATTCTCTCATGGAGATCAATAATTCTGATAAATGCCTTTATACGCTCCAAAAAGCGTACCAAGCGATCCCTGTCCCGGACGCCCTTTACGCCCGCGTTGTCGATGCTGTCCGACAGGCAAAGGAAGAACAGCAAAACCGGCGGAAAAAGAAGTATAGGGGGTATTGGATCAAGGCGGTCAGAAGCACCGGCGCCGCTGTGGCCCTGTTTATGCTGACCGTCACGGTTCTGGCCAATTCCAGCCGGACCATTGCCCAGGCGATGGAGCAGCTGCCGGTATTGGGCGCCCTCACGAAGGTGGTCACGTTTCGTACGTATGAGGACGACCGCGGGAACGTCTCCGCCCATATCGACATCCCGCAGGTCGAGGGCGGGGACGAGGTAAACGCTGCGATCCAGGAATATACCGATACGATTATCGCTCAATATGAACAGGACGCTAAGGTCTCCGGGGAAGAAGGCCACTACGCGCTGGATCTGACCTATGAGGTCGTAACGGACAATGACAGCGTCTTTGCCCTCCGCTTCAATCAAACGCTCGTAATGGCCAGCGGGAACGAATCGGTCCGGATTTACAACGTCGATAAAGCGACCGGCAGGATCCTTTCCCTATCGGACCTGTTTCAGCCGGACAGCCTGTATCTTGACATCCTGACCCAAAACATCCAAGAGCAGATGCGCTGGCAGATGGAGGCGGACGAAAATATCCATTACTGGCTGGATGATGAAGTGGAAGAATGGAACTTTACCCGGCTGCCGGACGACACTTCCTTCTATATCGATCAAGACGGGCAACTGGTCATTGTATTCAACGAAGGGGACGTTGCCCCGATGTATATGGGCGTAGTCGAGTTCACGATCCCGGCGGAAGTAACAGAGCCGATTGCGCTGCCTGACTTTTTGCCGCCGCAAAAATAAAATAATATCCTGCAATCCGGTTTCCCGAAAGCTGCCCGCGCAGTTTCGGGAAACCTTTTTTAATATATATGGAGATCAAACCGGCCCCTTTTATCATAAGATATGACCAAGAGCAGGCCCGGAAAAGGGGATATATTCTGAGGATTTCCCATTGAAATCGCAGTCGTTTTGTTTTATAAAAAAGGTGGCTTTCTCGCAAAATAGAATGCATTTTCTGATATGCAGGATAGAGTACAAAGAGGATAGATTCATGATGCACCAAAATAATGCGCAAAAAAAGAAAAAATTGATTGTAGACGATTCGGAAATTAATCGATCGATTCTGGCCGATATTTTGGGAGTGGAATACGGGATTATTGAGGCAACGGACGGAGTCGAAGCGACTGAAATGCTCCAAAAGCATACCGCCGAAATTTCCGCAGTGCTGCTGGATATCATGATGCCGCGCAAAAACGGCCTTGAGGTATTGACCGAAATGGGTCAGCGGGGTGGATTGACGAGATCCCGGTGATCATCATCTCCTCGAAAACCGATTCGAAGCAGGTGGAGCAGGCTTATAATTTGGGCGCCACCGAATTTATCACAAGGCCTTTCGACGAGCTGATTGTCCATCGGCGGGTCGTCAACACCGTTTTGCTGTACACCAAGCAAAGAAAGCTGCTCGATCTTGTCGTTGACTAGATCAATGAAAAAGAACATCTCAGCAATATATTGGTCGATATCCTCAGCCACATCGTCGAATTCAGAAACGGGGAGAGCGGCCAGCATATCATCCACATCCGCGTCTTTACAGAGGTCATGCTCAAACAGCTGCAGCGGATGACGGGACGGTACGCCCTTAAAAAGGCGGACATTTCCCAGATCAGCCTGGCGGGCTCCCTGCACAATATTGGGAAGATCGCAATCGACGAAAAAGTCCTCAACAAGCCCGGCAAGCTGACCGCCGAGGAATTCGAGGTTATGAAGACTCTTTCGGCCATCGGGGCGCAAATGCTGGAAAACCTGCCGGATTACCAGGACACGTCTCTGATCCAGACAGCCTAGGAAATCTGCCGCTGGCGCCACGAACGGTATGACGGGCGCGGATACCCGGACGGTTTAAAAGGGGATGAAATCCCAATTTCCGCCCAGGTCGTTGCCCTGGCCGACGTATACAACGCGCTCATCAGCGACCGGTGCTATAAAAGGCAATCCCCCACGATACGGCCGTACAGATGATCCTCCGCGGGGAGTGCAGCGAATTTAACCCACTGCTGATGGATTGCCTGCGGGAGGTAGAGGGCGTCCTAAATACCGAAATCTTCACACAGTCCCGGGAGAGAAAGATTACCCACAGCGGTTTGATCAAGGAACTGCTGCAGGGGGAAATTTTTTTGCGTCGGAGCGTTCCTTGTACCTGCTGGATCAGGAACGGATGGAATATCGAACAGTTTATCACCGAGCTGCAGGCGGCCATGGAGAAAAAAGAAACCTACTCCGCTATGTGTACAATAGAGGGGAGTGCCGCCAGATGTACTGCTCCGCCCTGCCCTCGTCGGACTGGTATTTGAGATTACCTTCCTGCCCTATGGCCCGCTCAACGACGCCATCGAGATGCAGGGGCAGCAGATGCTCCTGATGTCCATGGGAAGCTACTTGATTATTTTGCTGATCCTCGTATACATTTTTATCCGGTACTCTCGCCTGAGCCACCTTCAGCTTCTGGAACTGGAGGACACAAAGAAGGCGACGGAGGATGCCAGCAAATCCAAGAGCGAATTCCTCTCCAATATGAGCCATGATATCCGCACGCCGATGAACGCAATCGTCGGTATGACGGCGATTGCCATGACCAATATTCATGACCCCAACCGCGTGGAAAACTGCCTGAAAAAGATTGCCTTGTCCAGTAAGCACCTGCTGGGGCTGATCAACGACGTACTGGATATGTCCAAGATCGAAAGCAGCAAAATGGCCCTCAGCGTTGAACAGGTTTCCCTGCGGGATATCACGGAAAGCATTGTCAGCATCGTACAGCCCCAGGTCAAAGCCAAACAGCAGCGGTTTGACATCTTCATTTACGATATTACATCGGAAAACGTCCTGTGCGACAGCGTCCGTCTCAACCAGGTCCTGATCAACCTGTTGTTCAACCCGATCAAGTTTACCCCGGACGGCGGGGCCATTGAGGTATCCCTGCATGAAAAGGAATCTCCCAAGGGAGAGGATTATGTCTGGATCCTGCTCCGGGTAAAAGACACTGGTATCGGTATGTCCAAGGAATTCCAGGCCCGCATTTTTGACTCCTTTACCCGGGAAGAAGCAAGCGTGTCCAGAAGACCGAGGGCGCCGGTCTCGGCATGGCAATCACCAAATTATCCTAGACGTTATGGGCGGCGATATCCAGGTCGAAAGCACCCAGGGCGTCGGCACCGAATTTAACGTAACGCTCGACTTTGAACGGGCTGACCAACAGGAGGAAGATATGATCCTTCCCGACTTCACGATGCTGGTCGTCGACGATAATAAACAGCTTTGTGAAGGCGCGGCGGCCTCCCTGAAATCGATCGGCGGCCGGGCAGACTGGACGCTGGACGGCGAAAGCGCAGTGCAGATTGTCCGCCAGCAGCATGAGCGGCACAACGATTATCACATTATCCTATTGGATCTCAAGCTGCCGGGTATGGACGGGATCCGGACTGCGAAGGCGCTGCGGAAACAGCTGGGCGACGATGTCCCGATCTTGCTGATCTCCGCCTACGATTGCAGCGATATTGAGGATGAAGCGCGGGAAGCGGGAATCAACGGCTTCCTCTCCAAGCTGCTCTTTAAGTCTACGCTGTACTACGGACTCAGGCCGTATATCGATTCTTCCGTAAAGCCGTCTGAGACAAAGCAGAGCACCGTTGATTTTTCCGGCAAACGGATCCTGCTCGCCGAAGACAACAGCTGAACTGGGAGATTGCCAGCGAGCTGCTGCAGGAGCTTGGATTGGAGCTTGAATGGGCGGAAAACGGGGAAATCTGTGCGGATATGTTCCGGAAATTCCCTGTCGGGTATTATGAAGCTGTCCTGATGGATATCCGTATGCCGGTCAAAGACGGATACGAAGCGACCGGCCTGATCCGCCATATGGACCGCCCGGATGCGAACCTGCCGATTATCGCGATGACGGCGGACGCCTTTTCCGAGGACATCCAGAGATGCCTGGAGCACGGCATGAACGCCCATGTGACAAAACCGATCGACATTAAAGAGCTTACCCGCATCCTGAGCAAGTACTTCTTTGAATAAGGATACGGGACGCGCAGAATAGGCAAAATGAAAGAGGGATAACCGGCCCCGGATAAATGGGGCGGCTGTCCCTCTTTTTCGGCATTTCCGGGAAACGTCCCTGTTTTCCGGACATTCTACCAAGCGTAGACTCCCGAAAACAGGCAGTTTGGTTGTTTTTGACATCCGGATTTGCTACAATGGAATCAGCACAAAATGAAAGGATGCATCAGATATGGACAACATAAAATTTGGACAGTTTATCACGGCCCGCCGGACCGAATTGGGCCTGACCCAGGCCGAGCTTGCCGACCGGCTCCACGTCACCTACAAAGCCGTCAGCAAATGGGAGACGGGCAAGGGCTTTCCGGACATCCAGCTGTTGGAGCCGCTGGCAAAGGCGCTGGACGTCACGGTCATGGAGCTGATCCAGGAACAAAAGGAGCTGGAGCCGCTAACCGGCCGGCAGACCGACGAGGTCCTTGTAGAAGTGATGCAGGATTCCGCCAACCACACCGGTACCCGGATCTTTAGAGCGATGAAATGGGTCTTATTTATTGTAGGGCTCATATTCGCAGGTCTTTTCCTGCCGGAATTTCTCTGGCTTCTCACCACTAGAACGGCAGTTCCTTCCAGCATCGGCGTGATCGGCGGCGCAGACGGGCCGACCGCAATTTACGTGAGCACGGTGGGAGCAGATTTCTGATGGCTGCTGCCAGTCATTCTATTCATCGGCGCCGTGGTCTGCTGGATTTTTGAACGGCGAAGCAAAAAGGAAAAACATCCCGGCAAATAAAAAACATCCGGAAGGCTTCTATAAACCTTCCGGATGAATTTCTGTCAGCCGGCTGGCTGATCAGGCATATATCTCAGCGGATTGGCGGTTGCGCCGTCCATTTGCAGCTCGAAATGCAGATGCGGGCCGGTGGCCATACCGGTCTTCCCGACATATCCGATGCACGTACCGGCGGAAACTGTGTCCCCTTCCTTGACTGCAACAGATTTACAGCTGCAGTACAGCGTCTGGTATCCGCCGTGATCAATCAGGACATAATTCCCTTTTGTCTCATCAAACCCCGCTGAAGCGACCGTACCGTCGGCCGCCGCATAAATTTCTGTCCCTTCGGCTGCGGCAAGGTCGACGCCATTATGGTCGTATTCCCCATAGGAAAAGGATACCGAGCCGGTGCTTTCCGGAAGCGGCCAGGAAAGCACCAGAGAAGGGGAATACTCCGTTTCTGCCTCCGAAGGGGCTTTGCGCATTTCTGCGCCGGAGGTGGGGGTGCCCGGAAGATATTCCGTTCCGGCGGCATCATCCGCCGGATACTTGGTTTCCTCTTCCATACGGATATAAGATGAATCAGATGCTTCTTTGTCAGCTGCTTCTTTGGCGGCCTTTTTCGCCTGATACTCAGCTTCCTTTTCCATACGGATATAAGACGGATCAGATACTTCTTTGGCGGGATTTTCCGCCAAAGGCTCGGATGGGGCAGAAGTCCCGGCATCTGCGGAATAATACGTTTTCGCCGGCTTGGAGGTTTCCCCGGCAGGCTCTGCCTCGGTGTACAGATGCTCCTCCGGCAGGTAGCCGGTCAAATCCAGAAGCGTCTCCTCCCCGTCCAGCGTAACGGACATCAGCAACTCCGACAGCTTTCCGTCCAGCATAAAGGAGTAGGTTTCCCCGCTCTTCCAGCTGTCCCCTTCGCTCTCGGCCGTCAGGTAGTGGGCGGACATACTAACTCCGTCCTCCACAACACGGCCCGCAATCCAGATCGAGATTTTTTCGGTATAGGCGGAGGGCAGCGTAAAGGAAAAGGTGTCCTTCTCCGCCTCTATGCTCTCCTGCAGCGCGCGGAGATAAGTCTCCTCAGTGGTCATCTGAATCGAAACCGGCTCATCTGCCGGATCATACTTATTCTCGGCGGGACGGGAGGTCGCAAAGACGGTCACGGTACCGGCCACCAATGCAAGCGCAAAAATGATGGCCAAAACAGAAACTTTTTTCATTTTCATAATCGCAGTAATCCTTTCTTTCGCGTTATTGT
>CAYWRQ010000139.1:0-6643 GCA_964460915.1 uncultured Oscillospiraceae bacterium
GAAAAAAAATTTTGTATTATCTATATTACTTGCAATGATAGTCTTTGCTGGGTGTAATTCCAAAACAGCTATTTCTTCTGCTTCAAATGCAGAAAGTGCAGTATCATCTTCCGATACAGACTCTGATATTTCCGAAGAAGCCGTTTCGACTGCTGATCAAGAAGATTCATCAAATGAAGAAGATGAATCCGAAGCAGATAATACCGGCGGTGAGGATTACTGCTATGCGCATAATTGGGTTTATCATTCTTTTGACACCGAACTGATAGAATATGTCGGCTGGGATAATTATAATGCGTGGACAGCCTCCTGTAAAGATACCTGCTCCAGCAATATTGTATCCTTTGTACAGTATTTTGATATTGCAAAGGATGAACTCGTTTCGATTGAGGAAGCAGAACGCGCCGGTATGGACGATCAATTTTGGAATACGGTGTACGAAGCGTTTCATATGACCCAAGATGAATATTTTGGTTCGATAATGCTGAGCGATGAACAGATTGACGCAATTTATTCGGGCGATGAGTCCCTGATCGAGACGGTATTTTCCGGCGCGCTGGCGGCGGATGCCGAGGATGGCAGCCGGTATAGTATTACATGGCTGGAAAACCATACACCGGAAGAATATGTTGAAGCGGGAATTCAGCTGGAGTCCTTGGAGGATATGCTTACACTGATTGAAGAGGACGATGAATACCAAAAGTATCGTGCGGAGGTTTCGGATATTTCGGAGCAAATGACCGAAGCGGCGGCTATTTTATCGGAAAGGTAATACATATAATAGAATGAAAAGCCCCGGGTTAAGCAGCCTGGGACGATGAGGTAAAATCTATGAAAAAAATCGTGACCATATTGCTGATATCTTCTCTTTTACTAACTGCCTGCGGGAACGCCGCAACCTCTGAAGAAAGCTCTGCCGTATCGGAGAGCAGTGCGGCGGAAAGTTCAGAAGTTTCCGAGAACAGCGAAGAAGCTTCTGCCGATTCCGAAAATAATATCGAAGAATCCTCTACCGGGAGCAGTGAAGGTGAAAATGAACAAGAGATAGATGCAGAAGAAACCGTTCAGGTCTATTCGTCCGATGTTGATTTAACCGCAATCGGCGGTGACGGTATCGACTGGGATTACTGCTTTAAGTACAACAGTATACCGGGCGATTTGATCACGTACATTGGCGACGCCGAGTTTGACGCATGGGTACAGGATAAAAGCACAGCTCCGCATACAATGCAAAGCTGCATTGAACATTTTGGCTTGACAGTGGATGATGTAATGCAAGCGCTCAATCCGCCGGAAACAACGGAATACGCTGAGGTATTAACGGTTTCGGACATAGAAACCCTCTGCTCCGGCGATCAGGCGGCAATTAACAAGAATTTTGTCAGTCCTTACGCTGCAGTTTCCGAAAAGGGAGATATCTACACCATTTTCTGGCTGGCGGAGCATGGCGCGGAGGATTACGCAGATGCCGGGCTGACGGCTGAGGCGGTTGAAGCCGCGCTGTCCAGCTGCACGGAATTGGGCATAGAAGCGGTAGACGGCTATGTCGCGCAGGCCGAGGTACAGGCTGCGGCCCTTGCGGATAGCGCTGAATAAAATAGTAAAAGGCCCCGGGCAGTTCCGTCCGGGGCCTTCTGTTATATCATTACTTTGCGTCGTAAACCTTCTGGTTAAGCAGCTTTTCGCTCTTTGCCACATACAGGCAGGCGGTGGAGTCGCCGACACAGTTGAGCGAGGTAACCAGCATCTCAATTGGCCGGTTAATCGCGAGGATCAGGGTGTAGGCCATCAGCGCGGCGTCGTTGGTAAAGCCGACGCCCGAGAGGATCGTAAAGAGGATGATGGCGCCTGCGCCCGGGGCGGCGGGGGTGCCGATCGAGGCGATCAGGGCCAGCACGGCGATGACGGCCAAACTGCTGATCGAAACGTCATATCCGGCGCATCCGGCGATGAACAGGGTCGCAATGACCTGCATAATCGCGGTGCCGTCCATGTTGATGGTCGTGCCCAGCGGCAGGACAAAGGAGGCGACCTGCTTGTCTACCCCCAGCCGCTTGACGCAGGTGTCGTAGTTCAGCGGCAGGGTCGCGGCGCTGGAGGAGGTCGAGAAGCCGAACAGGACGACGCTCATGATCTTTTTCATAAAGGTCATCGGATTCAGCTTTGCGCCGGCTGCGACATAGATCGGATACCCGACAAACAGATACAGAAGCAGCAGGACGGCCGTCAGGACCATGTAGACCAGGGCGGGCCTTAAATAGTCGATCCCGTAGGTCGCAAAGGTGCGGGAAATCAGCATGAAGATCGCGATGGGGGCAAATTTTGTCACAACGAAATTGAGGAAGACCGTTACGATATCGTTCAGTTCCTGCAGGAGACGGCGCATGGCCGCGGTTTTTTCATAGCCCAGCTTGTTCATGCAAAGGCCGGTCGCGACCGCCAGGAAGACGATGGCGAGGACGGAGGTATTGGAGGAAAAGGTCGTGCCGATGTTGCTGGGGATGATGTTCAGGATCACGTTTAAGGGGTTGGAGCCGGTCGAACCGGCGGTGGCGGTCAAGCCCTCCAGGTTGGCGCTGAACAGGCCGGCTTTATAGATGATCATCCCGACAATGGCTGCAACGGCCAGGCCGCCGACAGAGGTCATCAAAAACCATAAAAGCGTTTTGGTGGAGATCCTTCCCAGGGTTCTGGCGTCGGAAATCGTGCCGATTGCCATCGCAATGGAGGTGAAGATCATCGGGACGATAATTAGCTGCAAGGCGCGTACAAACAGCTGCCCGCCAATATAGAACAGGCCGATTGCGCTTTCGGCGCCCTGGGCCGTGATGTCCTGGAAAAAGATGTTGTTGATTTTTGCCCAGGTATCGGGGTTGATGTTTTCACGGAGCGCCATAAGAATTAAACCGACAATGATACCGGCGGCAAGTGCAATCACCATCTGCAGAGCAAGGCGGTTGGGGTTTGCCTTTTTGGATACGTTTGAACTCATGCGTAAGTCTTCCTTTCAGCTTATTTTGACAAAATTAGTGGCTATCTGCTGGGAAAACCGTGAACAGACAGCCGCAATACCTTACCCTATAGTTTAATCAAAAATCCGGCAAATTGCAAGGGCTTTTTACAAAAAGGCCATATTTTCATGGTGTTATTGTCAAAGCATTGGGAAATGAGGGTGAATTTTGTACACTTTTACAACAGCCTGGCCGCCATCTGTTCTACGGGACAACGGCGGCGCCATATATTGAAAGCAGGTTTTACCCATTTTATGACGGTTTGTCCCGGAGGTTATCGGATGCGCAAAAAGAAACAAGTCATAAGCTGTATGTTTACCCTGCTGGCCGCCCTTGCCGTATTGCCGGGCAGCACCGGCGGAGCCTTTGCGGCGGGCGAAAGCTTCGACCCAATGCCCGCTGCCGGCGGTGTGAGTTTTTCCCCCTACCGGCTCACCTGCACGCTGCTGGACCCGCTGCCGGAGTCCACCCTCACTGACGGCTTTGGATGGCGGTATCACCCGATTACAGGGGAGCTGGACTTCCATTACGGGGACGATCTGGCGGCGGCAGAGGGGAGCGAGATTGCCGCGGCGGCGGAGGGGGTTGTCGTGACGGCGGGGAGCCATTTCAGCTATGGGAACTATTTGGTGATTGAGCACGGCGGGCGGCTGAAGACGCTGTACGCCCATTGCAGCAAGCTGCTGGTCGGGGCCGGGGACGCCGTCTATGAGGGGCAGGTCATTGCTCTTGTTGGCAGCACCGGCCAGGCTACGGGGCCGCATCTGCACTTTGAGGTCATTGCGGACGAGGTGCGGCTGGATCCCTCCCGCAGCATTGACCTTACCCTTCACGGGGCAGAGGAGTGATGGGGTATGTTTCAGATCCAGCTGCCCGGCGGGATTACCGGGGAGGTGTCCGCCGGATTTTTTGGGATGCTCTGCCTTTTTTGGGAGATCAGCGGAACGGGAGGAGCCGGGGCGTCGGCGCTGCTCCTGGCGATGCTGCTGCATGAAACGGGGCATCTGCTCTGCTTTTGGGGGACGGGGATCCCTCCGCGCCGGATCACGCTGGACTGGAACGGGATCTGTATCCGGCCGGATGAGGGGATTTTCCCGTTCGGGGCGCAGCTGCTGACCCTGGTCGGCGGGAGCGGGGCCAGCCTGCTTTTTGCCGGGCTGATGGCGCTTTTCCCGCTGCCGCCGGATTATGCCCGCTGGCAGCTCTATTGCGGGCTGATGTCGCTTGTCCCGCTGCCGGGGCTGGACGGGGGAGAGATTGCCGCTTTGTTGGCGGGGAGATTGTTTCCGGGGAAGGAGGGCGGGCTGCGGGCGGTATTTGCGGGAACAAAGATCGTACTGAGTATCCTGCTGCTTTTGGTGAGCCGGAAAGCCAGGAATTTTTTGCCGCTTGTCTGGGGGATATGCCTGTGGATACGGTAAAAGGTGATGTGTCAAAGGGAATTTACCGGATTTGCCCCTTGTTTCCCCCGCCCTTATCCGCTATAATAAAAGAAGTACCAATCAATAGAAAAAGAGAAAGATTCAGGACATTTTATGAAAAGAAAAACGATTTTGCCGGTTTTGGGCATCTCGGCCGCGCTGCCCTTCCTTTTATCCCCCTTATACCGCCCAAGCGACGCGGCGCCGGTTTATGCGGAGTCCGTTCCGGCGGAGGAGACGGCTTCGGAAAGCACAGCGGAGGTGCAGGACGTGCAGCCCGGCTCGTCCTCGGAAACGGAACAGCCGGTTGATCTTTCCGGCTGGGATACCGGATGGAAACGGAAACGGTATCTTGATCAGGACGGGGAATATGTGACCGGCCTTGCCCATATCGACGGGGCCGATTACTATTTTTCCCCGGCGGGGTCTATGCGGCTCGGATGGATTGATACCGAGGACGGAAAACGGTATGCCGGCGCGGATGGGAAGCTGGTGACCGGCCTTTGCCTGATCGAAGGGGCGGAATACTTTTTCGGAGCGGACGGCCTGCTGCAGACCGGTTGGATTGAAACCGAAGCGGGGGAACAGCGCTTCGCCGGAACGGACGGCGCCCTGCTGAAAAGCTGTATGGCGGACGGCCGCTGGCTGGACGGCAGCGGCGCTCCTGTGGAGACGGAGTTTACCCTCACCGAGGGGCAGCTTGCCGGGATTAGCGACCTGCTTTCCTCCTGCCCGGGGAACGTCTCCCTGGTTTTTGAGGACCTGCTGAGTGGGCGGCGGTGGAGCTGGAACGAGCAGAAAACCTATTTTATCGCCAGTGTCTATAAGCTGCCCTATTGCTTATGGCTCTTCCAGCGGGCGGATGCTGGGGAAATCGACTTGGACAGCACGATCCCCTTTACTGCGGCCAACCATGTCGGTGAGGCCGGGATTATCCAATTTACCCCGTACGGCACGGAATATACGCTGCATGAGCTGATCGCGGACGCCCTCATTTATTCGGACAACACGGCCTTGGCGATGCTGAAAAGCGTATACCCGCCGTCTGAGTTTGATGCTTGGATCAACGCGCCGGAAATGGGACTGACCCGGAAAATGTCCGACTCCACCGATACGATGATGAACGCTGCCGACTGCGCGTCCTTTGCGCGGATGGCGTTTGAATATATGGAAAGCGGCAGTGCCCACGCCGGGGAATTCCGGGAGGCCTATACCCATCCGGACGACTATCTGCTCCATTCCCAGTGGGTGACCGGGCAGAAATACGGCTGGTGGATCAACGCGCTCCATAGCTGTACGGTCGTTTATGGCGACCGCCCTTATACGATCGCCATTTGCTCCGATTGGGAAGACCGGACCGAGGAGGATGAGGAAAATTTCCAGCGGATTTACGAGGCGGTAGACGCACTGTTCAGGGAATAACGATATACCGGGCGTCCGCATAGCCGATCATACCGCCATACTGGACGACATTCCATCCCTGCCAGTTGCCGAAGACGACGACGGAGGCCCCGTTCGGGATCCGCAAGAGGACTTCAGCGTCCGTCGACGGCCGACTGCGGAGATTCAGCCGTCCGCCTTCGGTGATGACGACGCCCGCCTGTACCGGGACAGGGGTAATAAACGGGATCCCGAAATAGCGTGTCAGGGATTCGACGATGTTGGCGGCGATGGCATCGAGGTTTTCGGTAATCCAGTTGGCGTCATCCTCGTTGTCATGATAGGCCAGTTCGATAAAAACGGACGGGGCTTTCGGCTGCCTTACTTCGCCCAGAGCGGTGGTCGGCAGCGTTCGGACTGTCCCCGGATAGATAGCCCGCAGCCCTTCTGCGATCTCCTCGGCGGCCCTTTGCCCCCGGACCGAACCGGGATAATAATAGATGTCGCTGCCGCGTACCGTCCCATACCTTCCTTCCGGGGCGGCGTTGGAATGGAGCGCCAGATGCAGGTCATAATTTCCGGCGTTTGAAGCGCGGATAGAGGTTACCGCCGTCATCTGCGGGGTGTTGCGGACAAAGCCGATGCCGCTGGAACGGAGATACGGCTCCATCCGGTCGGCCAGTAGGTTCATATAATATTCTTCAGTGCCCCCGGTCACATACAGGTTGGCTTCCTGTGTGGATGGGCTTAGGTAGATCGTTGGCATAAAGACCCCTCCTTTTTGATCAATGTATGCTCGGAAGGGGAAAAATGTGATCAAAAGAAAAAGTT
>CAYWRQ010000140.1:0-6564 GCA_964460915.1 uncultured Oscillospiraceae bacterium
TTTTTCAGGCGGGAGGTCAGCTCAGAAAGGATGATCGCAACCGCAATCGACAGGATGGTGTTGATGACGATAAAAGCGACGTTATAGAAGATCGTGTTTCTGGTGATGATCCAAGCGTCATCGGTCGCAAAGAGGTATTTAAAGTTTGCAAATCCGCACCAAGGGCTGCTGTAAATCCCTTTTTTGGCGGAATAGGTCTTAAATGCGATTACAAGGCCGGGCATCGGCATGAAGTTGTTGATGATCAGGTACGCCAGTCCCGGAATCATCATGACATAAAGTGGAATGTATTTCTTGACCCGCTTGAGGGTCAATTTTTCGCTTGCCATATGGGTTCCTCCCCTAGTCAAATTTTGGGTTGCGAAGGGCAGCAGATGCTGCGAAAAACGAACCGGGGAAAACTCCCCGGTTATCTGATACAGGGTTTTACGTAAAATTAGCCGTTATCCTTTTGCAGCAAGGAAGGCGTCGAACTGGGCCTGTTTTTCTGCAATAATCTTTTCCAGACCGGCGGTTTCCATCTTCTGGTTCATCTCGGCGATCGAGGTGTCAGGATCGAGCAGGCCGTATTCAATCGACTTCTGGTATTCGTTGTATACGTTCGTGCAGGCGGTATATTCGTTTGAGACGGGCGTTACGTCAAAAATAAAGCCGGAGCCGTTGGAAACAAGCGCATTGTTGTTAAATGCATCAATTCTTTCCCACAGGTCGATGCTGTCGCCTTCCCATACACCGGCTTTAAACTGAGCGGGCGCAATCCAGGTGACGGCCGTGTTATAACCGGAGGAACCTGCGTCAACGCCATCGGGGTAGGTATAGTGGCCGTCTTCGGTGACAACATAATGCTTGCCCTCGATCCCCCAGCAGAACAGGTCGTTCCATTCGGGAGACGCATACATAAAGTTCAGGTACTGCATCGCCGCTACTTTGTCCACCGTATTCAGCGTGATCGTCCAAGGCATACCGTTGGCGGCAGTCGAGTAGAGGAAGTCGGGGCCGGCCTGGATAATGGTCATATCGGTGCCGGTGCCTTTCGATTCCTGGGTTTTGGAACCGGGCTTGGTGACAGTGATATAAGAGGCCCAGCTTCCGGCGGTAATGCCTGCCATGTCTGCGGTTGTATCGGTAACCGAGTCGGCGGAAATACAGCCGTATTCATACAGCTCGTGCATATTCTTAACGTAATCGATATAGGCGTCTGTCTCAAACAGGTTTACGACCTCGGTCGTATCCTGGCCCCAGTTTTCCAGGACGCCGTATACGTTGCCGCCGAGGGAGTCGACCGCGATATGGTTGGTGATGGTGCCGGGCTTAAAGGAGGTGACCTCCGGATGGGTATCATGCATCGCCTTGATGATATCAAAGATGACGTCCATGCTCTCAACCTTCCAGATCTCATTTTCGAGATCGGGGGTAAGGCTGATTGCTTCACAGGCATCTTTCAGGATATCGGTGCGGATACAGATCGCCTGTCTGCCCTGAGCCATGTCGCGCTGGTTCGGAACACCGTACAGGATCCCGTCAAAGCGGCAGGTATCTACGAAGGACTGGCCCATCGTTTCGACGATATCCTGGCCGTAGGTCTGGATCAGGTCATCTTCTTCCAGGTCGAGCAGGTAATCGCTCTGGACGGCGTTTGCGAAAGGCATACCCAGGCAGCTCATGATATCGATCTGCTCACCGCCGGTCAGCTGAAGGGTCAGCTGCTGGTTTCTGGAGGCATAATCGGTAACTTCCATTTCGATGTCGATGTTGAGGGCCGGAACCGTCAATGCATTCATTTCGTCCACAACCGACTGCAGATCTGCGGGAGAACCGGTCCAGGTCATCCAGGAGACAACCAGGTGCTCCGTTTCCGTCCTGGCAGCAATTGCATCTGCGGAAGCGTCCGCAGCGGATGCGCCGTTATCGTCTGTTGCGTTATTGTCGGAGGTGGAAACGGCGGGGGAAGAATTGGAAGCATTGTCGTCGCTGTCTCCGCTGTTGCCGGAGTTTCCGCAGGCAGCAAGGGCAGTTGCAGCAACTAAGGCAGCAGCTATAGCGGCAAAAATTCTCTTTTTCATATCTGTTCATCCTTTCGACCGTACAATTCTTGTACGACAGCAGTTCGTATCCGGATTCAATCGGAATCCGTTTTTACTTGGCAAGTAATATTATAGCAATAAAATTTTAGGAAAAAAATCACAATTCTGCGATATTTTAGCACGATTCTGCGGTCTTTCAAGATAGGTACACAAGCGCCAGCCTATACGGAATCTCCGTTACAAGGAACAAATCCGTGGAATACAAAGGCTATTTTAATGAAAGAAGGCAATTGCGGCTCCGGGATAAAGACGGCTTACGAGTCCGGAAAAATATGTTTTCTCAGGGCCGAATATGCCCTTTTTTCGATCCAATTGGCCAATATGCGGCATATTATTGTAAGAATTTTAATTCTCATATTGACAGAGAGAATTTTGAGTAGTATAATCACGATTGCAGGATCGTATACGCCGATCCTGCAAATCAGAAAAACGTACTGTAATTTGTAAACAACTGAACAGCATGATAGAGGTGCATCAAACATCAGTAGGGATCGGGTTTATCAGGAAACCGCCTGATTCCGAAAGGGGATGATGCCGAGGGGCCGGGGAGAATCCTGTACAATCCGGCGCCCGGGGTAATGGGGAATACCCATTGCACTGTCGTCCCAACCGACGGAGAGCTGTCATACGAAACAGGGGAACGGGATTCAACTGTGGAGTTACGGCACGATCATGACTCCATTCAGTTGAATATAAAGAGCGGAAAGCTCGAAAGGAGATCTCCTATGAGAAGTAGGAAAACCCGTTACCTGTTGGCCGTGCCCATTGCGCTGGCTGTCGCGTCCTTGTTTGGGATGACGGTATTCGCGGAGGGCGCGGGAGAAGCCGTGGAGGCAGCTTCTCCGTTTTACATGACCTTCTGGTCGCTGCTCCCTCCTGTCATTGCCATCGGCCTGGCGCTGATCACAAAAGAGGTGTATTCCTCTCTATTTGTGGGCATCATCGTCGGAGGAGTGTTGTACTCGAACTTTAGCTTTGAGGGCACGCTGACACACGCGTTTAACGACGGTATTGTGGCATCGCTTTCGGATCCTTACAATGTCGGCATCCTTGTCTTCCTCGTAATCCTCGGCATTATGGTCATGCTGATGAATAAGGCGGGCGGTTCCGCGGCGTTTGGCCGGTGGGCGTCCAGCCATATTAAGACGAGGGCCGGAGCGCAGCTGGCGACAATTGCGCTTGGTGTACTGATCTTCATTGACGACTATTTCAACTGCCTGACTGTCGGCTCGGTTATGCGCCCGGTTTCCGATAAGAGCAAGATATCCAGGGCAAAGCTTGCCTATCTGATCGACGCGACGGCCGCTCCGGTCTGCATTATCGCGCCGGTATCCTCCTGGGCGGCGGCAGTTTCCTCCTATGTGGACGATGGCAACGGCCTGGATCTGTTTATCCGCGCGATTCCGTTTAACTTTTATGCGCTCCTGACCATCATCATGATGGTCTTCCTCTCGCTGACGAACCTGGATTACGGCCCGATGGCAAAGTACGAAAAGAATGCCAGAGAAAACGGGGACATTTTCTCCGGCATGAAAAACTTATCCGATGCTGCCGGTGAGACAGGCAATCCGAACGGAAAGGTGCTGGACTTGGTCCTGCCGATTGTGGTGCTGATCATTTCCTGCGTAATCGGCATGATCTATTCCGGCGGATTCTTCTCAGGCGTCGGGTTTGTGGACGCATTTTCGGGTTCCGACGCGTCTGTTGGCCTGATGCTCGGATCGGCGGTTACACTGGTGATCACGGTGATCTATTACTTAATCCGCAGAGTGCTGACCTTCAAAGAGATTACGGCCTGCATCCCGGAAGGCTTTAAATCGATGGTTCCGGCAATCCTGATCCTGACCTTTGCCTGGAGCCTGAAGGCCATGACGGACAGCCTTGGGGCAAAGCAGTTTGTCGAGATGCTGGTGAAGAGCTCTGCCAGCGGCTTCCAGTCGTTCCTGCCGGCCATTGTGTTTGTCATTGCCTGTTTCCTGTCCTTTGCAACCGGAACGTCTTGGGGCACCTTCGGTATCCTGATCCCGATCACGCTCGGTGTGTTCCCGCTGACCGATCCGCTTGGAGTCGTCTGCGTCAGCGCCTGCATGGCCGGTGCGGTGTGCGGGGGACCATTGCTCGCCGATCTCCGATACGACGATTATGGCCAGTGCGGGAGCGCAGTGCGACCATGTGACACACGTCTCTACCCAGTTGCCTTATGCGATTATGGTTGCTTTGGTCAGCTTTGTGAGCTACATCATTGCCGGCTTTGTGCCGAACGCCTTCATAGCGCTGCCCATCGCAATTGTCCTGATGATCGGCAGCCTGTTCCTGATGCGTAAGATCGTCAAGTAAGATACTCCTTTGCCGCTTTTTCGGAAACTCTGATTATAACGCGAAAGCCACCTGCTGGATCACGTGCCTGGCAGGTGGCTTTTTTGTTGTGCCGCTGAATCGGAATAATATTTTGCTTTACAAGGGCTTGTGAAAGTGCTATAATTTAATCAAACTATAACGTCTGATTCTGAATAAATTGACGATACAATCGATTGGGGTATGGGTTATGACACATAGGAAACAACATTCTCTTGCATATTATGTTTATGTATTGATCGTAATTATGTCGGCTTTGATTATATCTCTGTTTGCGCTGAGCTATTCCTACGCTTTGGGCGCCCTACGGGAGCAGGTCTATGAAACCAACCGCTCAACTTTGTCTATGTATTCGATTGACATCGAAAACAGCTTCCAGAATGTTGGAAAGTTCCTTTCGGGGTTCAGCTACAATGATGAGTATCTTGAAAGGATCTACAGTGAAAGTGAATTGGAACGGTATCTGGCCTTATCCCGCGAGCAGACGAAGCTCCAGGAGGCGCTGCCGTCCCACAGCGGGATAGACGGCTTTTTCCTCTATAACCCCAAATACGGCCTTTACGCTTCCGCCTACCAAACCCGGGTCGGCGATACGGAGCATATCGCCTTGCGGGAGAGTCTGAAGGAAAACCTTCAAAGCGGGAGCAGTATCGATGAAAACAACTGGTTTTCATACCAGGTCGGGCATGAATATTATCTTTTCCGGATTCTCTACCTTAAAAACAGCTATATCGGTGCGTGGGTCAATATTGAGAACCTGCTGATGCCGCTGAACCAGACGCCCTTGGGGCAGGACGGCATGATCTATATCTATGATATGGAAACCCCGCTTTCCGATACGGCGCAGCACGGTTTGGAATTTAATCCGGCGACCGCCGAACAGCAGTATGTGATGGTTGGCGACAATTCCCGTTTTCTTGCGGTATCCTGGCCCAGCGTGGAGAAAGGGCTGTATGTCGTCGCCCTCATCTCGGACGCCAGCATCCGCAGCGATATGCGGGGAGCCTACCAGATGATTATCTATGTCGTCATCTTGTTGGTCGTGATCCTGCTGGTTTTAACCTATGCGATGCGCAGCCTGTTTGTGGCGCCGATGGGCCGGCTTGTCCATGCGATTCAGCAGATCCGGGACGGAAACCTTGGGGCCCAGATCGACGAGCAGGCCGTGTGCCGGGAGTTCAATACGGTTACCCATTCCTTCAATGAAATGTCCGCCGAGATCAAAGAACTGAAAATCAGCGTATATGAGCAAAAGCTCAAACAGCAGCAGATTTATATGGAATATCTCAAACAGCAGATTACTCCGCATTTTTATATCAACTGCTTGAATACGATCTACTCGATGGCCGGTTTGGGCAAGAACGACCTGGTGCGCCAGCTTTCTAAGGAACTCAGCCAGCATCTGCGCTACACGATGAATTCGCAGTCTTCCGTCGAACTGGGCAAGGAAATCGAACACGTCCGGAATTACCTTGCGCTGACGGAGATTCGTTATCCCGGGACCCTTCGCTGCGAGATTGAGCTTACCCCGCCGGAGGATGTTCAACTGGCCCTGGTGCCGCCGCTGCTGCTCCAGTCGTTTGTGGAAAATACGGTTAAGCATGAAATGGTCATGGGCGAGCCGATGCTGATCCATCTTTCCGCCGAAGAATACTGGGTGGGCAGTGAGCGGCGCGTCCATATCAATATCTGGGATACCGGCCACGGCTATCCGGAGGAGCTTATGGCCCGTGCAAATGCGGAGGCTGCGTCGCCTTCGGAGCGTTTTGAGCTGGGGGACGGCAAGCATATCGGTATCTTCAATACGATCCAGCGTTTAATCCTCTTATTTGGGGACAAGGTGCAAATCCGCTTTTCCAATAAAGAGGGAGCGGGGGCGCAGTGCGATATCCACATTCCCTTCATTATGGCGGATGAACAGGAAAGGAAGGAGAAGACAAGATGAACATTTTATTGGTAGACGACGAGATTTATGCAGTCGAGGCAATCCGCGAGCTGGTCAACTGGGAGGCGTTGGGGATTACGGAGATTTATACGGCCTATAGTATGAAGCAGGCCCAGCAGATTTTGGAAGAAAAGCAGGTTGATATTCTCTTATCCGATATTGAAATGCCGCGCGGTTCCG
>CAYWRQ010000141.1:0-6342 GCA_964460915.1 uncultured Oscillospiraceae bacterium
CTTGGCGTCGAGTTCGACAAGGACGCAGACGGCAACATGATCACCACCCATGGCGGCGGCACCTCCCGCAAGAGAATGCACGCGGCAAAGGACTACTCCGGCGCCGAGATCATGCGGACCCTGCGCGACGAAGTGCTCAACCGCGGCATCCCGGTCGTTGACTTCACCGCTGCCATCGAGCTGATCAAGGACGAAGAAGGCAAGGCTGCCGGTGCTGTCCTGATGAATATGGAAACGAAGGAAATCCTGATCGCGAAAGCTAAGACCGTAATCATCGCGACCGGCGGCGCAGGCCGTATGCATTACCAGGCTTCCCCACCTCCAACCACTACGGCGCTACGGCCGACGGCCTGGTCCTGGGCTACAGGGCAGGCGCGAAGCTCCTCTACGCCGACACCCTCCAGTACCACCCTACCGGCGCTGCGTTCCCTGAGCAGATCTTCGGCGCCCTGGTTACCGAGAAGGTCCGTTCTCTGGGCGCAATGCTGATTAACGTCAACGGCGAAGCCTTCATGAACCCGCTGGAGACCCGCGACGTTTCCGCCGCGTCCATCATCCGCGAGTGCTCCGACCGCGGCAACGGCGTACCTACCCCCGAAGGCGTCGGCGTTTGGCTGGACACCCCGATGATCGAAATCAAGGGCGGCAAGGGCACCATCGAGAAGCGCATCCCCGCTATGATGCGGATGTTCGGCAAATACGGCATCGATATCCGCAAAGAGCCGATCCTCGTTTACCCCACCCTGCACTACCAGAACGGCGGCCTTGACATCACGGTTGACGGCCAGACCTGCGTAGAGAACCTGTTTGTCGCCGGTGAGGCCGTTGGCGGTATCCACGGCCGCAACCGTCTGATGGGCAACTCGCTGCTGGACATCATCGTATTCGGCCGTAACGCCGGTAAGAACGCTTCCGCAAAGGCCAAGGAAACCACCGTCGGCGCCCTGACCCTCTCTCATGTCGACGCGTTCAAGAAAGAGATGGAAGAAGCGGGTATCCACTCCGATATCGTTTCCCCGAAGCTGCTGCCCGACTACAGAAGAACCAAATAATTTCCCAGACGCCAAACAGGCTCCCTCTTGAAGCCTGTTTGGCGAGCCATCAAAATAAAACGATTTGGAGGAACTCCCCAATGTCACTTGCCGAAATTCTAGAGTTTTTAATGATCCTTTCCTTCGGTATTTCCTGGCCGCTGAAGGTCTATCGTTCGTACAAATCCCGGACAGCAAAGGGAAGCAGCGTCACCTTTACCTTCTTCATTGCGATCGGGTATGTCTGCGGCATCGCGTCCAAGTTTATCCTTCAGAACTTTAACCTTGCGTTCTGGATGTACTGGCCAAATATCATCTTTGTAACCACCGACATCATTCTCTATTTCCGCAACAAAAAGCTTGACGCCGCTGCGGACAATAAATAAGGAGGAAATTATTATGAAACTGACCGTTTGTATCGGCAGCGCCTGCCATGTAAAAGGTTCCAGACAGGTGCTCGAAATGCTCCAGTCGATGATCGCGGAACACGGTGTTGAAAAACAGGTTGAAATGGCGGGTACCTTCTGCACCGGAAACTGCCAGAAGGGCGTCTGCGTCACGGTTGATGATGTCCTCCACTCTGTCAACCCCGACAACTGCAAAGAATTCTTTGAAAACGAAGTCCTGGCCAAGCTGTGATTCCGGTTTTCGTATCAACTCTATTTTGACGCAGCCAAAAGCGCTGCCTTCTGTATCCATAGAAGGCAGCGCTTTCCTTATAGGTGATCAGTTTTCCCCATTGGACCGGCGGTCCGCATCGGTTGTAGGGTCGATGTCGTTATAGATAAAGTCGTAGAGGGCCTTTTTGGTCGCATCCATGTCGGCATAAATGCAGGCGGCGTTCCCGACATAGTAGCTGTCGCTGATGATATCGGCGTTTAGGGGGAATCTGGTCGACTCCACTTTCATCCCCCGCAGGAGAATCGGCATCAGGGATAGGATATCCGTCTGGTTCAGCGAAGTCTCGACCGTATCCTCCGCTTTCATCAGGGTGCCGGGGATATTCTGCGGATGGGTCAGCAGCTGGTTCACCAGCGCTGTAAGGACTCTGCGCTGGCGGGAGGTCCGCTGGTAATCTGCGTTGCCGACATGGCGGATACGGGCGTAGGCGACCGCCTGGGTGCCGGAGAGGGTCTGCTCACCGGTTTCCCGGATATAATCCTCCTCCATCCCGCAGGCATCCCACTGCTCCCAAATCGAGCCGTTGGCCGAAACCCGCTCCTCCTCGGTAATATCGATCTCGACCCCGCCGGCCGCATCAATAATCTCCGCCATCGTCTTAAAGGTAACGGTCGCATATTCCTTGATATCCATGCCGAAATTCTCGTTGATCGTCTGTACGGCCAGTTCCGGCCCGCCGTAGGCGTAGCTTTCGGTCAGTTTCATCCCGCCGTACCCCGGAACCTGCACCAGCGTGTCCCGCATCAGGGTGGAGAGCTTTAATTTTCCGTGCTTCATATCCACCGAAAGGATCATGATCGCGTCCGAACGGCTGCTGGTCGAATAATCTCTGGCGTCGACACCGAAAAGGGCGATATTGGTTACGCTGGTTTCGGAAATACTGCTGTTTACGCTGAGAGCGGAATCGGACGTCGGAAAATCCGCAGGCTTCAGCCGGATCAGAAGGAATCCGAAAAATCCGATGCACACGACCAAAAAAACCGCAAACAGCCGCAAAATCAGGTGCAGAAAACACCCGCGTTTTTTCTTTTTCGGCGGCTCCTCATAGGATGCCTCCCTATCCCGCCTTCTCTTTTTCCCCTTTTTTTCGGGAATTTCTAAATAGTCCATTTCCTCCGGCTCCTGGTAAGATTCCTCATAACCGCCGTAACGCTCCTCCTCCGGATACGGCTCATCATCATAGCGGCCGCCGTAACCGTCTTCATAAGGACCGGCATCGTCATATGCATCACCGTAACCATAACCGTCATCGTTATCATTATAATAGGACTGAGGGTTGCGGAAGGCCGGGTCATGATAAATCTCCCCTTCCCGCGGAGGGCCAAAGTCGTCTTCATAGCTGACGCTGAAGCTGTCGTCATAAGCAGGGTCATCCGAAGACTGCTGCTTTTTATTCCATCTCATTGCCTTTTACATCCTTTCTGTCTGTCCTGTCAGTATAACACAGATCGGGCGAAAGTCAAGAGACGGAATGTGAATATTACGACGGGCCCTGTACCCGGACAATCCTGAGGTACCGGAAAGATAGGGCATCGTCCGACAAGACTTTTTCCTTTATCTCCTCCGCCTGCGCCAGGGCCTGTTCGGGGTCAAAGCCCAGCCCCTTCAGTTCCTTTTGCGGGATATGGATCTCAATCTGGATCATGGCGTAGGGAATGTCCGAAAACAGGCTGTCATAGATGTCGCTGCCTTCAAAAATGCCGGTAAAATCTCCCTGTGGGGTGGAAATATATGCGCTGGGAACCATCCGCCCGTCCGGTGTCTCCCGATAATCCAAATTCGTAAAGACAATGTCGCCGGGAACCGCGCTGAGGATCGTAAACACCTGATGATCCTCGTGCCACAGCTTTCCCAGGATTCCGGCGGTAATGAGCAGGAGCACGGCGACGGCGCCGATTCGGAACCGTTTCCATCTGCCCTGCCGCGTGAGCCGGTGTTTCGCTTGATCGGCCAGCGCCTTTTTTCCCTCTTTTGTCAGGCCATCCGCCTTTCCAAGATCGGGTACCGCGTCCACCGATGCCAAGCCTTCCTCATTTAGATACAGCAGGGCGTTTCCCAAAGCATCCCAGCTGGGATAGCCCTCCCGGAGCTGCCGCAGCAGCTTTGCCTGATGCGTCCTCTGCTCCGACTCTTGTTCCAGCGCCTGCACACGGGCGCGCAGCAGCGGGCCGGTTTTTCCTCCGTCCTGTTCCATCTCCCGGATCTCTTCGACCGAAAACCCGTACCGGCGCAGGGCCGCGATCTGTTTCAGATGCAAAACATCTTCCTCCGCAAATTCAAAATAGGTTCGTCCGTTTTTCCAATCCGACTGTGGGGCTGCCAACCCTTTCTCCAAATAAAACCGCACCGCCCGCTCGGTCAGCCCCGTTTGCCGGCAAACCTCCTTCATTTTCATCGAAATCTCTCCTTTCCGGCTTCAGTTTACCATCTTACGTAAGGGAAGTGTCAAGTACTTTTTATTATTTTTTCAAAAGGTCTTGACATGGAGTTTACTATAGGTGCTATAATAGGAAACGCACGAAAAATAAAAGGAAGAAAGGCAGTATATCCATGGCATCCACACAAAGCACACGTATGACGGAAGGTTCCATTCAGAAAAAGATCATCGCTTTTGCGATCCCCCTCTTTCTCGGGAATTTGTTTCAGCAGCTGTACAATACGGCCGACTCGCTGATTGTCGGGAATTTCCTCGGCAGCGAAGCGCTGGCGTCGGTCAGTTCCTCCGGGAACCTGATCTACCTGATGGTCGGGTTCTTTAACGGCCTGGCGATGGGCGCCGGAGTCGTCATCGCCCGCTATTTCGGCGCCCGCGACCGGGATGGGCTGCAAAGAGCCGTCCACACGACGATCGCCCTGGGGATTGCGATGGGCCTTACGCTGACGGTTATCGGCGTCACCCTGGCTCCGCACATCCTGATCTGGATGGGGACGCCCGCCGACATTTTGGACACCTCAACCCTCTATTTCCGCATCTATTTTCTCGGCTCCCTCCCCTTTGTCCTCTATAACTGCTGCGTCGGCATCCTGCAGTCGGTCGGAGACAGCAAGCATCCTTTATATTATCTGGTCATTTCTTCCATCACCAACATCGTTTTAGACCTGCTTTTCATCGGCGGGTTCCATATGGGGGTCGGGGCAGCTGCCGCCGCAACCGCCGCCTCCCAGACGCTGAGCATGATCCTTTGTCTCACAAGGCTTCTGCGCACCAAAGAGGAGTACCGGGTCACGCTCACGAAAATCCGTTTCCACGGCCAAATGCTGCGGCAAATCGTCCGTGTCGGCCTCCCCTCGGGCTGTCAGAACTCGATCATCGCGTTTGCCAATGTTGTGGTCCAGACCAACATCAACGCCTTTGGCAAGCTCGCAGTGGCCGGACAGGGGGTCTACGCCAAAATCGAAGGGTTCGGCTTTTTGCCGATCACCTGCTTTGCCATGGCCCTGACGACCTTTGTCAGCCAGAACCTCGGCGCCAAGGAGTACGGGCGGGCCAAAAAGGGCGCGCGGTTCGGCATCCTCTGCTCGGTGCTGATCGCGGAGGTGGTCGGGGTGCTGATCTTCCTGTTTGCGCCGCAGCTGATGGGGCTGTTCGACCGGAACCCGGAGGTGATCGCCTACGGCTGCGGGCGGGCATATACCGACTGCCTGTTTTATTGCCTGCTGGCCCTCTCCCACTGTATCGCCGGGGTCATGCGCGGCGCCGGACGGGCCGGCGTTCCGATGGTCGTCATGCTGATCAGCTGGTGCGTCATCCGCGTTTTGTACATCACCATCACGATTCACTTTATCCCCTCGATCCAGGTCATCTACTGGGCCTACCCGATCACCTGGATCATCGGCTCGATTATTTTCCTCCTCTACTATTTTAAAGTGGATTGGCTCAAAATGGACGAAAGGAAATCCATATGATAAATATTGAAAAATGGATCCATACCTATCAGGATCTGATGCTGCAAACCTTTGGAAACCGAGTTCTATATATTGGCCTGCAGGGCAGCTACGCACGGAAAGAAGCCCATGAGGACAGCAATATCGACCTGTCCTGATTTTGGACAGGGTTACGCTTTCAGACCTTACTTTATACCGTACCGTTACCGATACCCTTCCTTCGGCCGAATTGCTCTGCGGTTTTGTCTCCGGAAAAGAGGAGCTTACGAGCTGGCTCAAATCTGACCTGTTCCATTTTTACCACGATACGGTCGACCTTTACGGAAAGCTATCCGACCTGCTGCCGGAAATTACCCTGCCGGATGCTCATGAAGCAGTCCTGACAGGGGCATGCGCCCTATACCATGCCTGCAGCCACAATTATCTGCACAGGAGAAAGGACGATATGAGCGGATACCTAAAATCCGCCTGTTATATCCTAAAAGCAAAGTATTACTGCGAGAATCATGTCTACCTTCGGAACAAAGAAGCCATGCTCCCCCATTTCACCGGCACCGACCGGGAAATCCTGCTTGCAATCCTCTCTCCGGAGTCGGTTTCGCTGGAAACCGGTACTAAGCTTTTGCTAGGCTGGACCAGTGAACTAATCCGGCAGTCCCAAGCATAACGAAAACGCCTTTTATAGCTGTATCCGCAGTTATAAAAGGCGTTTTTCTTACTTGCCCGCTTCTTTTTTCTCCGTCTG
>CAYWRQ010000142.1:0-6279 GCA_964460915.1 uncultured Oscillospiraceae bacterium
GATGCTGATGGATACCTACATATCGCCGAAAAGCTTTTTCCTTGCCATCGGGCTGACTGTCCTCTGTTACTTCGGCTCCCTGTGGCTGCTGCGCCGCAAGGTGAAAAGGGTGGATATGGTCGAGAGCTTAAAGGATAATAGGGAATAAAAAGGCAGGGTGAAGAAATGATCGATAAGGAATTATTAAAGCTGCTTGGCGGCAATAAGAAATATATTTTCTATACCGTCGCGCTGCAGGTGCTCGGTATGCTGGCAAACATCGGTACGACGGCCTGTATCTGCCGTATGGTATTGCTTCTGACGCGGAACGCCGGAGGGACCGCCTATGTATGTCCGGCGCTCCTGGCGGTCTTCTGTGTACTGGTACGGTACCTTGCATCCAGAAAGACAGGCGATGTGCGGGATTTGCTGGGACGTAAGGTCAAAAAGGAGCTGCGCGAGAAAACCTATGAGAAGATTGTCCGTCTGGGCATGCGCTCCACCGACGGGATGAGCATGGCGGGGCTGACCCAGGTTTCCATGGAGGGCGTGGAACAGCTTGATTTATATTTCTCCTCCTATGTTCCGCAGTTTTTCTTCTCTATGATTGCGCCGTTTTTACTGTTTTTTATCTGCGTATGGATCGACTGGCGGACAGCGCTGGTGCTGCTTTGCTGTGTACCGCTAATCCCGGTCTCCATCGTGGCGGTGTCCAGATACGCTAAAAAGATCTTCGCCAAATATTGGGGCAAGTACACCTCCATGGGGGATAAGTTCTTAGACAGCGTGCAAGGCTTAAAGGAACTTAAAATCTTCCGGTCGGACGCAAGGCAGCATGAGAAAATGAACGAAAGCGCGGAGGAATTCCGGAAGATCACAATGAAGGTACTGGTCATGCAGCTCGCCTCCACCACCATTATGGACCTGGTGGCCTACGGCGGAGCAGGGCTCGGCATAGCCGTCGCGGTCTGGGGCGTGGTAAACCGGGGGCTTTCCCCTGTTTCAGCGCTGTTCCTCATTTTGGTAGCTGTGGAGTTTTTTCTGCCGCTGCGTGCCTTCGGATCCGCGTTCCATGTGGCGATGAACGGGGCCAGCGCGGGGAAGAAAATCCTGTCGCTCCTTTCTATGCCCGATCCGGTTTGGGGAGATCAGACGCCGGGATCCTGCGGGATCCGGCTGGATCATGTGACCTTCTCCTATGACGGAGAGAGAACTGTTTTAAAGGACGTTTCCATGGGCTTCCCCGAAAGAGGCATGACGGCGGTGGTCGGGGAAAGCGGCTGCGGCAAATCCACGGTGGTGAATCTCATCCTTGGCGCATACCGGCCAAAGGAAGGCAGCGTCACCGTGGGCGGTTTCCCCGTGGAATCGCTCTCGAGGGAGGGCTATTACAGCCGCCTTGCGGTGGTGAGCTATAACACTTATCTTTTTAACCAGTCTGTCCGGGATAACTTCCGGCTGGCAAAGCGGGACATAACAGATGAGGAGATATTTGAGGCTTTGGAAAAGGTAAACCTGGCGGAGTTCATCCGAGAAAGCGGCGGGCCGGATAAGGAAATTACGGAAGACGCCGCCAATATTTCCGGCGGGCAGAAGCAGCGGCTCGCACTGGCGGTTGCCCTGGTTGCGGACAAGAATATTTATGTGTTTGACGAAGCCACCAGCAACATCGATGTGGAAAGCGAAGCCATTATCATGCGCAATATCCGGGAATTGAGCCGGGAAAAATCCGTAATCGTCATTTCTCACCGGCTGGAAAACGTTGTCCCCGCCGACAACATCTACTACATGGAAGACGGTGCAGTGAAAGAGGCCGGCACGCACGAAACGCTGATGGGTCAAAAAGGCGGCTACGCAGGGCTTTATACCGCGCAGAAGGCGCTGGAGAGCGGAGGGATTGCATGAGTACAAAAACAGCATCCAGGCGGAGCGGAGCAAAGATTATGGCAAGCCTGATTGTCCTGCTTGGCAGCTTGTCCTATATCATGGTCCTCGCGGTCATCAACGGCAGCCTCGGCTTCCTGTGCGCTATGGGCGTGACGCTCTGTGGGGCGTTTGGGATTGCAAAAGCGCTTGGAGAGACAGTTGCGTTGTCCTACGGCCATATTATGGCACTGGCTGTCGGCTGCGGCGTGCTCCGGGGACTTTTGCGCTATCTGGAGCAGTATTCCAACCACTATATTGCTTTCAAGCTGCTGGCAGTTTTGCGGGATAAGATCTTCGGCGCCCTGCGCACCCTCTGCCCGGCAAAGCTTGAGAGCAGGCAGAAGGGCAGCATCATCGCCATGGTCACCTCGGATATTGAAACCCTGGAAGTATTTTACGCCCACACCATTTCCCCCATCTGCATCGCGGTGATCGTGTCGGCGGCAGTGTTCCTGCTTGTGGGCTTTGTGTCAAGCTGGATTCTTGCCTTCCTTGCACTATGCGGGTATCTTCTGATCGGCATTATCGTACCTATGATTTCTTCCGGCATCCTGAAGGAATCAGGCGTGCGTTATCGGAAGGAGTTCGCCTCCTTCAACGCCTATTTCTTAGACAGCATCAAGGGCATCAAGGATATTGTATTGAATAACGCCGGGGAGGAGCGGAAAAAGGAAGTCAACCGCCGCTCCGATATCCTGCTGGCCGAGACCAAACGGATGAAGCACGACACCACAAGGGCCTCCGCCTTTACGGAGCTTGCCGTATCCGTCATGATCCTGCTCACCCTTGCGGCGGGGATTTTGCTGGTACATAGCGGCGGCCTTACGATCGGAAGGATGGTGATCGGCATGACGGCTGTGTTTGGGAGCTTTGGCCCGGTGATCGCGGTGTCGGCTCTTCCCGGAAACCTCACGCAGACCTTTGCCAGCGGAGACAGGGTATTAAATCTGCTGTCGGAAGAACCGGCGGTAAGGCCTGTTCAAAATGGGAAACAGATCGTGTATGACAATCTGGAGGTGGACGGCCTGACCTTCGGCTACGATAAAAACGAGCCAATCCTCCGAGACATTCGGATGCACGCCGAAAAGGGCGAAATCATCGGCATCGTGGGCGAGAGCGGCTGCGGAAAGTCCACCTTCCTAAAGCTGCTCCTGCGCTTCTGGCAGAAGGACGGCGGCACGATCTCCTATAATGGGATCGATATCGATAACATCGATCCGGACAGCCTGCTTTCCAATGTGACGATGGTCAGCCAGGCGACCTACCTTTTTGATGAAACGATCGAAGAAAACCTGCGGATTGCAAAGCCGGATGCTACAAAAGAGGAACTGATAGCGGCCTGTAAAATGGCTTCCATCCATGACTTTATCATGACGCTGCCGCAGGGGTATGGAACGCCAGTTGGGGCGCTGGGGGATAACCTGTCGGCAGGAGAAAAGCAGAGGATTGGTCTGGCCCGCGCGTTCCTTTCAGGCGCGGAGCTGATATTGCTTGACGAGCCGACCAGCAACGTGGACAGCATCAACGAGGGTATCATCCTGAAATCGCTGCGGGAGCAGAAGCGGAAAAAGAGCATCATCCTGGTGTCCCACCGGGAGTCCACAATGGCGATTGCCGACCGGATCTATCACGTGGAAAATGGGAGGATGGGCGAATGGCAAAAAGCATAGAAACCAAACGGGAACGGGAGAAGCAGATGGTCTCCCAGATGATTGCCCTGTACTGCAAAAAGCAGCACCATACCAAAGGGCAGCTCTGCGCTGACTGCGCGGCGCTGGACGCTTATGCAAGGCAGCGTTCCGACAAATGCCCCTTTATGGAAACGAAAACCTTCTGCTCCAATTGTAAGGTGCACTGCTACAAGCCGGAAATGCGGGAAAAAATCCGCATAGTTATGCGTTTTTCAGGGCCGAGGATGATTTTCCACCATCCCATCGCTGCCGTGCGGCATGTGATTGCGACAAAACAAGAAAAGAAAAAGTTGGAGGGACATTCATGAGACAGCCAATTTTTGAAAAGTTTAAAATAAAGGATATTGTTTTCCTTGCTATTATGGCGGCCGTCACGCTTTGCACCTGTGCCGTTATGCCGCTGGTGGCAAGTTTGCAGACCACTGTGTTTGGAATTGCGCAGGTCATTACCAGCCTGCAGATCGCAGTTTTTTTCTCTATTGGCCTGATGAAGGTGCGCAAGGTTGGCTCACTGTTTATAATGTCGCTGCTGATGGGGTTATTTGAACTGATGATGGCCCCTGCCATGTTCTTTTCTAACCTCATTCTCGGTGTGCTGTTAGAGGTGTTTGCTGCCCTTGTGTTCAGAGGTTATCACTCGGATAAAGCGGTATTTTTCACGGTACTTTTGTTCAACCCGCTGTCCCTGCCGTTTAATGTCCTGTATAACTATTTATTCGGCCGGGAAGCGATGGTTGCCGTATTGACGCTTACCCCCTGGTTAACAGTTGTCATGACGCTTGCCGTAATTGCCATTTCGGCTCTCGGCGCGTTCCTCGGCATCAAAATTTCCAGGGAGCTGCAAAAATCCGGAGCGATGAAGAAATGAGCAAAAAATTTGTGGCCAGACGGCAGCTTTATCCTTTGATTGGAATCCTTTCCGCAGTTGTGATCATGGTTTTTGGGCTGATCACCGCTAAAAGCGTGTCCTGCCTCCCTTATCTTGCCGCGGTCTGGCTTTTGCTGCTTGTATTCGGATACCGGCGGGCCTGCCTTGCCATAATTCCGGCGGCTGCCTTCCTGTGCGCTTTTCTTGCGGGCATTACCTATGCGGTTTCAAGGGATGCTTCTTCGGCGCTGGCGGCGGTCAATCGGATCCTGGCGGTATGCATTGCCGTCATTCCCGGTCTTGGGATGCAACCCGTTAATCTCGTGCGGAATTTTTCGGCGCTGAAAATGCCCCGGATGCTGACACTTGGCATGATGATTACAATCAACTTCTTCCCCCTGCTCGGCCTGGAGGTTTCCCGCGTGAGGGAAGCTATGAAAACGCGGGGTGCGGGAAGTCTGATGCGGCCGCAGGTGTTTTACCGGGCGTTCCTGCTGCCGTTAGTGGTGCGGCTGGTAAACATTTCCGATACGCTCTCCCTGTCTGTAGAAACACGGGGATTTTCTACGGAAAAGGATGCGGAATATTCAGTATACAAGACAGTACGTCTGCATCCGCTTGATATTGTATATTTTGCGGCGGTTCTGATTCTTTCGGTCCTGGCGGTGATGATATGAAAGCGATAGAATTGAAGGATGTTTCTTTTACCTATGAAGGGTACGAGTGTCCGGTGCTGGATGGCGCGAATTTTTCTGTCGAGTATGGTGAGGTCGCGCTTCTTTCCGGCTTTTCCGGCGAGGGGAAAAGCACAGTACTGTCGCTCATCTCCGGTATCATCCCCAATCTTACGCCCGGTGAAGTAACCGGCGAAGTGCTTATCGACGGCCAGTCGATCCTAGGAAAAAAGCTTGGTGAGGTTTGCCGCAAGGTTGGCGTAGTCCTGCAAAATGCCGAATCCCAGATCATCCAGCAGATCGTAGAGGATGAAATCGCGTTCGGCTGCGAAAATTTTGCTTTTCCAAAAGAAAAAATAGCGGAATGTATCCGGCTTGCCTGCGGGCAGATGGAACTGCGGCCGGAATGGGAAACACGAACCTTATCCGGCGGACAGAAACAGAGGCTCATGACAGCGGCAACCCTTGCGACAGAGCAGAAAATCCTTGTGCTGGATGAACCGCTTGCGAATCTTGACAAATCAGGAGCCCAGCTGTTAATGAAGTCGCTCCGCCATTTTGCTGAAAATGGTTATGCCATACTCGTGGTAGAGCATCGTCTTGATATGGTATTGCCGTATGTAGATACGGTGTGGAACATACGCTCCGGAAAGATAACGCCTGTAAGGAACAAGCGGGAGTATTTGGAGTCTCAGGCACGGCTAATACGCGATAACGGCAGCAGACAGATGGAGGACACAAACGCCTTTGAGCTTTCCCACCTGGCTTTTACCGCGGGCAAACGGGAAATCCTTAAGGATATTTCTTTTGATATCCGCAAGGGAGAGCGGCTTTTACTTCTTGGCGAAAACGGCTGCGGCAAGACAACGCTGCTGCGGCTTTTAGCGAGACTGTACCAGCCGGCCAAAGGGACAATACGACAGGGCTTTGATCCTTTATTGGGGCAGAAAACGAAAGGCAGTAAGGCGTGGTTTAAAAAGGTCGGCGTAGTCTATCAGAATCCGAACTATCAGCTTTTTATGCCCACAGTGGCGGACGAGATTGCCTACAATGCCGCGTCTGCCGAATACGCGAAAGAAATCATGGAAATGCTCGGTCTTTCCCATTTGGCGCGTCGGCATCCGCATTCCTTGTCTGAGGG
>CAYWRQ010000143.1:0-6254 GCA_964460915.1 uncultured Oscillospiraceae bacterium
AAATAACCCGTTTTACGGGTAGCAGGTAACAATCTCTTGCAAGTGTCAGACCGTATCAACGTGACGTGACGCGTGGCTAGTAACAGAGGGCTATGCCCGTCTATGAAAAACCACCGGCTTTGCCGGTGGATATTTATTTGTTTCCGGAAAACCCCGTCCTGCCGGGAAAAACCTTTCGGGACGGGGAACCGGGCGGCTTAAACGAGAACCGGCTGCAGCTGGATGCCTTTACCGGCGGCCTCCAGGGCGCCCGGGATACAGCCGAAATCCGCTACCAGGGAGGACGGCTTTTTCTCCGGGTTATCCTGCCGGAAGGGAACGAAGTAGCAGTTTTTCAGGTTGAGCAGGGCGCCGATATTCTTTGCGCTGCCCCGCAGAGCGTCGTTGGTCGCGGGACAGAGAATGACCGGCTTTTCGCTGCGCAGATGGCTCTTGACCGCCATCGTGACGGGGGTGTCGGTGATCGAGAGGGCGAGTTTTGCCAGGGTGTTCCCGGTACAGGGGCATACCAGCAGCAGGTCGGTCATATTTTTCGGCCCCAAAGGCTCCGCGTCCTGGATTGTCAGGATCGGTTCATGGCCGGAAATGGCCCTGGCCCGGGCGAGATGGTCGGCCGCCTTGCCGAAACGGGTATCGAGCCGGGCGGCATGATAGGAAAAGACCGGTAGTACCTCGTACCCCAGGGAGACACAGCGCTCCATCTGCTGAAACGCCGCGTCAAAGGTGCAGAAGGAGCCGGTAAGGCAGAAGGCCAGCCGGAGCGGGGAATGTGGCATAGGAAAACCTCCTTTCCGCTAGATAAAGTCTGCTTCGTTTTCCGCAATCAGTTCTTCCAGCCAGGCGGCGCAGGATTCCGGAGCGGTCTTCCCGGGCAGGGAAAGCGCTTTTACGACCGGCCGCCGGTATTTCTGCAGCGCTTCGATATCAAAGCCGCCGGGGCTGGACGCCAGTTCCAGGGTCAGAGCATCCGCTCTGATTTTCCCGACCTCCTCTTTGCCGAAGACGACTGCGGGGACGGTGTTCAGGATCAGCCGCATAGCGGGCAGCACGGTCACAAGGCCGGTCAGGGGAACTGTTTTGGCCCCGAGCAGCTCCGCCTGTGTGCGGGCAGTGCCGCTCCGAGCGGCTACGGTGACGTCGGCGCCCATCATGCTGAGCAGCTTAACCAGGCTTTTTGCGATCCGCCCGCCGCCGGCAACCAGCACCTTTACCCCCCGTATCGTCACCGGCAGCAGGGTGACGGCAAGGGAGACGGCCGCTTCGGCTGTGACATCGGCATTGCGCAGGGCAAAGGATTCGTCCGCCATGTAGTCAGTCAGCCGCAGTCCCCGTTTGCGGCACTCCTGCTGAAAGCCTTCAGCGGCTGGGGTCAGGCCGCAGTAAACGCGGGTGTGCGGATGGCAGAGGTCGAGCAGGTGGGTAAGGCGGATGGGCGGGGACGCGTCCTCCCCCTTTTCCAGCGGCATCGAAAGGGTTTCCCCGTCGCGGGTCAGGGGCAGCGGAAGGATTAGGATGTCGGGTGACTGCTTCAGCTCGCTGATCCGGTCCAGCCGGTGGGGGAAGATGCTGCCGGCCACCGGGTCGTACCAGCCTTGCCCGTAGGTCATGACGCGGGTCCCGTTGCGGGCGGCGAGCCGCCTGGACAGAATGACAAAACGCCGGTCACCGCCGGCTGACAGGATATTGAGAGTTTGTTTCATAGATCATGGATGTTCCTTTCTGAAGAAGGGAGTACGTATCTACCGGCTGGGGATACAGCCCGGCCGGGGTATTTTTGATTTATCCCATTTTATGCGGGGAAAGAGCGAGATGTGTCCGCTGTGAGCAGACCGGAAAAGGAAGGGAATCGTATGGATGAGACGCTGATGGATTTGCTGGCCCATTGTGAGCTGTGCCCCCGGAAATGCGGGGTAAACCGCTTACAGGGGGGAAAAGGCTTTTGCGGGGCGGCGGGAAAAGAGATTAAGGTCGCCCGCGCCGCCCTGCACCGGTGGGAGGAGCCTTGTATCTCCGGGGAGCGGGGGAGCGGGACGGTATTTTTTTCCTACTGCACAATGCGGTGCGCTTTTTGCCAGAACCGGGAAATCCGCGGTGGGGAGGCGGGCGCGTACATATCCGTCCGGCGCCTTTCCGACATCTTTTTGGAGCAGCAGGAGAGGGGCGCCCATAATATAAACCTCGTGACGCCGACCCATTACCTTCCCCAGATTATCCTGGCCTTGCGGGACGCGCGTGAGCGGGGGCTGCGTCTCCCGGTTGTCTATAACACCTCCGGCTATGAACGGGTCGAGATGCTGCGGCTGCTGGACGGGGTGGTCGATATCTGGCTGCCGGACTTTAAGTATATGGACAATATCCTGGCGCAGAAATATTCCGCCGCTCCCGGTTACCCGGAAACCGCCCTCGCGGCGTTGGACGAAATGGTGCGGCAGGCGGGCGGGCCGGTCTTCGATGAGAACGGCATGATGCAAAGGGGCGTCGTGATCCGCCATCTCTGCCTGCCGGGACACCTCGAGGATTCCAAAAAGGTGATCGAGACGGCCTTTTCCCGCTACGGCAACGGCGTTTATTACAGCCTGATGAACCAGTATACGCCGCCGTCCGACCGAACGCTCCCCTGGGGAAATTTGATGGGGCGGCTGCCGGGGAAGGAATATGATGAACTGATTGATTTCACAGTCGACCTTGGGCTGGAAAACGGCTTTGTCCAGGAGGAGGGGACGGCGGAGGAAAGCTTTATCCCGCCGTTTGATCTGGAGGGTGTGCTGCCCGCACGGAGGACGTAACGAAAAAGCACCGGCATCCCACTGATAACACAGTGAGATGCCGGTGCTTATTATGTATGCTGGACAGTTATTCTTCCCCGAAGGTGATGATTTCGTCGAACCGGGAAAGCATTTCACGGTCGCGGTTATGGGTAATCACGAGACGGGTATAGCCGGACATGGAAAAGATCAGTTCCATAATGATTCGGGTGTTGACGGGGTCTAAAGCGCTGGTCGGCTCGTCGAAAACGATAACCTCCGGTTTTTCCAAAAGGGCGCGCGCCAGGGCAATCCGCTGCCGTTCGCCGCCGGAGATCTTGTTGCCCTCGTCGCCGATGGGCGCGTCGCCGCATTGGGCAGCAAGGGCGGTCAGGTTTGCCTTTTGAATGACCGCATCCACCTCCTGCGGGGGATAGCTGTGAAAAAGGGTGATATTCTCCCGGAGGGTCGCGTTAAAGAGGTGAGGGGACTGTTCCACATACTTGACCTTTTTGTAGAGGGCGGTTTCGGGAAATTCCCGGATATCCGCGCCGTCCAGGGTAATCTGTCCGGAATAGTCGTCGTAGTACTGCATTAAAAGCCGCACAAGGGTCGATTTCCCCGAACCGCTCGGGCCGATGATGCCGTAGGCTTTTCCGGGAGCGAAGCTGTAGTTGAAGTGACTGAGAATGGTCTTTTCCCCAAAAGCGAAGGAAACGTCCTCGTACCGGACGCCTGCGGACTGGAAAAGGTTTTCCGTCGGCAGAGCCGGTGCTTTTTTCGCTTTGAGCTGGGTAAATTTCTCGGAAATCGGCTTGGTCGAGCGGATCGCCGCCATCCGTTCGCTAAAGTCATTGACCGCATAGAAACAGCCGTTTGCCAGCTGCATGGAGTTGACCAGGTCACCTGCGGTGATCTTGCCCGCCACAATGAGCAGGCCGCCGAGGGCGATGCAACTGAGCTGGGCAAAACTCGAGCAGATCAGGTTGAGCTGGTTGACCATCAGCCGCAGGTCGTGCATCCGGCGGCTCTTTTCCTGACACTCTCGTTGACCGCGTCAAAACGGGCCGACGCGTCCTGTTCGGCGCTTCCCAGCTTAATCGTCTCGAACCCGGCGATTATGTCACGCAGGGAAAAGAGAAAGCGTTCGTTCGCCGCAGAGCTTTCTTTCTGCTTGACCGCCAGCTTTTTTCCCGCCACACTGGAAACAATAACCGGCAGCGTCAGCAGTACAGCGTAGACAACGAGCAGTATCCAGTGGATGGTCAGCATATAACCGATGCAGAGGATAACCTTGCAGAGATAGAATATGATCAGCGGGAATGACCGGAAATAGTCCTGGCCCATTTTGTCCGCGTCGTTTGTCATCAGATTCAGGTAGTAAGCCTGGTCGCTGCGGAGATAGTCCCGCAGCCGCATCGACATAATATCCGACAGCAGCTCTTTTTTCAGCGCGACCATCTCCCGCTTGACATACAGCATCCGGAAATAGATAGCGGCCTTTGCCGTCAGAAGGAACAACAGGAGCAGGATGATCATAGCAATGCAGTTCATACTGATTGCGTGTAAGTCTCCATTTCCTGCGTTATCGATAAAGTTTCCCAGCAGAAGATCCGCTTGTATTTCCACGAAGGCATTTGCGGCATACATGACCGAGCTTAAAAGCAACAGAGGAATATATTCCTTGTTTATCCGCATAAGGAAGTACCTACTTTCATATAGTTTTACAGCAGTAATTCGCTGTCATGAATATTATAATGTGTTATCAAGGCTGCTTGTGCGTGCTGCCTTGATAACACATAAAAGTATAATATCATATATATATGAACGTATTATTAACGACAAGGGGAAAATAGGAATATTATTGACATTTTTTTGATTTATTGGCGGGAAATGTTGTAAACAATTTATGAACAACCTATTCTTCTGACTGCTGTTCCAACGCCCAGATATGCCGGTCCTTCCGGAAAATCAGACAGGGGATCAACCCCAAAATCCAGAGGAAGAAAAGAAGAAGCGCCGTCCCGGAGCCTTTCCCCGTCCCAAAGAGGAAAGTCAGCAGCCCTTCCGGCTGCGCCGCCATAAACGGCTCGAAAATACCGTCGATCAGCGCGCCGCCGAGGAGATATCCCAGCGGGATCGTAAAAAACTGGAGGGAATTGCGGGCGGCATAGACGCGGCCCTGCATCGAAACCGGGATGTTGCTCCGCATCAGGACGTCGAGATTCGCGTTCATCAGCGGGATGCCGATCCAGCCGATCAGCGCGCCGATGCACCAGACCGGCAGCGTTTTTCCAAAGGCCAGCAGGAAGTTTTCGGTGCCCATCGAGAGCAAAAGGGTCGCCATAACCGTCCGGACTCGGCTTTTGGGCGCCGGCATCAGCGTTACCAGGATACTGCCAAAGAGCATCGCAATTCGGAAACCGCGTTGACGGTCCCGAGCAGCCGGTCACCGCTTGCCCTCGGCAGCAGCAGGGCCGGGAGCGCCGCGTCAAAGACCGACGCCGCCAGATTGATAAAGGCTAGGAACAGGATCAGGTCGAGGATGCCGCGGTTCTCTTTCAGATAGACAAGGCCGCTTTTGGCCAGCCGTAAAACCGGCTCCTTCTTTTCCGCCGCATCCGGTGCAGCAGGAATCCGGATAAGCCATAAAAGGACCGCCGTCGCGATCCCAAAGGTCGCCAGGTCAAATAAAATGACCGCGTGAATCCCCGCAAAGCCCAGAACGGCAGTTGCCAGAACCGGGGTCAGAATACTGTTCAGGGAATTCGAAAAGCTGCGCAGGCCGCTGGCCTTCTGGTAATATTCCGGCGGGGTCAGGAGGGTTGCCGCCACGTCGGAGGCCGGCTGCTGGACGGTGTTCATCAGGCCGCCAAGGGCGTTGATCAGGTAGAGGTGCCAGATGCGCAGATTGCCGGTTTGCAGCAGCAGGAGTACCATGACCGTGGACAGGGCCGCGAAAGTGTCGGCAAGCAGCATCGTTTTCTTTTTGTCCCAGCGGTCGGTCAGGGCGCCCGCGAAGATGCTGACGAGTACGTAGGGGGTGTAGGTGCTGATTGTGAGCAGCGCGGTCGATAGGGCCGAGCCGGTCTGGCTGTAGGACCAGATCACCAGGGCATAGCTGGCCATGCCGCTGCCCAAAGCGGACAATGTCTGGGTCGACCAGAGGAGAAGATAGTTTTTCAGATTTACTAAAGTTGATTTCATAAGACTTTGCTCCTTTTTTTGTAATGGTTTCAGAAAAGCAAAGCCTGTTGCAGGCGAAGGCGGCTGCCCGCCGGTTCACTCCATGCAAATTCGCCCGATCAGACTTTGCACGGAGCCGCATCAATACAGAGAATCATAAGATTTTCCTTCCTTTCGTTTCATTTTGCAGATGTATAATCAATAAGGCCCCGAAAAATCCGGAGCCTTCATGTTCCAAATTGCGTTTTATATCATACGCGGACACGCGGATGTTATGGTACAATAGATAGTTGACAGAGAAAAAAATAGAGAAACAACTTCAAA
>CAYWRQ010000144.1:0-6148 GCA_964460915.1 uncultured Oscillospiraceae bacterium
GAGTATGTCGGCTGCGATATCGAGCTGGCCAAATACATAGCCGACTACCTCGGCGTTGAACTCGATATCCAGGCGATGGATTTCCAGGCCTGCCAGGCGGCTGTCTCCACCGGCAAAGCCGATTTCTCCATTTCCGGCTACGCCTATAAGCCGGAACGCGCCGAAAACTATGAGATTTCCGAATTCTTCAACGTCGACAGGGACCAGGATGACGGCCAGCTGATCATTGTCCCCGCCGGCACCGAATCCGACTACAACGCGCCTGAAGCTTTCTCCGGCAAGACAATCGGCTGCCAGAACGGCTCTCTGCAGTACTCCCTGACCGAGGAGCAGCTCCCTGATGCCGAAATCAAACTGATTACTTCCTTGGGCGATGGCATCTTGATGGTACAGAACAATAAAATAGACGGTCTCGCTTGCTCCGGTAGCCAAGCGAAGCTCTATGTCGAGAAAAACACCGACCTGGCCATTGCCGACTGGGCCTTTACCTACAGCAGCGTCGGAAACATCGCCCTGATCCAGAAGGGACAGACCGAGCTGGTTGCCGAAATTAACAAGGCGATCGAGGAAGTCAACGAACAGGGTCTATACCAGCAGTGGCAAGACGAGGCCACTGAGCTGGCGAGATCTCTCGGCATCGAAGTGGACGAGTAATTGGTTCGCCGTCATACGGCTTTGATGAGAAAGGAAGCGTGAGGTTTTGACCATCATTCAAAACATCATCAAGGTTTTGCAGAAATATCCGAACCTTTTTCTGATTGGTACCGGATATACCCTGCTCCTCAGCGCGATCACCGTCATCTGCGCATCCTTCTGCGGGGCGCTGCTCGCGCTGATGCGCCGCAGCCGGCTGCACATCGGGAAATTCTATCCGCTGCGGCTGCTGGCCACCATTTACATTGAGATTGTCCGCGGCACGCCTATGCTGCTGCAGCTGTACTTCTTTTATTTCCTGATCCCGTCGGTTCTCCCGTTTTTGGAGATGTCCGATTTTCAGACCATCGCGGTAGCCTGTGTCGTCAACTCCGCGGCCTACGTCGCCGAGATTATCCGCGCCGGTATCGACGCCGTCGATATCGGGCAGACCGAAGCCGCCCGTTCCCTCGGCCTGAACGGACGCCAGACAATGACACGGGTCGTCCTCCCGCAGGCGATCAAGAACATCCTGCCGGCTCTGTGCAATGAGTTTGTCATGGTCATCAAGGAAACCTCCCTGGCATCCACCTTCTTTGTCGGCGAGCTGATGACCCAGTACAAGACCATTTCCGGCGCGCTGTATATGCCGATTGAGCCGCTGATTATTGTCGGCCTGATCTACTTTGTTCTGACCTTCACCCTCTCCAAGGGTGTCGCTGCACTGGAAAGGAGGATGAAAGCCGGTGACCGCTAATACTTTGATTCAGGTCGAGGACTTGAAAAAAGACTTCGGGCATTTGCAGGTTTTAAAGGGCATTACCGACCATGTCGATAAAGGTGAGGTCCTGACGATCATCGGGCCGTCCGGCGGCGGCAAGTCCACCTTCCTGCGGTGCCTCAACCTGCTCGAACAGCCCACCTCCGGCAAGATTTTCTTTGAAGGGGTCGACATCACCGACAAAAAGGTCGATATCAACGTCCACCGCCAGAAAATGGGCATGGTTTTCCAGCATTTCAACGTCTTCCCGCATATGACGGTCGGCAAGAACATCACCCTGGCCCCCACGATGCTGGGCAAAAAAAAGCAGGCGGAGGCCGATGAAATGGCCAAAGAGCTGCTGAGCCGCGTCGGCCTTCTGGACAAGATCGACGAATACCCCGGCAGGCTCTCCGGCGGCCAGAAGCAGCGTCTGGCGATTGTCCGGGCGCTGGCCATGGAACCGGACGTCATGCTGTTCGACGAACCGACCTCCGCCCTTGACCCTGAGATGGTCGGCGAGGTTTTGCAGGTTATCAAGGACCTGGTAAAGGACGGCATGACCACCGTCATCGTAACCCATGAGATGGGCTTTGCCAGAGAGGTTTCCGACCGGGTCCTCTTCATGGACGGCGGCATTATCGCCGAGCAGGGGACCCCAACCGAGCTATTTAATAACCCCCAGAACCCCAGGACCAAGGAATTCCTCAGCAAGGTACTTTATTAATCCGTTTCCGTCAGGGAACCTTTCGTCTCTCTGAAAGGTTCCCTGTTCACATTTTGCACTTGAAAAAGGAGAATGAATTATGGCAGACAAGCAAAAATACCTCTCCTGGCTGGATGAGCACGCTTCCCTCTTTGCCGATGTTTCGGACAAGGTTTGGGAATACGCCGAGCTGTCCCTGATGGAGTATCGGTCCTGCGAGCTGTACGTAAAGCTGCTGAAGGAGGAGGGCTTCACCGTCGAAACCCCCGTCGCCAATATCCAGACCGGTTTTAAGGCGACCTACGGCTCCGGCAGGCCGGTGATCGGCATCCTGGCCGAATACGACGCCCTGACCGGCCTGTCCCAGGTTGCAGGCTCCACCACGCGGGAGGAACTGGTCAAAAACGGCACCGGCCACGGCTGCGGCCACAATATGCTGGGCGCAGGCTCGATGGCCGCCGCTTACGGCATCAAGAAATATCTGGAAGATATGGGCCCCGGACACGGCACCGTGATCTTCTTCGGCTGCCCCGGCGAAGAGGGCGGCGCGGCCAAGGCCTTTTACGCGAGAGACCATGTCTTTGACGGGGTCGATATCGCCCTGACCTGGCATCCCGGCGACACCAACTCGGTGCGCACCGGCTCCTGCAACTCCTGCATCCAGACCGAGTACCGCTTCACCGGCATCGCCTCCCACGCGGCAGGCGCTCCCGACAAGGGCCGTTCCGCTTTGGACGCGGTCGAGCTGATGAACATCGGCGTACAGTTTTTGCGCGAGCATATGCCCGATAAGGACCGCATCCACTACGCCATTACCGACGCGGGCGGAAACTCCCCCAATGTCGTCCAGCCCCACGCCAGAGTCCTGTATATGGTCCGCTCCGAGCTGTCCAAGAACGTTAAGCAGCTCCAGGCCCGGGTCGACAAGATCGCCGAGGCCGCCGCAATGATGACTGACACCAAGATGGAGAAACGCTTTATCGACGGCTGCGGCAACACCGTTCCCAACCAGGTACTCGAAAAGCTGATGTACAAAAACTTTGAGCTGGTCGGCGCCCCCGCCTATACCGAAGAGGAGACTGCTTACGCCCAGGCAATCGTCGACGGATACGAGTTCCCGCTGGACGGGCTGCCCGGCCGGGGAGATTTCTTTGAAGGCCCCGCCCTGCAGAAGATCATCGCGGAAAAATCGAACAACGGCACAAAGCCGCTGAACGACTTCCTCATGCCCTATGTCTACTCCAATAAGATGAGCCCCGGCTCGACCGACGTCGGCGACGTATCCTGGCTGGTCCCGACCGCCCAGTGCTCCGCTGTCGGCTTTGTCTCCGGCGCCCCCGGGCACAGCTGGCAGAACGTTTCCTGCGGCCACACCTCCATCGGCCACAAGGGCGTCATCACCGCCGGCAAGGTCATCGCCGCCACCGCGATCGACCTGTACGAAAACCCTGAGATCGTCAAAGCCGCCAAGGAAGAATTTGACAGCATCGTAGTCCCCGCGGGCGGCTATGTCTGCCTTGTACCCGACGACGCGGTCCCCACCAAGCTGGAGGATCCCTGGGATTGAACATCGCATAAAAATCTGATCCATATTGATTGACAGATCACCTCTATGTACACTATAATGTACATAGAGGTGATGCTTTATGCTGAATACAAATATAACCAACTTCCGCAAAAACATCTTTTCGCTGATCGAAAACACCATCAAATACAATGAACCCGTCAATATCACCACCAAAGCCGGAAATGTGGTCATGCTCAGTGAGGATGATTACCGGGGGATGGAAGAGACATTGCGGCTTTTGTCTTCTCCGGAAATGAAGGAGAAGATTCTCAGCGGCAAAGAAACTCCTTTGAAGGATTGCCTGCCGGAGGAAGAGGTGCAGTGGTAATTGTACAGGATCGTATACACCAAAACGGCAGCGAAGGATATTCCAAAGCTGAAAGCCGCTCATCCGGACACAAAGGCCAGATTGCTCATCGATGTTATCCGGGAAAACCCATATCAGAACCCGCCCGGCTATGAAAAGCTGATCGGCGATCTCCAGGGGCTATTTTCCCGAAGGATAAACGGACAGCACCGGCTTGTTTACGAGGTTTTTGAAGAAGAAAAAATCATCAAAATCATCAGCCTTTGGTCCCACTATGCGCGCTGAAAGTGAAAAAAGCGTCCGTCTGCACAGACTGGGCGCTTTCTCTATATGCCGTAAAACCGCTGAATCAGCCGCAGCTCTGTGAAAGGCAGGAAGAAACGTCTTATCCGAATCAAATCCGGCGTTTTCCGCCGCTCTGCCGACCGACGCCCCAATTTTCCGTTCTTTCCCGCCATTGACTTTTCTTTCCGGGTACGGTATAATAATCGGTAATATATTGTTTTGGGGACGGTTATCCTTGGCCCCAAACCCACCTGGGACGGGCATCCCCTTCCATTCTTATTTCTTTAGGAGGTATCTTATCTTGGACGACGGGCGAACGTGGCTTTTACCCATCCTCATCATTCTTTGGCTGCTGGACGGATATCTGGCGGCGGTCCTTTCGGCGGTGACCCATCTTTCGGACGTTACCCTGCACGACAAAACGGAGGAAGGCGACAAACAGGCCCTCCTTTTAGACAAGCTGATGCACAGCAAAGGCTACTTCCTGGACAGCATCCGCACACTCAGCTCCTTTTTCGGCAGCATCGCGGCAGCCTTGACCAGCTGGTGGCTGTACGGTCTGTCAGCCGGATGGGCAAAAGCCCTTTGGGAAGAACAGCTGACCCCGAATATGCTGCGGCTGATCGCAGCGCTGTTTGGCCTTTTGGTATCCGCTGTCTTTTACGTCATTTTCATCCGCAAGCTCCCCGGCAGGCTCGGCAAGAAGTATGCCGACCCCTTCGCATTTAAGAGCGCCGCAGTTATGAAGGCTGTAACAGCCCTTTTCTGGCCGCTGTGCGGTTTGATCCGGGTCCTTTCCCGGATTGTCGGCGCGATTTTCGGCATCGACCGCAGCACCGAATCCGAAGAAGAAACGGTCACCGAGGAAGATATCCGCCTGATGGTCGATACCGGCGGGGAGATGGGCACGATTGAGGAAAGCCAGCGGGAGATGATCGAAAACATCTTCGAGTTCGACGATTATACCGCCGGGGACGTCATGACCCACCGGACCGATGTCGTCGCGGTCGACCGCAGTACCACAGTCGCGGAGGTCGCCAAGCAGGCGGTTGAAACCGGTTTTTCCCGTCTGCCGGTCTATGAAAAGACGGTCGACAATATCATCGGCGTCATTTACGCGAAGGATCTCTTGCAGCTGATCTGCAATGGCCAAAACGCGAGTCTCGATGAAATCGGGAATATGCCGATTGATGACTTTATCCACTCGGTCATTTACGTTCCCGAATCCGCCGCCTGCCGTACGATGTTTGCCAAATTTAAGGCCACCAAGACCCATATCGCCGTCGTCATCGACGAATACGGCGGGACGGCCGGGATTGTCTGCATGGAAGACCTCCTCGAATCCATCGTCGGCGATATCGAGGACGAATACGATGAGCAGGAGGAGGAAGTCAAAGAGCTGCGCAAGGACGAATATCTGCTCGACGGCACCATTGACCTCTCCGACGTCGCCGAGCTGCTCTCGATCGAGTTCCCGGAGGACGAGGACTACGATACCCTCGGCGGGTTTATTATCCATACCCTGGGCATTATCCCGGACGAGGACGAAAACCCGTTTATCGACTTTTCCGGATGGCGGTTTACGGTCATGAACGTGGACGACCGCCGGATTGAAGAAGTACGGGCCGCAAGGCTTGCGGAAACGCCTGACGAAAAAACGGAACCTGACCCTGCTTAAAAGGACAAAACGCTCCTTCTGATTCCCGGCTGCGGGACGAAGGAGCGTTTTTTGATGATCGTTAGACAAAAACTGTCGGTCTTAAATTGAATTTTAAAATCGAAGGTTTTCGCAGAAAACCAACCATAATTATTCATTCTTCATTCTACACGATTCATTAGGGCATCTCTAAAAACCGCCCTGTATAAACCTGTATAAATATGTTGTTTCTG
>CAYWRQ010000145.1:0-6145 GCA_964460915.1 uncultured Oscillospiraceae bacterium
GTTATATGCCGGTAAAAAAGAAAGCGCCGCTGAGACTGGCATCTCAAACGGCGCATGCAAAAATATCACATCTTTATTTTATACCCTGAAAGGCGGTTTGTCAAATGAGTTATCCGTGTAAATTCGGCGGCGAATGCGACGGCTGCGGCGCGTGTGAAAAAGAAGCGACGTACATCTGCCCGATCTGCGGGCGAAAGCTGTATGGCGATGATGCAGTGTACAAAGCCGGGAAAGAAATAATTGGCTGTGAGCACTGTGTAAAAACGATTTATGTGGAGGATCTGTATGGACAAGAGAGAAGCTGAAACTTTTTTGAAGGAAATGCAGGAGTTGGCCGCTGATCACGGCTTTGAGCTTGCTAGTCTGCGGCATTATACCAACGACAATGTTTTCACGGATCTGGATTTGCTGAGAGACGGCAGAAAATATAGTTTTACGTTTAGGGAGGAAGAAGCAGATGCCTGAAATTAAACAGAGTAATGGCCTTGCGGTGAATACCGTTGTATCCCGTCAGGCCGAAGAAGTACAAGCCATGGTTTTTATGGCGAAGCAGTTCCCGCGTGATCCGCTGGACGCATCCCGCCGGATTGTGAAGATGTGCGGGCGGGAAGGCCTCGCAAGGTCGGCAACCTATACATACCCCCGCGGCGGCCAGAAGATTACCGGCCCGTCCATCCGGCTGGCTGAGGCGGTTGCGCAGGCCTGGGGGAATATTGATTACGGTATCATTGAGCTGAATAATACGGACGGCCTTTCGGAAATGATGGCGTATGCATGGGACTTGGAGACGAATGTCCGCCGGTCGATGATTTTCTCGGTCAAACATGAACGCGATACCAAAAACGGCAAGGTGGAGCTGACGGATAACCGCGATATCTACGAGCTGATCGCAAACATGGGCGCACGGCGTGTCCGCGCCTGCATCCTAGGGGTAATTCCCGGCGATATCATCGATGAAGCGGTTGCGGCCTGCCAGAAGACCTTAAACAATGGCGAACAGAAAACGATTGACGACAGCATCAAAAATATGCTGGCAAACTTTGAAAGCAGGTTCCGCATTTCCCGCCAGCAGATTGAAAGCTATATCGGCTATCCGGTTGCGAATTTTGACGCGGAAGATCTGGCGACGCTGCGCGGTGTATACAACTCCCTGAAGGATGGCAGCGCAAAGCGGGAGGATTACTTCCAGCTTTCGGCCGCTGTAGACGCTCTGGCCGAACCGGAGAAGGAGACAGACCATGCAGCCGACCAAGGATAATTATTTCTCTCCCGAAATGAATACCGCTTTTATGTCGGCATCGCAGTTCAAATCATTCTGTGGGTGTGAAGCGGAAACGCTGGCTCAGCTGCATGGAGAGTACCCGGAACAGGCTCCCAGTAAAGATATGATGATCGGCTCCTATGTGGACGCGTATTTCTCGGGTGAGTTGGAAATCTTCCGGGATACCCATCCGGAGATTTTTTCCAGCCGGGGCGCCTCGAAAGGCCAGCTGAAAGCAGAATTTACCCGGGCAGACGATCTGATCGAGCGGGTTAAGCGCGACCCGATGATGATGCGGTATCTATCAGGGGAGCCGCAGCGGATTATGACCGGCGAAATTGCCGGTGTACCGTTTAAAATCAAGATGGATAGCTACCACGCCGGAAAGTGCATTGCCGATTTCAAAGTAGTCCGCGATTTCCAGCCGATCTATGATCCGGTGCAGAAAAAGCGGGTGCATTTCATCGAGTACTGGGGCTATGACATTCAGGGCGCAATTTACCAGGCGATCGAGGGAAACCGGCTGCCGTTTTACATTGTCGCCATTACCAAAGAACCGGAGCCGGACATCTGCATCTATCAGATCCCGCAGGAACGGCTGGACATCTGCCTGGAACATGTAAAGGCGATGGCACCGCGTTTCCAAACACTGAAAGAAGGAAAAGCGGAACCGTTTGGCTGTGGGGACTGCGGATACTGCCGGTCGATCAAAGTTTTACACCGTGTGATCAATTATCAGGAGGAAGAGATTTGATGAATATAGAGCGCAGCAATCTCCTATCGCCGGAAACAAAGCTGGATGGAGTGCTTTTGAAAATGGGGCTGACGGGCAAGTTTTCTACGTCAGAGTACCCGATTACCTATACGATCTGCAGCCAGGAAGATGGGCAGGTTTCGCTGCTGGACGATGATTTTGAGGGATTTGACCCGGATGCAGAGCTGTCACTGGTCTTTGAAAATGGTGATGTGACGACGAACATTATCGGCCGGGTTTCGATTCCGGAGGATGACCTGAACAAGATCAAGGGCCTGATTAAGAAAATCTATTATGCGTTCTTGCAGGTATTTTACCTGGAACATGAAGAGATGGTCCGGACGGCCGAAGAAAAGGGCAGGAATGCGATTGAAGACCGGCTGGTACATATTTATGAGACAAGCGTCGGCGATATCTGCCTGCTGCGGCCGGAAAAGGAGTAAGCGATGCAATTTCGATTCAAAGACGGAAGTACAATGATCGCCGGATTTCTCGCCAAAGACGCGGAATATAAGCAGGTCGGGCAGAACAATGCCCATCTGACCAAGTTTTCCGTAAAGGTCGGTGAGCGCAAGGTTGAAGGACAGGAAAAGCCGGAGGCGATTTGGGTCAGCTGCACCTGCTGGAATGATCTGGCGAAAAAGTGCCAGGGGCTAAAAAAGTTCGACACGGTGCTCTGCATCGGGAAAATCCAGTCTCATCAGGGGAACGACGGCAAGACCTATTATGAGCTGGTCTGTGAATATGTCAACTGGACGCCGCGCCTGGATGGCGTGCAGGAGATTGCGCAGAAGGCGAAAGCAAACGGCGTGGACATGGAGTTTATGGATGACGATGGCGACCTTCCGTTCTAACTTGGCGCAGGAGATTAAAGAGCGGCTGTCTTTGCCGGAGGCAGTCGCCTGTTATGGGCTGGAACCGCGAAGGGGATACCTGCACTGTCCGTTTCATTCCGGCGACCGCACGCCATCCCTCCGGCTCTATCCGAACGATTCTTTTTATTGCTTCGGATGCGGCGCCCATGGGGACGTGATTGATTTTGTTGCCGGTATGGAAGAAAAGAGCAAGGGTGAAACCATCAAAATGCTGGCGGCTGAACTTGGCCTGGATCATCAGGAGGTGCAGCCCTCAGATTACGCAATGAGGCTCCGGCGGGAACGGCTGAAACGGGAAAGAGAAAAGGAAAAGCGCTGGGAGCAGGACGCGGCCCTGGCCCTGACGGCGCAGCTGCGGGAATATCACGAGCTGATGAGCGCGGGAGAGGAAAGCGATGCTTTTTTTGAAGCCCTGCAAAATGTCGGCCGGATTGAGTTTCTGATGGAGCAGCTGCAGGAGGATCCCGCCGGGGCCAAACGGGACTATGGAGGTGAAATCAGTAGGTGGATATCAAGGAAATGTCCGTCGAAGACCTGATTGACGATGAAGTCTTCGAAAATATATACAGTTTGCCGGATGCGATAGACCGTAATAAGCTGATTACACAGCTTCGGGCGCGGGCAAGGACGCTCGGCTGCTTAAAAGACTGGAACGCGCTGCTGTCCGCCCATCAGGAAGCATACATCAATATGCGCCGGGGAGAAAAAAGCGGTGTCGCGGAGTTCACTGACCCGCCGATCGAAGGCCTGAAAACAGGGGAATGGAGAGCGGACGATACCGGCGTGTACCGGATGAATTATGACCGGTCGCTGATGGGCAATGACACAAAGGTGTACGCCTGCCTGCACCCGATCCTGCCGGTGGAGCGCCTGATCAATGCCGATACGGGCAGGGAAAAAATAACCCTTGCCTATGCCAAAGACCGAAAATGGCGGACGGTGACCGTAGACCGCAGCGTCTGCGCCAACCGGAGCCGGATTATCGACCTGTCCGATTTGGGAATTGAGGTTACCTCTGAAAATTCCAAAGAGCTGGTCAAGTACATATCCGACTGTGTTTCCTATAATCCGGACAAGATTCCCTGTACACGCAGCTTATCCCGCCTTGGCTGGACGGATGAGGGCTTTGCGCCGTATACCGGTGTGAAATACGACGGTGGGGAAGATTTAAAGCCGCTGTATGCAGCTGTTAAGCCTATGGGGAAGCTGGAGGAATGGGTAGAGTACGTCGGGAAGCTGCGCGGGAAAAGTAAAATCCTGCGGATTCAGATGGCGGCGTCGTTTGCTTCTGTCCTGATCGCCATCTGCAATGCATCCAGCTTTATCCAGAGCACCTGGGGCGGGACCGGCGCGGGCAAAACGGTCGGCATGATGGTAGCCGTTTCTATTTGGGGCGATCCGTCCCTTGGCAAGCTGACGCGCATCATGAATCTGACCACCAATAATCTGGCGTCCACAGCGGCGTTTTTATACTCCATCCCGTTCGCCGGGGACGAAATGCAGCTGATCAAGGACCGCTGGGACAATTACGACCGGTTTATTATGTATGCCTGTGAGGGGGTCGACCGGGGGCGCAACGCCTCCCGTACAGCGATTGAGATGACCAAAACCTGGCGGAACGCTTTCCTGTTCACCGGCGAGGATCCAATCATCAAATTTTCATCCGGCGGCGGAGCTGTCAACCGTGTCATTCAGATCGAAGCGTCGGAAACGATCATCGAAAATGGAAACGCTGTCGTAAACTGGCTTTCAAATCATTATGGGGTAGCCGGTAAGCCGTATATTGAGGCGGTGGAGCGTTTGCGGGACAAAATTCCTGCCGGTGTACAGGAGCTGACGGCGAAAATCCTCCAAGCGCGGTCGACCACCGAAAAGCAGGCGATTCCTGCGGCCATGATGGCGATTGCGGACGGGATTGCCTGCAGCATTTTCTGGCCGGATGAACAGCCGCTGAACATTGAAGACTTTTATCCCTATCTTACGGATGAAAAGGAAGTCGATATTTCTTCCAGGGCGTATGATTGGACACTGAACTGGATCAGCGCCAATTCCGGTCGGTTTCAAAAGCGCGGACGGGATGGTGAACTGATTACACCACAAAATGGGGAAATATGGGGACGGCTGGATGGAGGACACGCCATAATTAATCGCAATGTACTGGAGAAGGTATGGAGCGAACAGGGATTTGATTATACGGCGATTGTAAAGCGGCTTGTTCAGAAGGAATTGGTGGAAAAGGACCCGAAAGGAAAATCGACGATAAGCACAAGGCTTTGCGGGGCACAGACTCGGTGCGTCAAACTTATTCTTCCCGAAGATGAAAAGGCCCAAGAAGCAATTAACCTAGATTTTTAATTGAAACACCGTTTTTTATGAGGTGTTTCAAAAGGTGTAGCTGCGAAAATGCCGCAGTGATGGGCTTTTATAAGTATATGAAACACCTAAACACATGAAACACCTATATATACTCTCATGTGGGGAAAATCATGTATTCTATTTTTTCTCTATAAATATAACACACTGTCCCGGAAAAAGGTGTTTCGGTGTTTCACTTTCAAAAAAGCCCGGTATTATGGGATTTTTGGGGTTCTTGAATGCTACACCTTTGATTTTGAAAAGGTGTTTCAGGAAAGGAAAAAGAGAATATTGAAAGATTATAAGCTGCGAGATTATCAGCAGGAATGCGTCGACTTAATCGAAACCCTACCTCCCGGCGCATATCTTTGCCAGATGGCAACGGGCCTCGGAAAAACGGTCACGTTTGCCAATATTAAACGACATGGGCGGGTGCTGCTCTTATCCCACCGGGATGAGCTGGTGCATCAGCCCCAGAAATATTATGACTGTTCTTTCGGCGTCGAGCAGGCATCGGAGTGCAGCCACGGGGAAGAGGTGGTTTCCGCTTCGGTGCAGTCGTTGGTTCGGCGGCTGGACCGTTTCCGGCCGGATGATTTTGACATGATCATCACCGACGAAGCCCATCACGCCGCGGCCCGTACATACAAAAAGATTTATGCGTATTTCCGCCCCCGCCTGCATATCGGCTTCACGGCGACCCCGAATCGCGGCGATAAGGTAAGGCTGGACGATGTGTATCAGGATATTATTTTTCAGCGGGACCTGCGCTGGGGGATTGAAAACGGGTATCTGTCCGGTATCAACTGCCTGCGGGCGAACATCGGCTTTGACCTGCGTCAGGTAGCGCGCCGGATGGGGGACTATGCGCCGGGCGAGTTGGAGAAGGCCATGAACATT
>CAYWRQ010000146.1:0-6098 GCA_964460915.1 uncultured Oscillospiraceae bacterium
ATGCAGTGCTCCATCACAGGGTGCAGCCCGGGGACGCGGTGCTGATCCGGTACGAGGGGCCGAAAGGCTCCGGGATGCCGGAGATGTTTTACACCTCCGAGGCCATCAGCTCGGACAAGGAGCTGGGCCGCTCGATTGCCCTGATCACCGACGGGCGGTTTTCCGGCGCGTCCACCGGACCGGTCATCGGCCATTGCAGCCCCGAAGCGCAGGCCGGCGGGCCGATTGCCCTGGTAGAGGAGGGGGACCTGATCGAGCTGGATGTGGAGAAGCGGCTGCTGGCGATCGTCGGTATCGATGGCGAGCGGAAGACGCCGGAGGAAATCGACCGGGTGCTGGCGGAGCGCAGGCAAAGCTGGCGCCCGAAACCGGCCAAATATCCCCGCGGCACCCTGCGGCTGTTCAGCGAACTGGCCGTTTCCCCGATGAAGGGCGCGTATCTGGATTTCCCCTCCTGTCCATAAGCTTTGCAATTTTGAGGTCCCGTTCCCGATACGGGGCCTCTGTTTTCGTATGGGGGAGGAGATTTTATGGCCGCAGCTTGACTTTGGATACCGGCTATGATAAACTAATTTTGAATCCTTAGGTTATGGATTTTTACGTTTTGGAAGGCGGGCGGCAGGGCCTGCCTTTGATCAAGATACAAGGAGTTGAAGCGCTTTTGACGATACGGATGGCTTCGCTGGATTACCATTTGGCAGATCTCCCGATGCGGGAGCGTTTTTCCTTTTCCTCCCAGAGGGCTGCGGAGGAGATGCTGCAGCTCCACGCGATCCCCGGAGTGGGCGCCGTCCTGCTGGCGACCTGCAACCGGACCGAGCTGTATATCAGTTCCGAGGAGGGGGACGGGCCGGATCCGGCCGTGGTTTTGGCGGAATATGCCGGTTACCGGTACGCGGATGTGCAGCCATACTTTGTGGAAGCGGCGGATACGGAGGCTGTCCGGCATCTGATGGAGGTGGCCTGCGGGCTACGCTCGATGATCCTGTGCGAGGATCAGATTATCTCCCAGGTACGCGGGGCGGCGGCTGCGGCGCGGGCACTGAAGGTGTCCTCCCCGGTTTTGGAAACGATGTTCCGTTTTGCGGTCACGGCCGCCAAGAAGGCAAAAACCGCCGTGCAGGTCAAGGCGGTGCCGCGCAGTTCAGCCGACCGCGCCGTCGAGCTGCTGGAGGCGCATTTCGGCGGGCTTTCCGGCAGGCGGGGGCTGGTCATCGGCAACGGAGAGATGGGCAGGCTTTGTGCGGAGCGGCTGGTGCAAAGGGGCTGCGATACGGCGGTCACGCTGCGCAGCTACCGCCACGGCCAGACGGTCGTCCCCTTCGGCTGCCGCACGGTCCCTTATGAAGCGCGCGGACAGGCGATGGAGCTGGTGGATTTTGTTGTCAGCGCGACCCTCAGCCCCCATTATACGATCACCCGCCCGATGGTAGAGTCGCTGTCGCACACCCCGGAAATTCTGGTCGATTTGGCGCTGCCGCGGGATATCGAGCCGGAGGTGGCGGGCCTTGGGGTGAAGGTGCTAAACATTGACGATATGGTGACCGCCGCCGAGCAGCAGCGGCAAAACGCGGACGCGGTCGCTCGGATCGAGGAAATCATCGATGACCAGCTGGAGCAGTTTCGCCAGTGGCAGGCCATCCACCTTTCGGCCTCCGAGATCAATTCGATCAAAGCCCTGATCGGCGAGCGGATGCCCTACGCCATCGACATGGAGGATATGTCCCCCGGGGAGCTGATGCAGGCGACGGTCGATAAAACCATTGACCTGATCCTCTTTTCGGCCCGAGAGCAGCTGAGCGCCGGTTTGATCCGGACGATTGCCGAAAACCTGCAAAGCAAAAGGGGACGATGAGATGGAAAAAGGACGGGGCGGATTTTTCCCCATCTTTATCCCGCTGGAGGGGGAAAAGGTGCTGGTCGTCGGCGGCGGGAGGATTGCCCTGCGGCGGATCCGGACGCTTTATTCCTTTGGGGCAGGGATCACCGTCATTGCGCCGGAGATTTTGCCGGAGATCAGGCAGCTGCCGGTGGAAATAGTATGCAGGGGAGCATCGGCGGAGGATGTCCGGCCGGATTACCGCCTGGTGGTCGCGGCCGCGTCCGACCGGAAAGTAAACGGCTTGATCGGCGCGCGCGCCCGTGCGCTGGGGATTCCGGTCAGTGTCGCCGACGTAAGGGGCGAGTCGACCTTTTATTTTCCGGCCATTGTACATGAGCAGGGGATCGTGGCCGGCGTTATTTCCGAAAACGGCGGCGATCATCGTTTGGCGGCGGAGAAAGCGGCCCTATTGCGGCGGGCGCTTCAGGAAGATGAAAAAGAGCAATCGGATGGGATAGTATGAAAAGAAAAATACGGGTCGGCAGCCGGGACAGCCTTTTGGCCCTGGTGCAGACCCAGATGGTGATCGACGCGATCCGGGCCTATGACCCCGAGATTGAGGTTGAGCTGGTCAAAATGAAAACAACCGGGGACAAAATCCTCGATAAAACCCTCGACCAGGTCGGGGGCAAGGGCCTTTTTGTCAAGGAACTGGACGATGCGCTCCTTTCCCGTCAGGTCGATCTGACGGTTCATTCCTTTAAGGATATGCCGATGGAGCTAAACCCCGCGCTGCCGCTGGCGGCGCTCTCGAAGCGGGAGGATCCGCGGGACGCGCTCGTCCTGCCGGAGAGCGGGGAGATGGATTCCCGCCCGATCGGTTCCTCCAGCCTGCGCCGCCGGATCCAGCTGCGCGCCCTTTTCCCGGAGCACGAAACCCTGCCGGTGCGCGGCAATGTGCAGACCCGCCTGCGCAAATTGGAGGAGGGAAACTACTCCTCCCTTGTGCTGGCCTGCGCTGGCCTGCGCCGGTTGGGCCTGGAGGGCCGGATTGCCCGGCTTTTCACGCCGGAGGAGATGGTTCCGGCCGCCTGCCAGGGCATTTTGGCGGTACAGGGCCGGGAAGGGGAGGACTACTCCTTCCTATCGGGCTTTGACTGCCCCGAAAGCCACATCGTCGCCGCAGCCGAGCGGGGGTTTGTCCGGGCCTTAAACGGCGGGTGCAGCGCACCGACCGCCGCCTATGCCGAGCTGAGAGAGGGCAGGCTTACCCTGCGCACGTTTTATGTGGGCGGGTCCGGGGCGGTCATCCGCCTGACCGGTTCCGCTCCCGCCGCGCAGGCGAAACAGCTGGGAATGGATCTGGCCAAAGAGACGCTGATGCGCGCCGGGGAGGAGATTTGCGATGGATAAAGGGAAAATCACGCTGGTCGGCGCAGGCCCCGGGGACGCCGGGCTTTTGACCCTGCGGGGGCTGGAGGTGCTGCAAAGCGCCGAGGTAGTCGTCTATGACCGGCTGGTGTCGGACGAAATCCTCGCCCTGATCCCGGCAGGCGCCGAAAAAATCAACGTCGGCAAATCCTCCAGCCACCACCTGGTTCGCCAGCCGGAGATCAACCGGATTCTGGTTCAGAAGGCAAGCGAAGGGAAGAATGTTGTCCGCCTAAAGGGCGGGGACCCGTTCGTATTCGGCCGGGGTGGAGAGGAACTGGAAATCCCGTCGGAGGAGGGGATCCCGTTTGCAGTCGTCCCCGGCATCACCTCGGCGGTGGCGGCCTTTGCCTACGCCGGCATCCCGGTCACCCATCGGGATTATTGTTCCTCTTTCCATGTCATCACCGGCCACGCAAGGGAGGGCGGCGCGCTTTCGATCGATTTTGACGCCCTGGTGCGGCTGAACGGAACGCTGATTTTCCTGATGGGGGTCGCGTCCCTTGGGCAGCTGATGCAGGGGCTGCTGGACGCGGGGATGGACCCCACGATGCCGGCGGCCGTCGTCGAAAACGGCACCCGTGCCGATCAGCGCAAAATCGTTGCGACCGTCTCCACCCTGGAAAAATCCGCCGGAGCCGCCGGGATCCATTCCCCGGCGATTATCGCAGTCGGGAAGGTGTGCGCGCTTTCGGAGCGGTTTGACTGGTTTACGGGCCGCCCGCTGCATGGCAAGCGGATCCTCGTCACCCGCAGCGATTCCTCCCCCGCAAGGCTCTTACCCGCCCTTGAAAAGCTGGGGGCAGACGTCCTCGACCTGCCGGTCATCCGCACCGAGCCGCTGGGGGAGCCGCTCCCGCCGGATGCGCTGGACGTAAGCTGGATTACCTTTTCCGGCAAATTCGGCGTCCGCTGCTTTTTCGACACCCTGTACCGTTCCGGGCTGGACGCCCGGGCACTCTCCGGCATTCATGTCGCCGCCGTCGGCAGCGCAACGGCGGAGGAGCTGCATCGGTATGGAATTCTTGCCGACCTCATCCCCGAAACCTTTGACGGGGAGCATCTGGCGCAGGCGCTCATTGACCGCACCGACCTTTATGACCGGATCCTTGTCTGCGAAGCGAAGATCGCAAAGGGCGGTCTCCTGCAGGCCCTTCAGGGGGCGGGGCGGATTCCGGTCCGGCTGCCGCTGTATGATACGGTCCCGCTGCCGGTAGAGAATCCCGAGCGGGTGCGCGCTGTTTTGCTGGAGGAGCGCCCGCTGATCACCTTTACCAGCGCTTCGATGGCCGAAAGCTTTGCGGCCTCCTTCCCGGACGTCGATTTTACCGGGTACCGGGCGCTCTGCATCGGCGGGAAGACGGCGGCTGCGGCGAAGGCACTTGGGTTTGAAACGGTTACGCCGCCTACGGCCACGATTGATGCGATGGTACAGACGCTTCTTGATCATGAGGAAAAGCTTTTGTAAAGGGAGGAAACGTGCGGATGGACAACTTAAATCTATCGGCTTTTTCAAAAAGGTATGCTGGTCTTGGCGGAAAGACGGTTATAACTGATTTTGGAATCAGTATTCCTTCTTATCCACAGGATGTATAGCCATAAAAGAAAGGTGAATGAGTATGATGCAGTCCCAAATCCGTCCCCGCCGCCTGCGGGGCAGCGACACCCTCCGCAGGATGGTGCGGGAGACGCGGATGTCCCCCGATGCGCTGATCCTGCCGATTTTTATCAAGGAGGGGGAGAATATCAAAACGGAAATCCCCTCCCTCCCGAACCAGTTTCACTATAGCCCCGACCGCGTCTCGGAGGCCGCCGAGCTGGCCCTCTCCCACGGGGTCAATAAGCTTCTCCTTTTCGGCATCCCGGCCCATAAGGACGCCTGCGGGAGCGAAGCCTATAACGAGCACGCCGCCCTGCAGGAGGGCATCCGCATCCTCAAGGAGCGCTACCCGGAGCTGTATCTGATCACCGATGTCTGTATGTGCGAGTACACCTCTCACGGCCACTGCGGCATCCTGACCGGGCATGAGGTCGACAACGACAAGACCCTCCCGTATCTGGCCAAAATCGCCCTGTCCCATGTGCAGGCGGGGGCGGACATGGTTGCGCCCTCCGACATGATGGACGGCCGCATTGATGCGATCCGCACGATCCTGGATCAAAACGGCTACCTGAATACGCCGGTTATGTCCTACTCGGCCAAATACGCCTCCGCCTTTTACGGCCCGTTCCGCGACGCCGCCGGTTCGGCCCCGTCCTTTGGCAACCGCAAGGGCTACCAGATGGACCCGCACAACGCCCGCGAAGCGCTGAAGGAGTGTATGCTCGACACCGAGGAGGGGGCGGATATCCTGATGGTCAAACCGGCCCTAGCCTACCTGGACATCATCCGCACGGTTAAGGACAATACCGATCTCCCGCTGGCGGCCTATTCGGTCAGCGGCGAGTACGCGATGGTGAAGGCCGCGGCGGCCGCCGGCCTGATCGATGAGTATAACGTCATGTGCGAGATGGCAGTGAGCATCTTCCGCGCCGGTGCGGACATCCTGATCAGCTACTACGCGCCGGAGCTGGCCGATGCGATTCGGAAAGGGGATATCGGATAATGGGAAGTAGAGAGCTTTTCGCCCGTGCCAAGGAGGTCATCCCCGGCGGGGTCAACTCGCCCGTCCGGGCGTTTCAGTCGGTCGGCGGCACCCCGCCCTTTATCACCCGCGCAAAGGGCGCATACCTCTGGGACGCGGACGGGAAGGAATATCTGGACTATGTCGGCTCCTGGGGGCCGATGATTCTCGGCCACGGGGACGAGCGGATTTTAAAGGCGGTCAGCGACGCCTGTCAGGGC
>CAYWRQ010000147.1:0-5922 GCA_964460915.1 uncultured Oscillospiraceae bacterium
AATATTTGGTTCGAGATTATCATTTTCTTTTGCACATACATTTTGGATAGGTAACATGGAAACCAGCATCATGAGGGATAATACAGAAGATATTACGGTACGAATAGGTGAAAATTTGGTTTGTAATTTCATTTTGTTCCGTCCTTCCTTTTTTGTCGAGCGTGTAACATCCAATTATACTTCTTATCCGCATCACCAAACCTTTCTTCCTTTTTTGCCTCCTCATAAATAGATAACGCAGCAAAACCCGTTATGTGACAATTTTTCAAAAAAATATTTTGATTGATTTTATTGTATCCCTATGATAAACTATTCGTATAAAGGAAGGTGGATTTTATGTTCCCAATTGTATTTAGTCAGATCAAAAGCGATGAGGACCGCGCTTTTTTTGAGAAGCTATATTACGAAAAACATGCGGTGATCCTGAACAAAATCAAAACACAAGTTTATAATCCGGATGATGCGGAGGAACTGGAACAGGAGGTATGGAAAAGGCTGATTGAAAATACGGATGCGCTGCGGGAACTGAGCGAATATCAGGTAGGTGTGTATATCATAAAGACGATCAACAGCGTCCGCATCGACTACATAAGGCGTCAAAGCAAGGCTGAGATTTTCGATTTGGACGGTGAAAGCGGCGCTGCGCCGGACGAGCTTCCGACCTGGGAGATGGCGAGGATCCTCGACGAGAAGATGGCGTATGAACAGCTGCTGGAAGAACTTCCGTCGATTGTGCGGAAGATGTCCTACACGGAGCAGCTTGTTTATCACTATAAATTTGAGATAAAAGAGAGCGACCGGCAGATCGCGGAGCATCTGCATATTTCGGAAAAGAGCGTGCGGAAATATATTTCCCGTACGAAACACGCTTTGTTGGGTTTCATTAAAGCATGGGCAGAATAAGCTTGATCGAAAGGAGAGGCAGTTATGGAAAAAAGGATACCGTCTAAACAGGAAACCGATCTCAGGTTACAGGAAGGATTGACCGACGCGCTGTTTGGCTTATTGGCGGATAAGGCGCTGGATCGGGAAACGAGGTGCTTTATGGAGGAAAAGGGGGAACCGCCGGAAGAATCGGAGATCCGGGCTTTTTCGAAGCTCCTCGACCGTTCGTATACCCGGTATTCCCGCCGGAGGTTCCTGCAAAAGGGATATCAGATTCTCTCGAAGGTTTCCATGGTTATTGTCGTGGCTGCGGTAGCCGTCAGCGTTACGGTAATGAACGTGGCGGCGATACGGGAGCCGTTGATGCAGTGGGTGTTCCAGTATTATACCGACCACACCGAGATTACCTTTCCCGGCGCGGAATTTCATGGTCTGCCGGAAATAACCTTCGGCTACATTCCGGACGGTTTTACGGAAGTGACCGAAAAAGGAAGCAGCACCGGCCATAGCTGGCGATTTACACCCGAGGGAACGAAAGAAGAATATATTCGCTTTGCAGTAGATAGTTTAACTGGCGTTATGAATATTGATACGGAAGACGCAGAAGTCCGGTATGAAACTGCAAAGGATGGAACAGTATTGATGATTATTCAGAAATGGTATGATGATAAATACTACACGAGTTTTATGTGGCATGATGAGGATGCACTTTATGATTTAGGAAGTTATTGTGTGAGTGAAGAAGAGCTTTATAAGATTTACGAGGGCCTGTCGATAAAAAAATAATTTTTTAATTTGTCACATTTGCGTAGGTTCTCCGTTATATAAAATAAAGGAGGAGTTTATATGTTCAAAAAAATTGTTGTGTCGCTTTTGGCAGTGATGATGATTGCAGCCCCGGTACATACAGTATGCTTTGCTGCGGAGCCGGAAACCGGTATCTTAGAAGGAGTGGATGTTTCACCCCGATATGTAAATATAAGGACATTCGGGTCTGCGCTTTCTATTTCATCGAGTGTGGCAAGTTGTTCTGTTGATTACCAGCTGATCAATCCCAGCTACACCGCAAAATGCCAGATCTATCTGGAATATTCGGATGATCAGTCCAACTGGCATTATGTTACGTCCTGGACAGAAAACGGCAGTGATGAGGAAAGTTATGAAAAGGAAAGAAAACTTGGATTTACGCAGACACATTACTACCATGTCCGCAGCGTCCTGACGGTTTACAACACCAGCGGCAAACAGGTCGAAAAGGTTGAAGCGACCAGCAATATCGTAGAATGGTAACGTGAAACGACTTCATCAGGGAAAATGAAACAGACCGGCAGTTGTAAGAAGCTGCCGGTCTGTTTCGCTTTTATCTCAATCACTCTTTTTCCCGGAAGAAAAGGAAGACGTCGTACGGTTTTAGCATGGTTCCGCCCGGAACGGGTTCACCGCTGAGGAGATCGGTCTTTCCCGCGAACTCCGCCGGCAAAGGCTGCTCGGTGCCGGTAAAGTTCAGGACAAAGGTAAAGATCCCGGTTTCAGCCGTGCGCTGTACGACCTCGAGCGGGGTTTCTTCCCGCAGGGCCGAACGGATACCGGCCGCGTCTGCGGCTCCGGTCAGAACGGACGACAGCGCGTCATGATCCAGCTGGGTGCCGACGTAGTACGCCTTGCCCGCGCCGAAGTCATGGACGGTTACGGCGGGGGTACCGGCGTAAAAATCGCTGGCGTAAGAGGCAAGGCACTGCGCTCCCTCCAGATGGAGGATGTCGCAGAGGAGGCTGCAGGTATATTCCTTCCCGTCTGCAAACCGCACCGTGTTCCGGCTGCCGGGGGCGAGGGCGTCGATTTCCTCTACCCATATGCCGCAGAGCTTCCGCAGCGGGCCGGGGTAGCCGCCCAGATAGACGTTGTCCGACGGGCCGGCGATACCGCTCATAAAGCTGGTGACGAGAAGGCCGCCGCCCCGGACGTATTGTTCGAGCGCCTCCGCTACGCCCTCCTTGACCATGTACAGCACCGGCGCGACGACCAGCTTATATTTGGTAAAATGGGCGTCTGTGGGGATCATGTCGACGGGGATGTTGTGCTCATAAAAATAGCGGTAGTATGCGTGCAGCTGCTCGACATATTTCAGGTCCTGGCTGGGGCCGCTGGTGTATTCCAGCGCCCAGAAATTGTCCCAGTCGAAGATGATGCCGACCTGCGCCCGGTTTTCGGCGCCGAGGATGCCGTCAAGCTTTTTAAGCTCTTTGCCCAGCCGGGTGACCTCCCGGAATACACGGGTGTTTTCGGTTCCGGCGTGGCTGATGACGGCGCCGTGAAATTTTTCGCAGGCCCCGACCGAACGGCGGAGCTGGAAAAACTGGATCGTATCGGCCCCGTGGGCAATCGTCTGGTAGCTTTGGGCGCGCATCTGCCCGGGCTTTTTCAGGGAGTTGTAGGGCTGCCAGTTTTGCTGGCTGGGGGTCTGCTCCATCAGCATAAAGGGCCTGCCCTTCAGCCCGCGCATCAGGTCGTGGCGCATGGCCGTAAGGCTCCAAGGAGTGTTGTAGGCGGGATAGTTATCCCAGGAGACGATGTCCATCTCCTTTGCCCACTTAAAATAGTCCAGCCCTTTATAGGTGCCCATCAGGTTGGTCGTGATCGGCGTATCCGGATCATACCGGCGGATCGTGTCCCGTTCCAGCTTGTAATTTTCAAGCAGGCTGTCGGACATGAAACGGCGGTAGTCGATTGAGATCCCGGCAAAGGCGGTTTTATCGGGGCCGAGTCCCTCGCTGAGGGCGTTGGGCGGGACGATTTCGTCCCAATCATAAACCGTATGTCCCCAAAATTCCAGGTTCCAGGCCTTGTTCAGCGCTTCCAGCGTCCCGTATTTTTTCCGGAGCCATACCCGGAAGGCCTTTTCGCAGTTTTCGCAGTAACATTCGCCGCCGTATTCGTTGTTAATATGCCAGCAGGCTACGTGGGGATTGTGCCCATACCGTTTCGCCAGCTCAGCCGCCAGCCTGGCGGAATATTGCTGAAAGACAGGGCTGTTGGGGCAGGCGTTGTGTCGCTGGCCGAATTTGTGGCGGCGGCCTTCGTAATCGACGCGGGATACCTCCGGGTACCGTTTGACCAGCCAGGCCGGCATAGCCCCGGTCGAGGTGGCCAGGACGATCGAGAAGTTTTCCCTGCTGAGCATATCGACGATTTCATCCAGTTCGCTGAAATCATAGATCTCTTCGGCGGGCTGGATTTTCGCCCAGGAAAATACGTTGATCGTGGCGCTGTTGATATGGGCGTCTTCAAACATCCGCATATCTTCCCGCCAGACCTCCTTCGGCCACTGGTTGGGGTTGTAATCGCCGCCGTACAGGATCCGCTTAAATGGCGTTTTCATCAAAATAACCTCCTATGTCTTCTGTATTGCTGTCCGGTAAAATTCCTCTTGCGAAATATCCAATGTATGCTATAATAAATAGGAAGGGAAAAGAAAATACCGTGCAGCTTTCTTATCTTCATTGTACATGATACGGAAGAAAAATGTATAAGCGGACGAACGAAAAAATATAATATTTCGAAACAGGTGACGCCATGCCCATTTATTTCAGAACCTATCCGCAGGAATTCCCGATCACCCTGGAAAGCGTCGGGAACCATTGGGCGCAGGAGGATGTCCGGCGGCCAAACGGGTATCCGGATTATCACTGGCTGCTGACCGAGAAGGGCTGCGGGCGGGTTGAGGTAGGCGGCGAGACGGTCTTTTTAGAGGAAGGCTGCGGGATGTTGATCGCACCCTTTGTACCGCATCGCTACCGCAAAGAGTCGCCGGTCTGGGAAACCGCCTTTGCCACCTTTTCCGGAAGCCTGAAGGGCAGCTTTGAGAAAATCATCGGGGAACGCTCCGTTTGGTATGTGCCCGCACACGGAACTGGCTTTTTCCGGCAATGGGTTGATCGGGCCGTAGAGCGGTATAACCGGCGCCGGCTGCCTGAGCCGGTACAGCTGTCGGTGGACTGTTATGACTTTCTGCTGCGGATCGCGTCCTGCCAGGAATACTCGGAAAAAGAGGCCGAGCCGCTGTACACCCAGTATATCCGGCCGGTTGTCGCACAGATTGCATCCGGCTTCGGCGGGCCGGTTACGGTGCAGGACCTTGCACGGTCGGTCTATATATCCCCGCAGTATCTTTCACGGCTGTTCAACCGGTTTTTCGGCTGCTCGGTCTACGCTTACCTGACAAGCTATCGGATCGGGAAGGCGAAGGAGATCCTGGTCGGCCGCCCGCATCTGAGCATCCAGCACGTCGCCAATCTGTCCGGTTATCTCGATACCAGCCATTTTATCGCGATGTTCAAAAAAGCGACCGGATATACCCCGTTGGAGTTCCGGAAGACCTATATGCTGGGGGCTTTACCGGAAGAAAAGATAGAGGAAGACGGCTCACCAGGCAGCAGCCTGACGTAAAACCGTACGCAAACTTTGAAAATGGAGATGATCCTATGGAAAAACAGCAAATCGTATCCGCCTTGAAAAACGGCCAAACCGTCCTGGGCATTGAGAGGGGCTCTACCCGGATTAAAGCGGTCCTGATTGGCCCGGACCACAGCGTAATCGCGTCGGGCGCCCATAATTGGGAAAACCGGCTGGAAAACGGCTACTGGACATATGCCCTCGGTGACGTTTGGGCGGGGGTGCAGGATGCCTATCGGAAACTGGCGGCGGAGGTTAAGGAGCGTTACGGCGAGCCGCTGGAAAGGCTGGGCGCCATGGGCTTTTCCGCGATGATGCACGGCTACCTGCCCTTTGACGGGGAGGGCAATCAGCTGGCGGCTTTCCGCACCTGGCGCAATACAACGACCGGGGAAGCGGCGGAAAAACTAACGGAACTGTTCCGCTTCAACATCCCGCAGCGTTGGAGCGTTGCCCACCTGTATCAGGCGATCCTGAACGGGGAGGAGCATGTATCCGATATCCGTTTCTTGACGACCCTTGCGGGGTATGTTCATTGGCAGCTTACGGGCGAAAAAGTGTTGGGAGTCGGCGAAGCGTCCGGTA
>CAYWRQ010000148.1:0-5909 GCA_964460915.1 uncultured Oscillospiraceae bacterium
TGCCTGCTGGACTGCGGGGTGCTTTGCGATATATTGGAAAATTGATTTCCGTGTATAAATGTCAGAATGACTTGAATTTTGTAATGTGATGTGCTAAAATGTAAATATCTTTAGTCTTGATATATCAGGACAAGTCTTTTATATCACAAAGAAAATGGTTTTTGTCGGGTCTTTTGACAGATCCGCCGTCATGGGAATTTTCAATATGAAAAAGATACTTGTAACCCTTTTAGCAGGCCTATTGATTACAGTCAGCGTACAGACTGTGTTTTGCACGATGGCAGGTGAAGAACAGGCGGCTGTTGCTGCCTTCCGTGTGCTGCCTGAACCGGCTTCAACAGAGCCGCAGGAGCCATCCGTTCCCGAAGAATCCAGTGAACCGGAACCTGTGTGGGAGCCTCAGTCGGTACATCTCCTTTCCGCAGGGGATAACCTGATCCATTCTTCGCTCTATGAACAGGCGGCGGCCCGTTCGGAAAATGGGGGATATGATTTTACATACCTCTATGAAAATGTTGCCCCTTATCTGTCTTCGGCGGATATCGCGACACTGAACCAGGAAACGGTCATTGCCCCCAGCCGTGCACCGGCCACCTATCCCTGTTTCAATTCTCCGCCTGATTTGGCAGGCTATGTTACCGGCCAATGCGGATTTGATGTCCTGAATCTTGCCAATAACCATTGCCTTGACCAGGGGACTTCCGGCCTGGAGGAATGTCTCGCTTTTTGGGACGAACAATATCCGGATATACTAACGACCGGTGTCTATCAAAATGAAGCCGACTATAAAAATATTCGTACGATGGAAGTAAACGGGATAACGTTTGCTTTCCTGGGGATGACCGAGCTGACAAATGGGCTTTCGTTGGCATCAGATTCCGACGTGGTTTTGGTACAGGCGCTGGATGACGCGGAAATGGCCCGGCTGCAGGAGCAGATACAGGCGGCGGATCAGATTGCCGATGTGGTCATTATGAATGTCCACTGGGGGAACGAGTACTCTTTTACGCCGACCGACCGGCAGCAGTATCTGGCACAGCAGATGACCGACTGGGGTGTCGATATCGTGATCGGCCATCATCCTCATGTTTTACAGCCGGTAGAAACCCGTATTACCGATGACGGGAGAACGGCACTGATTGCATATTCTCTGGGCAATTTTGCCTCTGCGCAGGCAGACGCCTATTGTCTGATCGGCGGTATTTTGGATTATACGGTGACCCGCGAAACAGAGGATGGGGAAGTGTCTTTAGCCAGTTATTCCCTGACACCGACGGTCACCCATTACGATTCCGGGTATCAAAATAACCGAATTTACCTGTTGGACGACTATACGGACGAATTGGCCGCAAAGCATGGCGTACGTTCCCGGTATTCCAGCTTCAACCTCGGCTATATCGATAGCCTTTTGGCGGAAGTTGTCGGCCAGACAGCTCTTGACGGGGTAACGTTTCCGATTGAGACGTCTGATCAAAATAGCGAATCATAAATGATAGAAGGGTTGAATCAACATGAATTATGCATTTTCCGACAGAATCAGCAATCTGCATCCTTCCGCGATCCGTGAGATCCTGAAAAACAGCGATCCCAATGTCATTTCGCTGGCAGCGGGCAACCCTGCGGTGGAATCGTTTCCGGTAAAGGAGATGCAGGAGATTGCCAATCATATTTTCGACGATATGGCGGGCTTTGCTTTCCAGTATGGTATTACCGAAGGATATCCCCGCCTGCGGCAGTTGGTTATGCAGCGGCAGAAAGAAAAGTTCGGCATCGGAACGGAAGACGACGATATTATGATCATTTCCGGCGGCACCCAGGCGATGGACCTTTCCACCAAGGTGCTGGTCAACGAAGGGGATACGATTATCTCCGAAGACCCGGCCTTTGTCGGTGCGTTGAATACCTTCCGCTCTTACAGCGCCCATCTGGTCGGCGTTCCGGTACAGGATGACGGCATGGATATTGATGCGCTCGAAAAAGCGCTGAAGGAAAATAAAAACGTAAAGCTCCTCTACACGATCCCTTCCTTCCAGAACCCGCTGGGCACCTGCACCTCCTTGGAAAAGAGAAAAGCAATTTACGATCTATGCGTCAAATATGGCGTTATGATCCTCGAAGACAACCCCTATGGGGAACTGCGGTTTGACGGGGAAGATATCCCCACCATCAAGTCGATGGATACCGAAAGCATTGTCATTTACACCAGCTCCTTCTCAAAGGTTATGTCGGCCGGTATCCGCCTTGGTTTTGTCATTGCGCCGAAGCCTGTGCTGGACAAGATGGCCGTCGGTAAGCAGGCGGTCGATACCCATTCCAATCTCTTTTTCCAGATTCTGATTGCCGATTTTATGGAAAAATATGATTATGACGGACATATCCGGATGATTCAGGACCTGTACCGCCATAAGAGCGGCCTGATGTTGGACGAGATTCGCAAAGGTTTTCCCAGTAGCGTCAAATATACGGTCCCGCAGGGCGGCTTGTTCCTTTGGTGCACCCTGCCGGAAGGAGCCGATATGCTGAAATTTGTGCAGTTTGCGAAACAAAAAGGGGTTGCGATTGTCCCCGGTATCGCGTTTAACTGTGACGAATCCGCACCCAGCCGGTGCTTCCGCCTAAACTATTCGACCCCGACAGACGAAAAGCTGGTCGCAGGTACAAAGCTTCTTGGTCAGGCGCTCCATGAATTTCTTGGCGAGTAACAAAGCCTTCCGGCCCTGTGCCGTATTGGAATCGCAGGATTGCTAAAAAACACAATCCTACTTGACATTTTGTTTCTGCAATGTTATACTGAGCATAGAAACCGATGATTGGGAAGAGTATCCGGTTGATTTCTCTTACAGAGAGTCCTGTATGGGTGGAAGCAGGATAGGGAGTGTCCGGAGAATGGGCTCATGAGGGCGGAAAGAAAGGCGTAGGCTGAGTAATGTCCGACGGTGTTTCCCGCCGTTAACGGGGAACGCGTATGTTGGTACGAAGATTTGGGTGGCTGATTTGAGAGCTTTAGAGGCTTTCTTCCTAATCGGGAAGATAGCCTTTTTTGTTTTTATCGTTCTTCGAATATAGCGGCGCAGGTTTCCGGATATTCGGGGAATTTTCCCTTTTCCTCGTCAAAATCGATGAAAGGAGCTGTTTAATTTGGAACAGCAGCAGAAGAAAAAATCAATTTTAAGTGGTATCCAGCCGACCGGCGTATTTACGCTGGGCAACTATATCGGGGCTGTAAAAAACTGGGGCCCGATGCAGGATGAGTTTGACTGCGCCTACATGATCGCCGACCTGCACGCTATCACCGTGCGTCAGGACCCGAAGGTCTTCAGACAGCAGATCCTCTCTTGCTATGCGCTGCTTTTGTCCTGCGGCATTGATCCGGAAAAGAGTATCGTCTTTATCCAAAGCCAGAATAAAAACCATGCCCAGCTGTCCTGGGTGCTCTCTTGCTATACCCAGTTCGGCGAGTTGTCCCGCATGACCCAGTTTAAAGATAAGTCGGCCAAACACGCCGACAATGTCAATGCGGGCCTGTTTACCTATCCGTCCCTGATGGCGGCGGATATTCTGCTGTACCAGGCAGACCTCGTCCCGGTCGGCGCCGATCAAACCCAGCACTTGGAACTGACCCGCGATATCGCCAACCGTTTTAACGGCATATACGGCAATGTCTTCAAAATCCCGGAGGGCTATGTCCCCAAAGCCGGCGCGAAGATCATGTCTTTGGCCGAACCGACGAAGAAGATGTCTAAATCGGACGAAAACCCCAACGCCTGCATCCTGATTCTGGACGAAAAAGACCAGATCATTAAAAAATTCAAACGTGCCGTAACCGATTCGGAAATGGAAGTCTGCTACCGGGAAGGCAAGGACGGTATCAACAACCTGATGACGATTTATGGCGCTGTAACCGGAAAGACAATGGATGAGATCACCGCGGAGTTTGCTGGAAAGGGCTACGGTGATTTTAAGGCCGCTGTCGGCGAAGCGGTTGCGGATCATCTGCGCCCTGTAAGAGAGGAGTATGCCCGTCTGATGGCGGATAAAGCCTATCTGGAAAGCTGCTACCGCAAGGGGGCCGAGCTGTCTGAAAGAATCAGCCGCCGCACCCTGGAAAAGGTTATGAAAAAAGTCGGTTTTATCCTGTAACGCCGGGTATCACGCTGCAATGTCGCTGTGCATTGCAGCGTTTTTTGGAGGAATACAAATGTTTACATTGGGTTTTCGTTTGGTTACCCGCAGGCTTGTGATCCGCCGGATGCGTCCGGACGACTGGAAAGACCTTTACGAATATTTATCAGATCCACAAACGGTCCGATTTGAACCGTATGATGTGTACACCAAAGCGGATGCGATGCTGGAGGCGGCAAACCGCGCCAATCGGCCCGATTTTCTGGCCGTATGCCTGCAATCTAACGGTAAAATGATTGGGAATCTGTATTTTGCGCATAGGGAAGAAAAAAACTATGAATTAGGATACGTTTTCAATCGAAAATACCGTGGAAAAAACTATGCATACGAAAGCTGTGCCGCCTTGATCACCTTTGCCTTTCAAAAAATGGATATACAGCGGGTTTTTGCGGAATGTGACGCCCGAAATGAACGTTCCTTTCATTTAATGGAGCGGCTGGGAATGAAGATGGAAGAATCCTTCATGGGGGAAGATTTCACCAAGCAAACGGAAAAAACACGCTGCTTCCGATACGGTATTTCTCAAAATAGCAGCGAAAAAATAGCCGTTTATCGGTATAATTGTCCAGAATATGAGGAAATCCATTGACAGATATTGCCTATATTTGATATAATAACTTCATAGTAATGTTATAAAGGTTAAGAACTAACCTCTATATTCTGGAAAGGATGAACAAGTATGAAATGTCTGGTGCTGGACTATGGCGGAACCGCGCTGAAATACGGGGTAATGGATACCGACGCGAACCTGACAGATCAAGGAGAGATCCCTGCGCCGAACCATTCGGTAGCGGAATATGTCTCCAAAACCGGAGAGATTTTTGACCGTTTTCAGGATCAAGTGGAAGGGGTCGCAATCAGTATGCCAGGTACCTTTACAGATGACGGTGTCCTCGTCAGCGGAGGCGCCTATTTACAGATCCTGAAGGACTATAATATCGTCGATCTGCTTCATGAGCGCTGCCAGGTTCCGATCGCAGTCGAAAATGACGGGAAAGCGGCGGCACTGGCGGAGGCGTGGAACGGCAACCTCAAGGACTGCACGGACGGTATCGCCATTATCCTCGGAACCGGTATCGGCGGCGGTATCATTAAGGACCGCAAGGTTTACCGCGGCCGTCATGCAGCTGCCGGCGAGTTTTCGTACATCGTAACCGGTGGGAAGCCGGGCATCTACAACATTTCGACCTATACCTGTTCAACAGAAGGGTTTGTAGAACGGGCGGCTATTATGAAAGGCTCTCCGCGCAATAATATGTATATGGCATTCCATGCGGAGGATTCCAAAAAAGAGATTGCCCGCCTGCGCAGCCTGGTAAAAGGCCCTCAATATCCCGATATGGAGATGAACGGATTTACCGTATTTGAGCTGCTGGAACAAGGGGATCCGGACATCCGGATGCTGTATGATGATCTGCTGGACTCGCTGGTGCAGCTGATTGTGACGCTGGCCCATGTCTGCGACCCGGACCGTTTTGTCATCGGCGGCGGTATCAGCAAGGAACCGCGCCTGATCGCGGATTTGCAGAAAAAGGTCTCGGAAATCAAAGAGCACTATATTATTGCGGTGCCCGGCTTTGACGTACAGCCCTGCTACTACCGCAGCAGCGCAAACCTGTACGGCGCGATGTTTAACTGGCTGCAAAAATATCATACCGATATGGTAAAATAAGGCTCTGTTAAGTAAAAATGAAAAGTTAGCATGAGTTTCTGCAAGAAAGCTGAGA
>CAYWRQ010000149.1:0-1088 GCA_964460915.1 uncultured Oscillospiraceae bacterium
AAAAGAATATTGTGCTGTCCCACTTTCATCCAGATCATGCCGGAAACCTGGGCAGAATAAGCTATGACCATCTGTATCAGGGGGCGCATACCAATAAATATACAAAAGCAGGAGGAACATTTGTTAAAGAGGATATTTTTATCAGGGACGGCGTCCGTCTTCATCTTTTCCCGCTGCCGTCCAGCCATGCTAAGGGCTCGGTTGGATTGGAGGTAAATGAAAGATACGCCTTTTTGGGAGACGGGATTTATTCTACGATGAAGGGTGGAAAAGCGGTTTATAATGCGGGACTGCTTTTGGAACAGCTGAAGGTGCTGCGCTCTCTCAAAGCACAGTATTTCCTGCTCAGCCATGATGAAAATTTTGTTCATGACCGGGAAGAGGTACTTGGACAACTGGAGCAAATCTACCGGCAGCGTGATCCGAAAAGCTCCTATATCTTTCTTGACATGGATAAGGAGAAGAAAAATGAATAAGAAAAATATGTTGGAAATCGTCCGGGCGTATGTCGCGGCATATCTGGGTTGTACAGCAGAGGATTTGACACGGGATGGCGTGGTTTTTACGATTCAGCGAAAAGAACCTTCTCCCTTTCTGGAAATCGCGACGATGGGCAGGGCGACAGTAGTATCGGCATCGGAAGAGTTTCTGCCGAAGCTTAAAAAGCTGTTTGAGGGGAAGTGCCGGGATGAGATATTTGAGTGTCCGTTTGTCTATGGGCAGTCGATCTATTATCTGCCCGATCTGAAACAGATCAGACGTCTTCCTCTAAATAATGCGTATACCTATCGGCTCCTGCAGGGCGACGAGGTTTACCGGCTGCAGGGGATTACGGGGTTTGAAAACTCACTGGCCTTTGATGCAGATGGAAAAACACCGACCGGTATTGTTTTTTATGCGATAAAGGATGGGCAAATTGCAGGTTTGGCAGGAGCATCCTATGAAAGCGAAAGGATGTGGGAGATCGGCGTCGATGTTCGGCAGGAGTACCGGCAGGGCGGATTGGCGACAATCCTGGTCAGCAGCCTCGCGATGACCATCCTAGAACAGGGAATTGTCCCATTTTATTGTGCGTCTGTCACCAATAT
>CAYWRQ010000149.1:1188-5704 GCA_964460915.1 uncultured Oscillospiraceae bacterium
CCCCTTTTGGGGAGCGGGTGACGATGCTGGACGGAGAAGGGACAGAGGACGAAGCCCTGCGCAGCCTTTGCCGGGAAAGTACCCTTATCCTGGACGGGATTTTCGGCACCGGCTTTTCGGGACAGCTGCCAGAGAAAATTGCGCGTATCCTGCGGGCGGCAAATGAGAGCGGCGCGGGAAAAATTGCGCTGGATATCCCGTCGGGCATGGACTGTAACAACGGGATATATGATGCCGGTACCTTCCGAGCGGAGCTGACCTATTCCTTTGCGGCGGTAAAGCCGGCACACCTCTTAAAACGCTCCCGGAGCCTATGCGGCGAAGTCGAGGTGGTGCCGATCGGGATCACGGAGGAAATGATGGCGGGAATTCCGGGAACGGTGGTTCACCTGACCGCAGCAATCGTACGGGATGCGCTGCCGGCGCGGAACGAAGACTCCAACAAGGGCAGCTACGGGAAACTGCTGAATATCGGCGGATGCGCGTCAATGACGGGAGCCGTCCTGCTTTCGTCTATGTCCGCCTACCGGTGCGGGGTCGGGCTGGTGATGACAGCGGCTCCCGAAGCCGCTATGAGCGCGGTGCGGCTGCGCCTTCCGGAGGCGATCCACTGTATCCTGCCGCTGGGGGAAACAGGGGCGATTGCACCCGGAAATGCAGGGCTGTTGACGGAAAAGCTGAATGGGTGGTCGACGGCGGCGCTCGTTGGCTGCGGGATGAGCGTTACGGAAGAAAGCAAAGCGCTGGTGAAAAGGCTTTTGTCGGAGACCAAGCGGCCGGTGGTCGTGGACGCGGACGGGTTAAACTGTATCGCCGCGCTGGACGGGGACGGGCTGAACCTGCTGAAATCCGTGCAGGCGCCGCTTATTTTAACGCCCCATATGCTGGAGTTTTCCCGCCTGTGCGGATGGCCGGTTGACCGGATTAAGGCAGACCGCTTTGCGATTGCGCGGAATTTCGCGATGGAGAACCATGTGACACTGGTGCTGAAAGACAGCAACACGGTGATCGCGTCGCCGGAGGGAGAGCTGTACCTAAACGATAACGGCAATTCCGGCCTGTCCAAAGGCGGTAGCGGGGATGTGCTGGCGGGGATGATCGCGTCTTTCCTGGCACAGGGCGCGGAGCCGGTACAGGCGGCGCTCTGCGGGGTATATCTCCATGCGGCGGCGGGAGATGCTGCGAAGCGGCGGCTGACGGCCTATGGGATGTTGCCCGGCGATGTGATCGGATGTATTCCGGAGGCGTTTGGGGAACTGCTGAGCGTACTGTGAGCCTATTTGAAGGATCAATCCAATGGAAGTAATATCATATTCAGCGAAAACATTTTTAAAGCTGATATATATTTATTCCTGATATCTTATTACGGTAAATGTATTAACAAATAGTCCATATAACTGTAAAATAAGTATAAATCGAATGGGCATCAAGGACAGCAGGCAGTGAGCGGAAAGGCTTTTATTATGTCAGAGCAGAAAAGGACAGAAGCTCAGAAATCCAATCAGAAAGTGCGGAAATACGCTTATATCGTCCTCATAGCCGCGGCGGTGCTTCTAGTGTTGCCGCTGCCTATCCCTCGGATTAAAACGCTCTATGGTGAATGTATACGGCATGGGGAGACGGCGAAGGCGGAAATACGCTGTGTGGAACTGTGCTTTCTCCTTTTTGATGACCGGATGTACGGAAATTGGTATATTCAGGTGGGCGAGGACGGCAAAGTGATCCGTTACGTTATGCCCAATCATGGGTCATACATATTCCGGAAGAATCGATGGATCTTCTTTTCATCAAGCTGCACCGTTATCGGGAAGGGCAAAGTTCATATGTGATTCATGCAGATTATGCAAAGAACCAGATGCTGCTCTCGGAAAACCAATTTGATGTAGGTGAAGATGTGGAGCATTTGCTGGCGGTTTCGCGTGATGGAGATGCGGACGCTGTCGTCTCGTATTTTCCTCTTGGATTGTCAGAATAATTTTGCGCGGTCTTCGGAAACGGAGGCCGCTTTTGTCATAATTTTATAAAAAAGGCTTGTGCTGGTCAGGAAAATATGATATAATAATTGTGCTCGAGCACAAGCAATCTTGCTCTGTCGGAAAGGATGGAAAATGATATGAAAGAAATCCCACAGATGAAAGTAAAAGAAAACGGAAAAAAGGTTTTTCTGGTAGACGGAAAGCCCTTTGTCGCCCTGTCCGGTGAGCTGCACAATTCCAGCTCGTCCAGCTTGGCGTACATGGAGGAAAAAGTCTGGCCGGTACTGCGGCCGCTGCATATGAACAGTGTTATTCTGCCGGTTGCCTGGGAGACGATTGAGCCGGAGGAAGGGCAGTTTGATTTTACCCTGGCAGACGGGCTGATTGCGGCGGCGAGACGAGAAGGGCTTCGGCTGATCATCCTTTGGTTTGGCCTTTGGAAAAACGGAAATTCGACCTACATTCCCGGTTGGGTCAAAAAAGAGAGCAGCGGGGAAAACGCCCGCTTTTTCCGGGTACGGGACGGCTATGGGAAACCACTGGACTGTATTTCCCCATTCTGTGCGGACGCGGTAGCTGCGGATGCGGCGGCCTATCGGAAGCTGATGGAGCATATCCGGGAGACGGATTCCGAGGAACGCACGGTTATTACCATGCAGGTGGAAAATGAGATCGGCGTACTGGGTGCAGACCGGGATTACTCGGCTGCGGCGGAAAAGGCGTTCCGTCAGCCGGTTCCGGAGATTGTTGCCCGTCATTACGGCGTACAAGGCAATTGGGAAACGGCGTTTGGACGGGATGGCGGAGAAATGATGATGGCCTGGCAGTATGCATCGGCGGTCGAGCAGATCGCATCGGCAGGCAAAGAGGTGTATCCGCTGCCGATGTATGTCAACGCCTGGCTGCAGCAGCATCCCGACCGGGCAGGTGTGTATCCCTGCGGCGGGCCGATTGCGAAGGTCAAAGAGCTTTGGGCGCTGGCGGCGCCGTCGATCGACGCTTATGCCCCGGATATTTATGTCAATCATTATCGTGCGGTCTGCGACGAATACGCGACGGCCGGAAACCCGCTGTTTATTCCGGAAGTCCGGGCGACAAAGGATTCTGCATCCTTCCTGTTTTACGCGGTCGGAAAGCATGATGCGCTCTGCTTTGCCCCGTTTGGCATTGAGGATCTGTTTGGAAACCGCACCGATGAACTGGGGAGCAACCTGCTGGGCGTGCTGAATATCGGTGCGGATGCTTTCCAGTCGGAAGGCGCCGGGGAACGGTTGGCTGCGGCCTACCAGCTTATCGGGAATATGCGGGAGACGATTGCGCAGGCCCATGAGCAGGGAAAAATCCACGCGTTTTTGGAGTATCGCGATGCAGGCACAACAATCCAAATGTCGAAATATGATGCGCAGATTTCGTATTCCGGCGCGTCCGAATCCTTCTTTGGAGGACCGGGTAAGCAGGAGGGCAGCGCTGTTTCGGGCGGGTTTATCATCGAGCTGTCGGAGGATGAATTTATCATCTGCGGCAGCGGTTATTCGGTAAAGTTCCTGCCGAAGCCGGGCGCTGTCGACCGGATCGGCGTGCTGAAAAAGGAAGAGGGCCGGTATCAGAACGACGTATGGGTTCCGGGACGAGTGCTCAACGGGGACGAAGGGTATTTTATCGGAACTCCTGATTTCCCGCAGGTGCAGAAGATCAGCCTCTATACTTATCGATAAGGCACGTATATGTATTGCATATTAGTGACGGGGATTCCGGCCGCTGGAAAAAGTTCGATGGCCGATTTTTTGTCTAAGCGGCTGCACATCCCTTCCCTTTCGAAGGATACGATCAAGGAGCGGCTGTTTGATACAATCGGTTTCCGTTCGCGGGAGGAAAAGGTTCGGCTTGGGCTTGCCAGCATGGAGGTCCTTTACTATTTCGCGGAACAGCTGATGAGCTAAAATCAGCCCTTTATTTTAGAAAATAACTTTGAAAATGTTTCGCGCGAAGGGCTGAGTGCTCTGCTCTCCCGGTATCAATATACCGCAATTACAGTTATCCTGATGGGAGATTACCATGTTCTGTATCAGCGGTTCTTGGAAAGGAATCAAAGTCCGGAGCGCCACCGCGGCCATGTAGTCAACGATTGCTATCCGGAAAAGGAGGGCGCAAAGCGGGAGACTGCTGTGCTGTCCTATACCGATTATGTAAATGGGATCCGGACGCGGGGGATGGACTGCTTTTCCGCCAATGGGCCGAGCATCGTTGTAGATACTACGGATTTTTCCAGGATAGATATGGATGGACTGATCCGGGAAATTGCGCTGTATCAAAAAAAGTTTTAATAAATATAAGGAAGGAGCGCCGATCCGATGGCGGTCCTTCCTTTATTATAAAGAATAAACATATTCAAAAATGGCGATTCGATGAAATTATATAAACTCCCGAATCGTGAAAAAGGGTGTTGACATTTCCGCCGGATGGTGGTAATATAATCAAGCTGTCACGTTGTCCTACAGACAACTTACCGGCTTTTGTTTGCCAGTCAGACGGTATGACTG